>CACLEJ010000005.1 GCA_902605865.1 uncultured Pelagibacteraceae bacterium
AAATCAATAAATTGTTTTGCTTGATGTTTTTTTTTATCTGGCCAAAGTCTTGTTCCTGCGCCACCACAAAGTATTACAGGTCTAATTTTCATTAAATATCAGCGTACGTTCTAACCTCGTTTTTACCACCTGGATGCGTTGGTGCACCTTTATATGCTGGTCCAACTGTTTGTGCATATTTCCATAAAGTACCATTACCAAAATTCATCTTTCTTGGTTTCCATTTTTTTCGTCTTGCACTTAATTCCTTCTTTGTAAGCCTTACGTTAATTGTGCCCTTTTTAGCATCTATATCGATGATATCTCCATTCCTTAAAAGGGCTATAGGACCGCCTACAGAGGCCTCAGGGCCCACATGACCGATACAAAAGCCTCTGGTAGCCCCAGAGAACCTACCGTCTGTTATAAGGGCTACTTTCTCCCCTTTTCCTTGACCGTAGATTGCTGCAGTTGTTTGAAGCATTTCTCTCATTCCAGGACCTCCTATTGGTCCCTCATATCTTATTATAATGATATCTCCATCTTTATACTTTCTACTAATCACTGCTTTATAAGCAGCTTCTTCAGTATCAAAACATCTTGCTCTTCCTGTAAATTTTAATTTTTTCAAACCTGCTATTTTTACAATTCCACCTTCTGGAGCTAAATTTCCTTTTAATCCAACTACTCCTCCAGTTGGAGAAATTGGATTTTTATAAGATCTCATTACTTTTTGATTAGTTCTAAATTTAACATTTTTTAAATTTTCTCTCATGGTTTTTCCTGTAACTGTCATACAGTCTCCATGAATGTAACCACCATCCATAAGAGTTTTTAATAACATAGGAACTCCTCCAGCTTCCCACATATCTTTTGCAACATATTTTCCACCAGGTTTTAAATCAGCAAGATAAGGAGTTTTCTTAAATATTTTTGCAACATCCATTAAATCAAATTTAATTCCTATTTCATTTGCGATAGCTGGTAAGTGCAATCCTGCATTTGTTGATCCACCAGTTGCTGCAACAATTGTTGCTGCGTTTTCTAAAGATTTTCTAGTTACTATATCTCTTGGTCTAATATTTTTTGCTAATAAATTCATTACAGCTTTTCCACTATCAACTGCATATTTATTTCTTTCAGCATAAGGGGCAGGTGTGCCAGCAGAAAAAGGTAATGCTAAACCAATTGCCTCTGAAACACATGCCATTGTATTAGCTGTAAATTGACCACCGCATGCACCAGCACTAGGACATGCTTTTAATTCTAATTTCCTTAATGCATGAGCTGTCATTTTTTTTGATGTATATTTTCCAACACCTTCAAATACATCAACTACTGTTACATCTTTACCTTCAAATCTACCTGGTAAAATAGAACCGCCATAAATAAAAACACTTGGAACATTTAATCTAACCATAGCCATCATTAAACCTGGTAATGATTTATCACATCCAGCTAATCCAACTAATGCATCATAACAATGACCTCTAACAGTTAGTTCTGTTGAGTCTGCAATCACATCTCTTGATATTAAAGATGATTTCATTCCCTCATGACCCATTGCAATTCCATCTGTTACTGTAATAGTACAAAATTCTCTTGGTGTTCCACCGGTTGCTTGAACACCTTTTTTGACCGATTGTGCTTGTTTCATTAAATTAATGTTACATGGAGCAGCTTCATTCCATGTTGAGACAACTCCAACAAATGGCTTAGCAACATCCTTTTCTGTTAAATCCATTGCATAATAAAACGATCTTTGAGGAGCTTTATCAGCACCTATTGTTGTATGTCTACTTGGTAATTTTTTCTTATTAAATTTTTTCATTATAAACCTTTTAGAGTTAATTCTATTTTTTTAACATCTTTTTCTAGATTAGCAAAGTTGCTTTTCTCCTGCTCTACTATATTTTGTGGTGCACGATCCACAAAGGATTTATTTGATAACCTAACATCAATTTTTTTCATCTCTTCACTAATTTTTGTAATTTTCTTCTCTAGTGTTGATTTGATCATATTTAAATCAACATCTTCATCAAAATATAATTTAAATAGCTCACCATTGATGACGATGCTTGCTGATGATTTTTTTAAATCATTTTCATGAAAGTTTTTAATTCTTCCATTTTTTTTTAGTATATTTTCGTTAGCTGATAAAAAGTTTTTATATTCTTTATTTGTGTTTTCTGTTGAAATTTCAATAAATGATCCAGGGCTAATGTTTAATTCATTTTTAAATGATCTAATAGATGTAATAAAATTAATGATGTTATTAATTTCATCATAAGATTTTTTTTCGTGATAATCATCTTCTAGCCAATTAGCATGCATTAAGAATTCATCGCCATTTTTATCTAATTTGTTATTCAACCAAATCTCCTCTGTAACAAATGGAATAAATGGATGAAGTATTATTAAAATTTCTCTAAATATATAAGATGAAGTTTGTCTTAATTCTTTAATCTCTTCCTCATTATTAGAATTAAATACAGTTTTAGATAGCTCTAAATACCAGTCGCAAAATGAATGCCATACAAACTGATAAATATTCTTTGCTGCTTCATCAAATCTATAATTTTTTAAACTGTTTTCTGTCTCGTTTTTAACTTTTACAAGCTCAGATAGTATCCACTTATTGATTATTAATTTAAGATTTTCAGGTTTTTTAATATCACTAAAATCACACTCATTTTGCCTTAAAAAATTATTGGCATTCCAAATTTTATTTAAGAAATTTCTATAACCTTTGACCCTATCTTCTGATAATTTTACATCGCGACCAGGTGATGCCATTGATAAAAGAGTAAATCTTAAAGCATCAGCACTATATTTTTCAATAAGTTCTAAAGGATCGATTACATTACCTTTTGATTTAGACATTTTTTGACCTTTTTCATCTCTAACTAAAGCGTGAACGTATATATTTTTAAAAGGTTCTTCTTTTAAAAATTCTGTACCCATCATAATCATTCTAGCAACCCAAAAAAATATGATATCAAAACCGGTAACGAGAACACTTGTTGGATAAAATTTTTCAACTTCTGATGTTTTTTCAGGCCAACCTAAAGTCGCAAATGGCCAAAGACCTGATGAAAACCAAGTGTCTAGAACATCCTCATCTCTTTTTAATTCAACATCTTTTGAATAGAATTCTTTTGCCTGTTTTTTGCACTCATCCTCACTTTCAGCTACAAATATTTTTCCATCAGGACCGTACCATGCTGGAATTTGATGTCCCCACCATAATTGACGAGAAATACACCAAGGTTCAATATTATCCATCCATTGAAAATAAGTTTTAGACCAATTTTCTGGAAAAAATTTAGTCTTACCATTATTTACTACCTCTTTTGCTTTAATGGCTAAAGTTTTAGCATCAACAAACCATTGTTCTGTTAAATAAGGTTCAATAATAGAATTAGATCTGTCACCATAAGGAACTTTGTTTACTAGTTTTTCTATTTTTTCTAAAAATTTTCCTTCTTCAAGATGTTTTAAGATTAACTTTCTTGCAGCAAATCTATCTAAACCTTTATATAGGTCAGGTGCGTTGTCATTTATTTTTCCATCGGGGGTAAATATATTAATTACTTCTAACTTGTTTCTTATACCTACATCATAGTCATTAAAATCATGAGCTGGAGTAATTTTTACTGCTCCAGTTCCTTGTTCAGGATCAGCATAATCATCTGTAATTATTTTTATTTTTCTCTTTGCTAAAGGAATACTTACAAACTTACCTACTAAATCTTTAAATCTATCATCTTTAGGGTTTACTGCTATTGCAGTATCTCCCAACATAGTTTCCGGTCTAGTTGTTGCAATTGTTATAAATTTATCAGAATTTTCTATAGGATAATTTATATAATAAAGTTGAGAATTTACTTCACGTTGATCAACTTCTAGATCAGATATTGCTGTTTTTAAAACAACATCCCAATTGACAAGTTTTTTTGCTTTGTAGATTAATTTTTTATTATAAAGATCAACAAATACTTTTATCACTGACTTAGACAAATTCTCATCCATTGTGAACGCATTACGTGACCAATCACAAGAGCATCCAAGTTTTTTAAGTTGATTTATTATTATATCTCCATATTCATTTTTCCATTCCCATACTTTTTCTACAAATTTGTCTCTACCTAAGTCGTTTTTTTTAAAACCATCTTTTGCAATTTTTTTTTCTACTAATGCTTGGGTTGCAATACCAGCATGATCAGTTCCAGGCTGCCATAAAGTTTCATAATTATTCATTCTATGAAATCTGGTTAAGACATCTTGGATTGAGTTATTTAATGCATGCCCCATATGAAGGCTGCCAGTTACATTTGGTGGAGGAATAACAATTGAGAATTTTTTTGAATTTTCTTTGGGTTTGAATAATTCATTTTTTTCCCAATAATCATAGATTTTATTCTCAACAATTTTATGCTCATATTTATCAAAACTCATTGATTTGTTTTATAAATTAATCAAATTAATAAACAATAATGAAAATCATTGCTAAATTTATAGACTAATGATCAAAAAGGATTATACAAATGTCGATTACCAAATATTTTATATTTGATGGCAACGTGGCGGAATGGTTACGCAGAGGATTGCAAATCCTTGTATCCCGGTTCGATTCCGGGCGTTGCCTCCAAAATAAGTATTGAGATAAATTTTAAAAAAAGTAAGTTGTGAGAAAATATTCCTCGGTAGCTCAGTTGGTAGAGCAGTTGACTGTTAATCAATTGGTCGCAGGTTCGAGTCCTGCCCGAGGAGCCAAATCAACTAAACAACTTTAGAAGTATTTATTTGTGCTATTTGTAAATTTTTTCCAAGTTTAATTTTTTGATCCTGAGTTAACTCTGAATAAACTTTTACTAAGAAGTTATAGTTTACATTCATATGTCCCTCTTTTGATTTATCAAGATTTACTAAATATTCTGAAAAATCTTCAAAAAAATAATTAATTGGAACTTTTAAATAATTTGAAAGTTGTAACAATCTAATAGAGCTTACACCGTTAGTTCCTTTTTCATACTTTTGAATTTGTTGAAATGTTACGTTTATAGCTTTTGCTACTTTAGTTTGAGTTAAACCTAGTGCTAATCTTCTTAGTTTTAGCTTATTGCCCAGATGTTTGTTAAAATTTTCTTCCATTCAAGACCCCTCTTTAAATAAAATAATAATAAGAGTTAATCTAAATAGAAAACTTTATGCAAGTAAAATAATTTTTAAAAAAAATGGTTTTTTTAACTTATTCCAAAGCTGTCAAGTAACTTTTTATGAAGTCTTTAGAATTATTTTAAAGAATTTGGCTTAAAAAAAGCTTAGTTCTGTCACTCTTTGGATTAGCAAAGAATTCTTTAGTGTCTGCCTTCTCAATTATCATTCCCTCGTCCATAAAAATGACTTCATCAGCAACTTCTTTAGCAAATCCCATCTCATGCGTCACAACAATCATCGTCATCCCGCCTTTTGCAAGACTTACCATTGCATCTAGTACTTCTTTAATCATTTCTGGATCTAAGGCTGATGTTGGTTCATCAAATAACATAATCTTTGGCTGCATACATAATGCTCTGGCGATTGCGCATCGTTGTTGTTGTCCACCTGAAAGTTGTCCAGGAAATTTGTTTGCTTGATCATCTATTTGAACTTTTTTTAGTTGATCTAAGGCCAGTTCTTGAGCTTCTTTTTTTGGCATTTTTTTTACCCAAATAGGTGCAAGTGTGCAATTATCTAATATTGAAAGATGTGGAAATAAATTAAATTGTTGAAAAACCATTCCAACTTCAGCTCTAATTTTTTCAATATCTTTTGTTTTTTCTGATAGTTCATTTCCATCAACAATTATATCTCCTTCTTGATGCTCTTCTAATCTGTTGATACATCTTATAAGTGTTGATTTGCCTGAGCCAGACGGGCCACATACTACAATTTTCTTATTTGCTTCAACCTCAAGATTTATATTTTTTAAAACTTGAAAATCACCAAACCATTTATTCATATTTTGAATTTTTATAATTGGATCAGACATTTTTTATCTCTCGGTTTTGTATTTCGCCTCTAGGTTATAACTATATTTACTCATTGCATAGCATATAATCCAGAATATTATTGATGCAAAAATATATCCTTCCATAGCAAAGCCAAGCCATTTTGGATTTGTTTTTGCTAATGCAAGCATCCCTGCTAATTCAGCTAAACCAACTACAAAGATTAAAGGTGTATCTTTTACTAAGGCTAAAAATGTATTTGCTATTCCAGGTATAACTAATTTTAGAGCTTGAGGTAAAATTACAAAAATATGCATTTTCCAATAACCCATTCCTAAGGACTTTGCTGCATCGTATTGACCTCTAGGTAGTGATTGTAAACCTCCTCTAATAACTTCAGCACAGTAAGCGGCCTCAAATAACGTTATCGCAATAATTACTCTTACCAATTTATCCATAAAAAAATCTTCAGGCAGAAACATTGGAAACATTACAGATGACATAAATAATACTGTAATCAATGGAACACCTCTCCAAAATTCAATATAACAAATTGATATATATTTTATTGCTGGAAGATTAGATCTTCTCCCCAATGCAAATATCATGCCTAATGGGAAACAGAAAATTAGACAGAAAAAAGAAACTATAAAAGTAAGCGACAAACCTCCCCATGCACCAGTCTCTACCCATTGTAAACCAAACGATCCACCAGATATTAAATAGTAGATAACTAAATATGCAATAACTGGATAGATAATAACATAATATAATGCCAAATATTTTTTTAAATTATCCTTCATGAAATACCCAACAAATCCAAGTGCTATAACTAATATAAATGCAGTGTTTATTCTCCAATGAAATTCATTAGGATACATTCCATACATAAATCTTCTGAACCAAACTTTAATATATGTCCAGCAAGCACCTGTGCCTGTACAAGCATCTTTTGAGTCGCCTGAAATAGTGGCGTCTAAAATCATCCAACTTAAAGACTGGGGAAGAGCTTTAATAATTGAAAATAATATTAATAGAGTTAATAAAGCATTAAAATTATTTGTATTTATATTTTTATTTAATAAATCTAATGTTTTGTTTCCTGAATAATCAATTCTCATCATATTTAATCCGATTAACCCTATGATTAATGGAAACAAAGTAGTTAAGGAGCCAGGTAGAAAAGATGTTAAATTTATTTTTAAAAAAGCATTTGATATGACATCAATTAAGCTTACTAAAACTAAAAAAGATCCAATTATAGAATAGTTTTTAATGTTATCTCTGCTAGGTTTTAAAAATTTTATTGTTTGCATTACTTTTCTTTAATTTCGATTTTTTTGTTATACCAATTCATTATTGCTGCAATAGTTAAACTAATAGTTAGATAGGTTAGCATTGTTATTGAAACAATTTCTATTGCCTTACCTGTTTGCATTAAAGCAGTCCCTGCAAATACAAGTACTAAATCTGGATATGCAATAGCAGCTGCCAAAGATGAATTCTTAGTTAAATTTAAATATTGGTTTGTTGTGGGTGGTATAATAATTCTTAATGCTTGAGGCATAATAACTAATTTTAAAACTTGATTTGGCGTCAAACCAACCGATGCTGCGGCTTCTTTTTGGCCTTTACTTACGCCTTCAATTCCGGCTCTGACACATTCTGCTACAAAAGTAGAAGTATATAAAGATAATGCTAGAACTAATGCTATTAATTCAGGTGGTAAACTTATTCCACCTTCGTATATATAAGAAATTTTTGATAATTTTTTAAGCTCTGGTAATTCAAATCCCAAAGATACTCCACCAAATAAAAATGACAAAAGAGGCAATACAATTAATAATGCAACCGAATAAAGAAAAACAGGAATTTGTTTACCTTGTGTGTCTCTTAATTTACTTGCGTAATTCCTTAATACGATAATTGATATTATTGCTGCAAGACCACAATATAGAAATATATTCAAATTTTCCCATATCATTGCTGGTATATAATATCCTTTTACAGTCATATAAGTTACCCCAAACCACGCATTAGCTTTCTCTGGCATTGGTAACGCTCTAAGAGCTGCGTAATACCAAAAGAAGATTTGTAGCAGTAATGGAATATTTCTAAAAAACTCAACGTACCACGCGGCTGAGTTTTTTATGAGATAATTTGATGATAATCTTGCTACACCAATAATAACACCTAGTATTGTACAAATAATTATACTTATAAAAGAAACTAACAAAGTATTTAAAAGCCCAACTAGAAAAGCACGGGCATAAGAGTCTGATCCACTATATTCAATTAAAGAAAATTGAACATCAAATGAAGACTCTTGTGATAAAAAATCAAAACCAAAATCAATACCTCTATTATCCATATTGGTCTGAGCATTCAGGGTTAAAAACCCAAAAATAAGAACAACAAATAGTATTGCTAAAATCTGAGGTATAAATTTTTTTATAATGTTGTTCATCGGAGTTTATAATAAAAAAAAGGGCTAGAAATATCTAGCCCTTTTTAATTAATTTGATAAAAAATTATCTTGCTGGTGGTACGTATAATATTCCACCTTTAGTCCATAATTCATTTGGACCTCTATCAGGTAGAATTCCAGTGTCAGCTATATTTCTTTTGTAGCTTTCACCGTAGTTACCAACTTGTTTGATAATTCTTAAATTCCACTCATTATCTAAACCAAAAGCTGCACCTAACTCACCTTCAGCACCAACTAATCTTTTAATTGCTGGATTGTTTGAAGTTTTCATCATGTCAGCATTTGAAGAGTCAACACCATATTCTTCTGCTTCGATCATAGTATTTAAAGACCATCTTACTATATCTTCCCAAACAGAATCACCTTGACGTACAACTGGTCCAAGTGGCTCTTTTGAAATAGTTTCAGGTAATACTACGTGATCATCTGGAGCTGACAATTTAGTTCTTTGTGCAGCAAGACCAGATTTATCTGTAGTGTATGTATCACATCTACCTGCATCATAAGCAGCTACGACTTCATCAGCTTTTTCAAATACTACTGGCTCATATGAAATTCCTTTAGAATCAAAGAAGTCTCTCATGTTAAGCTCAGTTGTAGTTCCTAAGTTTGTACAAACTGAAGTTCCATTTTTGAATTCACTTGTAGATGCAATTCCTGAACCTTTTCTTACCATGAAACCTTGTCCATCATAAAAGTTTACACCGACAAACGTTAAACCAATGTCAGCATCTCTTGAAAGTGTCCAAGTTGTGTTTCTTGATAAAATGTCAATTTCACCTGAAGTAAGTGCAGTAAATCTTTCTTTTGCACTTAACGGAGTAAACTTAACTTTAGTTGCATCTCCTAATGTAGCAGCCGCAACAGCTCTACATACATCAACATCTATTCCTGTCCAATTTCCAGACTCATCTGCATTTGAAAATCCAGGTAGACCCTGAGAAACACCACATCTTACGAATCCTCTTTTTTTAGTGTTCTCAAGAGTTTTTGATTTCTTAGCAGCCATTGTTTCTGTTGAAAATGCAAATAGCACTGCAAACATAGCAACTACAGAAGTCAATTGTTTTATTATTTTAAACATTATTTTCCTCTTTTTATTATTTATTTGTTAACAAATTATTCAAAAAGTAATTTTTGAATAATTGAGTAAAGCAGAAAGTTATACAACCATCAATGGTAAAATAACCTCATCAATATTGATCAATTAAAGATGGCGCGCCCTGGAGGATTCGAACCTCCGACCCTCGGTTTAGAAAACCGATGCTCTATCCAGCTGAGCTAAGGGCGCAGAAGGAAATACTTTATAATACTAATTTAATTTTTGAAAAGATATTTTTTAAATAATATTAGTATTGTTAATAGCTCTACTCTACCTATTATCATGAAAATTATTAAATAAATCTTAGTTAAAAAAGAAAGATTGTAAAAGTCAAAATTCGCAAGTTCAAACATACTTGAATTAACAGTATTCATAATTGTTAAAATTGAAAGCTTAAATGAGTTTTCAAATTGAATTTCGGATAGGGTTAAGAATAATGTCAATAAAGATAATGATACAATGAAAATAATTATTGAAAAAAAATATTTATTTATATCTGACTTTTCAGTGTTCTCATTGATCAGTGAAACTTTATTTGAATACACTTGATTTGGCTTAGTATGAGATAAAAGATTATTTATCGAAAATTTTAACAAACTCAAAATCTTTATAACTCTAATACCTGAGCTAGTTGAAAAAAAGGAACCCCCAATAACTACCATAATAAAAAAAATAAATATTAAATTATTTGGTGTATCTAGAAAAGAAGTGCCAATATTTGAAATACTGCTTGATATAGCAACTAAAATTGTAGGAAAGTTATTGGTTGAATTTAAAAAAACAAATGAAAATGAAATTACAATTAATAAATAAATTAAAAGATTAAAATCTTCACTTAAATAATTAAGTTTTTTTTTATTATAAAAGAGAAGGTTATAAATTAAAAAAAGACTAAAAAAAGATAACATCATAGAAATTGATAAAATTATTTTACTTAGATCGCTTTCAAATAAATAATCAATTCTATTTACTGGTAAAAAACCACCAGAAGATATTATCGATAATGATAAATTAAACGCATCAAACGTTCTTAAATTTACAATCTTAAATAAAATAAAAATTAATATGGTTAATGAAGAATAAATTATAATAATTTTTAGTGATTGTTTAAAAATTTCATTATAGTTAAAAGATAAATATTCTGTAAATGATTGTTTAAGGTTTTTGTCAAAAATATCAATTAGCAATAAAATTGAAAAAAGAAAATAAATTCCTCCAATCCATTGAGAGGTAGATCTCCATAATATTAGGCTTTCATCTAATTGCTTAATGTTTTCAAAAATTGTGAAGCCAGTTGAAGTAAAACCTGATATAGCTTCAAAATACGAATTTAAGAGAGATATATTTTGAATACTTAAATAATAGGGAATTGATATTATTAATGGAAAAAAAATATAACCTATTAAAACAGTAAAAATTTTTTCATAAAGAGAAATTTTTTTTATATTTTTTCTATTAAAATATAATATTAAGCTACCTGAAATAAGACTTATACTTAAGGTATAGACATAATTTTCAATATTAAAAAAAATATCAAAATAATTTGAGTAAATTATATTAAAAAAAGAAAAAATACTTATTAAAAATAAAAAAGAACTAATATAAATAGAACTAAATTTAGTCATATTGAAATTAGACTGAACTAATTCTAAACATGTTTTCTACAACTGGCAATTGATCTCTTTTTGATAGAAGAACAACGGTATCGTCCTTTTGGAAAACATAACTTGAACTTGGTATTATAACATTACCATCTCTTAAAATTGCTCCAATTCTAATTTCATCAGGTAAATTTGAGTCTTTTAACTGTTTATTAATCAGCTCTGAAGTCTCGATAATATCAGCTTCTATTACCTCATATTCACCGTTCAAAATTGTATAAGCATTTTCTATAGTACCTTTATGAACATGTTTTAAAATACTTGATACTGTGTTCATTCTTGGGTCAATTAAATCATCAATTTTTAATGACGATTGTAATAATGAATAATTAGGTTTGTTTATTAATGCCATAGTTCTTTTATCTTTCGAAAATTTTTCAACTATCACACTAACCATCAAATTATCTTCATCATCATTTGTTAAGGCTAAAACTGTTTCAACTTCATCAATATTAGCCTCATTTAAAACTTCTTCATCTAACCCGTTCCCATTTATTACAATTGTGTCGTTTAATTCGTTTGCAATGTATTCGGCTCTGGACTTATCTTTTTCTATTATCTTAACTCTTGCGGAGTCAAATGATTGTTCAATATTTTTTGCAAGATTGAAACCAATATTTCCACCTCCTATAATTAAAATTTTATTTGAAATTTTTTCATTATGACCAAATACTGTTAAAGTTTCTTGCATTTGACCACTATTAACAACTACATATGCTTTATCATTTAGTTGAAGCTGATCTGTTTTTTTTAATAAAATAAAATTTTCATTTCTAATAACTCCAAGAATATATGCATTCAATTTAGGAAATTTTTTAGTAAGCTCATTTAAATTTATTCCATTTATTGAACATTTTTCATCAATTAAAATTTCTAGTAATCTAATTTTGTTCTCAGCAAAAGGAACATTATCTAATGCTCCAGGAGCTTCCAATTTTCTTTGAATAGATTTTGCAATCTCAACTTCGGGAGAAATAATATTATCAATTGGTAAATTTTCTCTATTGAATAATCCAGAGTATTTTGGGTCAAGATATTCTTGAAATCTTATTCTGGCAATCTTCTTTGGAACTTGGAATAAAGAGAAAGCAATTTGACAAATCAACATATTTATTTCATCGTTCCTAGTTACTGCAATAATCATATCTGCATCTTTTGTGTTTGCTTTTTCTAGTATTGCTGGGGAAGTTGCCTTACCAACAATTGCTTTTACATCTAAGGTTTCATTTATCTTTTGAATATCATCGCTAGATTGATCTATCATTGTAATTGAGTGATTTTGCTCAATTAGCATTTTTGCAATGGTAGAACCTACTCTGCCTGCTCCACAAATAATAATATTCATTAATTTAAGTCTTTCACACCAAGTAGTTTTAATTTCCTATGTAAAGCAGATCTTTCCATGCCTATAAATTTTGCAGTCTTTGATATATTTCCACTGAATTTTTTTAATTGAGAAACTAAATATTGTTTTTCAAAACTCTCCCTAGCCTCTTTTAATGGAACAGTTAGTGTCTCTGTTACAGAAAAATCATCTTCAATTGATTTTGATAATGACTCCTTAATTATATTCATTAATCTTTCATTATCATCTCCTGGCGATAATATTGCTATTCTTTCAATCAAATTTCTCAATTCTCTAACATTTCCAGGCCAGTCATAATTCAGTAAATAATTATTATCAATAATTTTGAATTTTTTAAAATTATTTGCCTCGCAAATGTTTTCTATAAAATAATCGATTAAAATTGGTATATCATCAATTCTTTTATTTAAAGGATCAATTTTAATATTAAACACATTTAATCGGTGAAATAAATCTTCTCTAAAATTTCCAAATTTAATCTCTTGCTGAGCATCTTTACTATTAGTGCAAATAATTCTTACATCAACTTTAATGTCGTGATTGCTATTAATTCTTTTAAATTTTTGATCAATTACTACTCTTAAAATTTTAGACTGAATCTCAAGAGGAATTTCTGTTACTTCGTCTATTAATAATATACCTCCAGATGCTTTTTCAAGTGCGCCATAAAAAATTGAACCGTCTTTTTTTTCTTCTCCAAATAACTCGAGTTCATATTTTTTTGCATCCAAAAGTGCCCCATTGATTACTATAAATGGTCCATCTTTTCGTTTAGAGTTTTTATGAATTTTCCTTGAGATTAATTCTTTTCCAGATCCGGTAGGCCCACTAATAAATATTCTACTTTCAGATTTTGATAATTTATTTATCTGGTCTTTTATAGATAAAATGTTTGAGCTTTTTCCAACTAATTCAAATGTATGAAAAAGTTTAGTATTTAAAGTTTTATTTTCATTTTTTAAATTGAAATTTTCAACAGCTCTATTTACAAAATTTAAAAGTCTTTCTTTATCAAATGGTTTTTGAATAAATTCAAATGCACCAGATTTTAAGGAGTTTACTGCCATCTCAATATTTGCATGTCCTGATATCATTATTACAGGTAAATCTGGATTTTTCTTCTTTAAATGATCTAATAATAAAATACCATCATTATCACCTTTATCTAATTTGACATCAATGATCGCTACATCTGGGAGCTTCTTATCAATTTCTGTTAATGCTTGATTAAAATTTGCAGCAAGTCTTGTCTTGTATCCCGCATCCTTTATTAACTCTTCTAAAATTAATCTTATATCTGCATTATCATCTATTATTAAAATTTCAGCTGACATTATTTGTTGTAAGGGATTATAATTTGAATTTTTGCACCATTTTTATGATTTAAAAATTTAATAGATCCTTCATGATCACTAATAATTTTATCTACAATCGATAGTCCTAGTCCAGTTCCTTTTTCTTTAGTTGTAAAATATGGTTTTATTATATCTTTGGTATTTTTATTTTTAAATCCTGTTCCAGTATCGACAATATTGATGTTTATATAATCTCTTCTTTGTCTAATTTCTATATCTATATTTTTCTCAGTTTTGCTATCTTTTAGTGCTTTTTCTTGAATGCTTTCAACAGAATTCTTTATCAAGTTAAAAAATAATCTATTAAACTGTTCATTATCAAAATTTAATACTACTTCTTTTGACAAATGATTAACTAATCTAATTTTAATTGAATAATCAAATTTGTTTACCAAACTAATATTTTCATTAATGATATTATTGAGGTTATTTGGTTTAAATAATGGTTTTGGCATTCTAGCAAAATCAGAGAACTCATTTACCAAATTTTCAATTTGTTTTATTTGCTTAAGTATAGTTTTGAGGTTATTTAAGTATTTTTCTTGTCTTTCATTTTCAATAGTTGGCAAATATTTTGTCTTAAGATTATCAATAGTTAATTGTATTGGGGTTAAAGGATTTTTAATCTCGTGAGCTAATTTTCTAGCAACATTTTCCCAGGCTTCATGTCTTTCATTAGTTAATAGTTTCTCTTGTTGATTCTTTAGTCTTTCAATCATTGAATTAAAATTTTTATTTAGTCGTTCCATTTCAATATCTGCTTTTAAGTCTGGTACTTTTGTATCAAGATTTCCTCTACCAATGCTTTCTGATGCGGTTATTAAATTATTTATTGATATAAAAAAACGTGAAGAAAATCTTATAGCAATCGTTATAGATAAAAAGAGTAGAAGTGTAACAAGTGTAACGTAAATTATAGCAAATGAAATTCTAATTCCTAAGTTTTGATTTTCTACCGTATAGTAAAAATTTACAGCTTCCTCAGATTCGATTAGATAGTTGGATATATTTTTATCAATGTATTTTAATACATATAGAAAAGTATTATCATAATTAGATAATCTTACTACTGCTGCTGATTTATTTTCAAAAGTATTTATTATCTTTAAAGGTCTATCATCATTTTTTACCATCTGCATAGCTCTGTCCTCAATTTTTTTGTAATCTGAGTTTGCTGCAGATCTTAATAGCTTGCCGTCTTGATTTATTAAATGAAGCTGATCAATATCACGGAGAAATCTTTGAGTATTTAATATAACTTGATATCTATCAGGGTCAGTTTTATACAATTCAGAATATTTATTTAAATCAAATGCTATTAGCACTATCTCGGACTCTATTTTATTTCTTTTTTCATCAACATAATTTTTGGCGATTTCATATGAATTATTAACTGCCGTAGTTATTTTTTTGTCAAAATATTTATCTAACGCAAAAGAAAAAATAAATAATGAAAAAATAGCAATTAATAATGAGGGAATTAGTGTAAATAGCGCAAAAGAAACTATATATTTTCTGTTAGCAACTGAGCCTCTTACATTAATATTGTTCTTAATGGAATTTTTAATATCAATAAATATTAATACAAAAAACAAAAGTACTAAACAGATATTAGATATAAGGAGAATTTCTAGGCTATCCTCATTAAGTTTTATAAAACTTTTATTTATAAATGTTAAAAAGGTAAGAAAACCTAAGGAAATAGTTAATATAAATATAACTATGATAAACAAATTTCTTTTTAACAAAGCAAACATAATTTAAAAATATATTACAAAAAATTTTATAATAATCATGACTAATTGTTTTATACTACTAGCCGCAGGTAAAGGTAAGAGATTTAAATCAAATAATCCAAAACAATTTACAAATTATATAAATAAACCCTTATTTATGCATTCAGTAGACAAGGCAATAAAATCTAAGTTATTCAAGTCAATAATAATTGTATCAAATATTCCAATTAAAAGTATTAAGGATAAATCTATTAAAGTCATTAAAGGAGGCAAAGAAAGATATCAATCATCACAAAAGGCATTAAATTTTATAAAGAACAAAAAATTTACAAATGTTTTTATTCATGATGCGGCACGCCCAAATTTCTCAATAAGATTATTAAAAAAACTAAACTTAAATCTAAAAAAGAATAAGGCAGTAGTTCCTTATCTTACAACAGATAATTCAATAAAATATAGAATTAAAAATAAAATTCAGAATTTGAATAGAGAAAATTTGCTTTTCACCCAGACACCGCAATGTTTTAATTTTAAATATTTGTTCAATCTCTCCAAATTAAACAATAAAAAAATTACTGATGAAGCAACATTATTTTTAAACAATAAAAAAAAAATTAAATTTATAAAAGGTGAAGAAAATAATTTTAAAATTACAACAAAGTCTGATTTAAATAAAATCAATATTCGAAATTTTTATGGAATTGGATTTGATATACATAGATTAATTAAAAACAAAAAATTATACCTTGGGGGAATAAAAATTCCATTCCATTCAGGTCTAAAAGGTCATTCGGATGGAGATGTAATTATACATGCCATAATAGATGGACTACTTGGTGCTATGAGAAAAAAAGATATTGGAACTCTTTATCCGAGCAACAAAAGAAGATTTCAAAATATAAGATCAACCAATATGTTGTCTCCTATTTTGAAAAATCTCGATAAAGAAGGATATTTTATAAATAATGTTGACATAAATTTAATTTGTGAAAAACCTAAAGTATCAAAATATAGAGAAGAAATTATTACTTCATTGTCTAATTTGCTCAATATAAATAAAAATCAAATTAATTTAAAAGGTAAAACAGTTGAAAAGTTAGGTTTGATTGGAAAAGAAGAGGCTATCGCATGTGAAGTGATAGTATCTTTAAATTATTATGCTTAAAAAAATAAATTATTTATTTGTTACAATGTTTGGCATTGGAAAATTGCCGAGAATACCTGGGAGTTACGCATCTTTAGTAACTGTAATCTTTTTATATATATTATTTCATATTTTTTCAGTTCCAGCAGATACTTTTTTGTTTTTTTTAGTAGGTATTTTTATAATTTCACTTTTTGCAGTAAATTTATTTATTAAAGATTTAACAAATAAAGATCCAAAAGAGATAGTTATTGACGAGTTTATTGGTCAATCAATACCAATTTGCCTTTATGAAATTGCCCATAAAGAACAAACAGATCCAGCAAGGGTGCTAACCTTTTATTTTATAATGTTTATTCTTTTTAGAATTTTTGATATCGCAAAACCATACCCAGTAAGTTATTACGATAAAAATTTTAAGAATAGCTTTGGTGTTATAATGGATGATGTTTGTGCTGGTTTGTATGTAGTAGCAATTCTTGTCTTTTATATGATTGTTACCTCATGAATAAATTATCGTTTAAAATTGTAAAGCTACTGACTAAAAAAAAACTAACAGTATCCTTTGCTGAGTCTTGCACCGGAGGACTTTTAGCAAGTTCAATTACATCTATTAGTGGATCATCTAAAGTGTTTAATATGGGGTTAGTGACTTATTCCAATAATGCAAAAGTAAAATTGCTTAAAGTTCCAAAAAAAACTATTACAAAGCATGGAGCAGTTAGCTATGAAACCTGTTTATCAATGCTTAAAAATTTAAGTAAAATTAGTAAATCAAATATATCAATCTCAATCACAGGAGTGGCAGGTCCAAATGGTGGCACAAAAGAAAAACCAGTTGGCCTAGTTTATATTGGTCTTAAGAAAGGAAGTAAAATAATTATAAAGAAAAACTTATTTAAAAGTAAAATAAGAACTTCAATTCAAAAAACAACTGCCAAGAAAGCTCTTAAAATGATTTTGAATATGTTATAAACTTTCAGCTCTATTCTGAAATGCATCAGCTATTTTTTCAAGACCAAACTGAAAAGACTTGGTCATTAAAATATTCAAAAATTTATTTTTAATTTCAAAATCTACATCAAAAGTCACCTCTGTTAAATCTCCTTGCTCCTGAAATTTCCAATTATTTTCTAAATAATTTAAAGGACCATCTATATTTGTTACAAAAATTGTGTCATCTTTTTTATTAAATTTTACATCGCTTTTATAGGTATCTACAAAAGGCCCTTTTCCAATTGTTAGATCTGCAACAATAAGTGTTAAATCTCCTTTTTGTTTTCTTTCATATACTTTTGAACCCTGGCAGAATGGAACAAATTCAGGGTATTTTTCAATATCTAAAACAAACTCTATGAGTTTATCTTTTTTGTTATCAATTAATCTCTTAACTGATGCTTTTGGCATTAATGAATATTTTTTCTATTATTTTTAAGTTTATTAAAATCTTCATCAGCATGATAAGAAGATCTTGTTAAAGGTGATGAAGATACTAACAAAAATCCTTTGGATTTTGCTATTTTTCCTAGCTCTTTAAATTCATCTGGATGGTAATACCTATTTAATGGAAAATGTTTAGCTGAAGGTTGAAGATATTGACCTATAGTTAAGAAATCAACTTCTGCAGATCTTAGATCATCAATAACTTGAATTATTTCATCTTTTGTTTCTCCAAATCCAACCATAATTCCTGATTTTGTAAAAACATTTTTATTGAATTTTTTTGAATTTTTTAAAAGCTCTAATGATCCAAAATATCTTGCCCCTGGTCTAACTTTTACATAAAGACTTGGAACAGTTTCAATATTGTGATTAAAAACATCTGGGCTTGCTTCCAATACTCTTTTATAAGCTTCTCCTTTTCTTAAAAAATCAGGCGTTAAAACTTCGATTGTGGTATTTGGGTTTTTTTTTCTTGTTGCAACAATAACATCATGAAAATGATTTGAACCACCATCAGAAAGGTCGTCTCTATCAACAGATGTAATAACAACATGCCTTAAACTTAATTTTTTAACTGCATTCGCTATTTTAATTGGCTCAAATTGATCTAATTTTTCTGGTTTTCCTGTTTTTACATCACAAAATGCGCATGCTCTTGTACATGTATCACCCATTATCATAAGAGTTGCGTGCCTTTTGCTCCAACATTCAGTAATATTAGGGCAGTTTGCTTCTTGGCAAACTGTTACAAGATTATCTTTATTGACAACTGTTTTAGTTAAAAAAAATTCTTTACTATTTAGTAGCTTGGATCTAATCCACTCAGGTTTCTTTTTAATAGGATTAATCGGTTTATTAACTTTTTCAGGGTGTCTTGGTCTATTTTTGATTTCCATTGTCTTTGATTATATAGGTAGTCTCGCCTTCTTTTCCAAATAAAAACTTTTCTCTTATTAATATTTCTATGAAATCTAGATCAATATTTTCTGTTAAAAGTGAATTTTTGTGCTCTAAATCTTCTATTTTGCTATTTAGAGTAATTTGCTCGTTTTTAAGTTGCTCATATATGTCTTTCTTTTCCATGTAAGAAATGAGACCTCTGTCACCATCTAATAAATTAAAGAAAAAATAGATAAACAAGAATGTGATGATAAGAATAAAATAGTTCTTTTTTAATTTTTCTATCATTAATCAATTTTATTCATTTTGGATGATCTACCAAGATCTTCTTCAATACGAATTAGTTGGTTATATTTTGCTATTCTTTCTGATCTAGCAAGAGATCCTGTTTTGATTTGATTTGAATTGGTACCTACTGCTAAATCAGCAATAAATGTATCTTCGGTATCACCAGATCTATGTGAGATGATTGTTTTAAAACCAATAAGTTGAGCAAATTTTATTACCTCTAACGTCTCGGTTACAGTTCCAATTTGGTTCAATTTTATTAAAATACTATTTGCAGATAAGTTTAGAAAGCCTATTTTTAATCTTTCAAGATTAGTTACAAAAAGATCATCACCTATTATTTGTGTTTTATTTCTTGTTCCATTTACAAATTTTGACCATGCCTTCCAATCATCTTCACCAAATGGGTCCTCAATTGATTTAATTTGATATTTTTTAATAAGTTGTAAGTATTTTTTAATTGATTGATCAACACTTATGTAATTTTTAGAATGAATTGAATATTTGCCTTTTTTAATTAATTCATTTGCTGCAACATCTAAACAAATTGATATATCTTTACCATTTTTAAAACCTGATTTTTTTATAGCTTGAACTATAAGTTTTAATGCACTTTCATTATCACTTATCATTGGTGCAAAACCTCCTTCATCACCTACATTAATAGAGTGACCAGCTTTTTTTAATAATATTTTTAAATTGTTAATTACTAAAAAACACATTCTGACAGCATCATTAAATGATTTTGCTTTATCAGGTCTAATCATAAACTCTTGTATTCTAAGGCCATTATCAGCATGTGCACCTCCATTAATAATATTCATTAAAGGAAAGGGTAGTTTAAAATTTTTTTTAACAATAAAATTTTTATATAAAGGTATTTTTTTAACTTTTGCCGATAGTTTTTTTGCAGCCATTGATACAGCCAATATTGTATTCGCACCTAACTTTGTTTTTTGTTTAGTTCCATCTAATTTAATAAGAATACTATCTATTCTTTCTTGGTCATGGATGTTTTGATTTTTTAATTTTTTTGAAATTAATTTATTAACAGTTGCAACTGGTATTAAAACACTTTTTCCTAAGTATTTTTTATTACTCTTATCTCTTTTTTCATACGCCTCAAAAGTTCCTGTTGAAGCGCCTGAGGGACAAATTGCTGACGCACTTAAATTATTTGAAAATACTTCAGCCTCAATGGTGGGATTTCCTCTACTATCATAAACCTGTCTGGCTACAACTCGATGTATTTTACTCATTAAAAGAATAAAGAAATTAAATTTATTAAATCAATTATCAGTTCCATTTTTACTTTTTAACTAAATTATCTATTTCTACAATTTGATTAATTAACTCGTCTAATTTGTCTAATGGGACCATGTTTGGACCATCTGATGGAGCATTATCAGGGTCCTGATGTGTCTCCAAAAAAATTGCTGCAACGCCTACTGCAACTGCTGCTCTCGACAAATACTCAACAAATTCTCTTTGACCACCACTTTTTTCACCTAGACCACCAGGTTGTTGCACTGAATGAGTTCCATCAAACACTACTGGATAACCATTTTTTGCCATGATGGGAATAGACCTCATATCTGAGACCAATGTATTATAACCAAAGCTTGCTCCTCTTTCGGTCACTAAAATATTTTCATTACCACTATCAGAAATTTTTTTGGTTACATTCACCATATCCCATGGTGCTAGGAATTGACCCTTTTTCACATTAATAATTTTATTGGTTTTAGCAGCAGCAATTAATAAATCTGTTTGTCTACAAAGAAACGCTGGTATTTGAAGAACATCTACGTGATGAGAAACTAGGGAACATTGTTCTTCATTATGTATATCAGTAAGAACGGGTACGTTAATATCTTTTTTGATTTTATCAAATACAGGCAGGGAGTTTTCTAAACCAGCTCCTCTTTTGCCTTTCAAGCTTGTTCTGTTAGCCTTATCAAAAGAGGTTTTATAAATAAATCCTATATTATACTTTGTTGTAATTTCTTTAATTTTACCTGCCATGTCCAAAGCATGTTGCTCGGTCTCAAGTTGACAAGGACCAGATATTAAACAAATTTTATTTTTGTTTGAAATTTGTATACCGTTACAATTAACTATTTTATTTTCCATTAAAAGATTTTGCAGCTTTAATAAATGAAGAGAATAAAGGATGAGGATTCAAAGGTCTAGATTTAAATTCTGGATGAAATTGAACTCCAATAAACCATGGATGATTTTTAAGTTCAATAATTTCAGGTAATTGATTGTCAGGAGAAATTCCTGAAAACATCAAGCCTTTTTTTTCAAATTTTTGCATTAAATTTATATTGACCTCATATCTATGTCTGTGTCTCTCTTTAATCATGTTGGATTTATAGATATTTTTTATGGCAGAATTATTTCTTAGTTTTGCCTCATATAGACCTAATCTCATTGTTCCTCCAAGATTTTTATCAGTTCCTTTTATAATTTTTCCATCTTTGCTCCATTCATCAATTAATCCTATTACGGGAAAACAATTGTTATCTAGTTCACTAGAGCCAGCTTTTTTAATTTTAAGAATATTTCTTGCAAATTCAATCATTGCCATTTGCATTCCAAAACAAATACCAAGAAAAGGTATTTTTCTCTCTCTTGCATATCTGATTGCTTCAATTTTTCCTTCCGTTCCTCTTTTACCAAACCCTCCAGGTATCAATATTCCTGATACATTCTTTAATTTTGATTTAATTTCTTTTGATCTAAGTTTATCTGATTCAACTCTTACCAAGTTAACTTTAACTTTATTTGAAATTCCACCATGCGTAAGAGCTTCATCAAGTGATTTATAAGCATCTTTTAAGTTTACATATTTGCCTATCACAGCAATATTTACTGTTCTTTTTGTTTTTAAAACTATATTTGTAATTTTTTTCCAAGGGAGCAAGTTTGGTTTTTTTCTAGATTTTATTTTAAAAAATTTTAAAACCTGCTTATCTAATTTCTGATTAAAGAAACTTATTGGGGCTTCATAAATAGTTTTTACATCAACTGTTTCTATAACATTAGCAATATCGACATTACAAAATAAGGATATTTTTCTTCTTTGATCTAAAGGAATAGACTGTTGAGATCTACAGATCACTATATCTGGTTGAATTCCTATACTTCTTAATTCTTTAACAGAATGTTGTGTTGGCTTTGTTTTAATTTCATCTGAAGATTTTAAAAATGGAACAAATGTTAAATGAATAAATAATGATTTTGATCTACCATTATCATTTGAAAACTGTCTTATAGCTTCTAAAAATGGTAAACTCTCAATATCTCCAACTGTTCCTCCAATTTCACAAATTACAAAATCTTCATTTGTTATATCTTTTTTTATAAACTCTTTAATTCTATTTGTAACATGTGGAATAACTTGAACTGTTTTTCCAAGATAACCTCCTCTTCTCTCTTTTTTTATGATATCACTATAAATTCTACCTGTAGTAATGTTGTCAGATTGTTTGGCTGAGATATTTGTAAATCTTTCGTAATGTCCTAAATCTAAATCTGTTTCAGCGCCATCATCAGTTACAAAAACTTCACCATGTTGAAATGGACTCATTGTTCCAGGATCAACATTTAAATATGGATCCATTTTTCTTATTCTTACCTTATAACCTTGTGATCTTAGCAAATATCCTAGTGATGCTGATGATAAACCTTTACCAAGTGATGAAACCACGCCGCCAGTGACAAATATATATCGCGCCATGGAATTATGTTATAGCCAATGATTTGTAAAAATAAAAGTATTAATTATTATTTTCTGGTAATTTAGGAGCATCATCTGCATTTTCTTCTATTTTATCAATTACAGACGTGTTTGAAGGAAGATCTCCTCGTGAAATAATAGTTAATCCTAGACTACAAATTATGAATAACGTTGCAACAATAGCCGTTGCTTTAGTCATAAAATTCCCAGCCGACCTTGAAAACATAAAGTTATCTTGAGAAACTCCAATACCCAAAGCTCCGCCTTCAGATTTTTGGAACAAAACTAGCAATACTAGGATTGCTGCTAATATTATATTTATAATTAATAGTATGTTTTCCACGACGCCTAATTAATTGATTTTTTCATTATATCAATAAATATTTTTTCATTTGTTGAAGCTCCACCAATCAAAAAACCATCAATATTATCGATTCTCATTAAATTTTTTATATTTTTTGGGTTTACAGAGCCTCCATATAAAATCTTAGATTTTGTAAATTTTTTTGAAATCTTTAAGGTGTTTCTTATAAACGTAATATTTTTTTTTAAATTATTTTCACTAGGAATAATGCCTGTACCAATCGACCAAACAGGTTCATAGGCAATTATAACTTGATTTAAATTCTTCAAATTTTTTAAACCTTCAAGTAATTGTTTTTTTAAAACATATTTTGTTTTATTTTTTCTTTTATCAATCAATTTTTCGCCTATGCATAAAATGACATTTAATTTTTCATTAAGTGCAGACTTAATCTTTAAATTAATTTTTTTATTATCATTTTCAGCTCTCGTTTCTGAGTGTCCAATTATAACAAACTTACCTCCTAAATCTTTAATCATCTTTGAGCTTATAGCTCCTGTGAAAGGTCCATAGTTTATTTGTGTATGACAATCTTGAGCACCAATTTTAATATTTGATTTTTTTGTTTTATCTACAAAAGATTTGATCAATGTATAAGGTGGACAATAAATAATATTGGCTTTGAGTTTCTTCGTTTTTGAATAACTTATTACTTTATTTAATGAATTAACCGACTTAACTGACCCAAACATCTTCCAATTAGCAATGAAATACATTTTATTATTTGTCATAAAGATTAATATAATTTATATGTTTATTTTTTTTTAGATCAATAAATAAAGACTATAGAATATGATAAATAAATTAAGAGGTTTCTCAAATTCAAAATTAGCTGGAGTACTTGTCGGAATTATTATAATTCCATTTGTATTTTGGGGTATGGGCAGTGTTTTTAGTGGAGGTAATACTAACAATGTTGCTAAGATTAATAATCAAGCAATTTCATCAAAAGATTTTGTAAATTTTATAAACGAGTCAAGACTCACTAATGATATTATAAAAGCAAATATAGATAAAAATATTATTGAAAATATTTTATCAGAATTAGTATCTGAAAAATTGATTGAGATGGAAATTAAAGAATTAAATGTATCAATGTCAGAGGAAGCGTTGGCAAATAAAATAAGATCTAATCCAATCCTACTGGGTGATAATAAGAAGTTTTCAAGAGTTAAGTATGAAAAATTTCTATTAGAAAATAACTTAAGTGCTTCGACATTTGAAAATTCATTAAAGAAACAAGAGTTAAAAGAAAATTTATTTAATTATATTAGTGGAGGAATTAAGTCGCCTTATTTTTTAAAAAATAAAATATATATCAATGAAAATAAAAAAATTGAGATCGAATTTTTAGATTTAGACTTAGTTCATGATAAAACTGCAACTAAATTAGAAGTTGAGGATTTCATTAAAAATAATCAAGAAATTTTAAAAATTGATTTTATTGATGTGACTTATGCAAAAATTACTCCTAAAAATCTAATAGAAATAGATGAGTTTAATGATGAATTTTTTAAGAAAATTGATGAAATAGAAAATAATATTTTAAACGGATCAAATATTAGAGAAATTAATGAAATTTATAATTTTAAACTAAATGAAATTAATAATTTTGTCTTGAATGATGATTCTGATGAAATACTTGAAGAAATTTACTCAAAAAGAAACCAGGATAAAATACAACTAGTTGACAAAAATGATTATTATGTAATTTTTGAAATATCAAATATTAATAAAAAAATTCCAAACAAAAATGATCCAAAATTTTTAGAAATCGTTAAAAATAACGTAATTTTAAAAAAGAAATTTGAATTTAATAAAAGTCTTTTTGAGAAAATTGACGAAAAAATATTTAATGATGATGAGTTTTTGAAATTATCAAAAGATACAAATAATATTAAGACTGTAACTATTAAAAACAGTAATGATTACGAAGTTTTTGACCCAGATTCTTTAAAACTTTTATACACATTACCAAAAGAAAGTTTCTCTTTAGTAACTGGGGAAACAAATAAAGTTTTTCTTACAAAAATTAAGAATATTTATTATGCAGATATGGAAAAAAATACTGATAATGTTAAAGAATATTCTACTAAAGCAAATAACGATATTATTAATGATGTTTATACATCCTATGATCTATCTTTAAATTCAAAATATAAGGTAAAAATTTTCAATCAGACAATTGATAGAGTTAAAAATTATTTTAGATAATGTTGAATATTGATCTAAAGTTATTCAAGAAAAATCACAAAAAAAGTAAAAATCAAGTTCTTTACCATTCGATAAAGTCAAGTGGCTTAAAAGAAATAGAAAATTTAATTAATAACTTCTTAAATGTAAGAAATAGCTTCGTATTCGAGTCTGTAGAAAAAGGTTTCATAAAAGGTAGATATACAATTTTTGGTAAAAATCCTGATAAGATTTGGGAATTTAATAATAATAGCTGTGTTTTAAATTATGGAAATAAAAGAAAGAAATTAAGAGGAACCCCGAAAGATAATATTGAGAAAATAATCGAAAATTTTAATTTTAAAATACCAAGTGAATTACCACCAATTAGCTCAATTATTTCAGGTTATTTCTCTTATGATGCAATAAGATATATTGAGAAAATTCCAAATAGTGCAAAAGATGACCTTAAAATTCCTGATGCAAGAATTTTGAGACCAAAAAATCTAGTTGTTTTTGATAATGTTAAAAAAAAATTATTTTTTATAGTTAATTGTTTTTTTGATGAAAAAATCAAAAATTATCAAGCTAAGTATGACCAAATTCAAAAAGAAATAGAAGAAATGATTTTTTTAGCAAACTATAATTACAAAATAAATCAGTCAAAAACCAAGATATCCAAACCAAAAGTTAAATCAAATATCTCAAAAAAGAAATTCCTCAGCAATGTTTCAAAAGCTAAAAATTATATTAAAATAGGAGATATTTTTCAAGTTGTTCTAAGTCAAAGGTTCGAAACTGATCTAAATAAAGAGCCAATAGATATTTATAAAAAATTACGAATTACTAACCCTTCCCCTTTCATGTATTTTTTTAACTTTGAAGATTTCCAAATTATAGGTGCGAGTCCTGAGATACTTGTGAGACTTAGAGATAATAAGATAACTATTAGACCTATAGCTGGTACAAGACCTAGAGGCAAAAATAAAAAAGAAGATAAATTTTATGAAAAGGATCTTTTAAAAGATAAAAAAGAGCTTTCTGAACACTTAATGCTTCTTGATCTTGGAAGAAATGATACTGGAAAAGTTTCTAAAATTAACTCTGTTAAAGTAACCGAAAGTTTTAAGATAGAGAGATATTCACATGTAATGCACATAGTCTCCAATGTTGAAGGTGTATTTAATAAAAAATTTGGCAAATTTGACACATTATTAGCTGGTTTTCCTGCTGGGACAGTATCGGGTGCTCCTAAAATAAGAGCTATGGAAATTATTGATGAATTAGAGACAACGAGGCGAAAAGTTTATGCTGGTGGTATTGGTTATTTTTCTGCAAATGGCGATTTTGATACTTGCATTGCACTTAGAACGGCAATTTCAAAAGATAAAAAATTTTATGTACAGTCTGGAGCAGGAATTGTTGCTGATAGTAAACCAATTAATGAATTTAAAGAAACAGTAAATAAAGCAAAAGCTTTAATTAAGGCTTTGGAGTAAAAGATGAAAATAATTTTAATTGATAATTACGATAGTTTCACATTCAATTTATATCACTATCTTTCATCCTTTTCTAAAGTAGATGTTTATAGAAATGATAAAGTAGATCATCATTCTATTTTAAAAAAAGGGTATAACAAAATTGTAATATCTCCAGGTCCTGGAAACCCCAATCAAGCTGGAAACTGTTTAAAGATAGTAAAAAATTTATATAAAAAAATGCCAATACTTGGTGTTTGCTTAGGTCATCAAATTATTGGTCAAGTATTTGGTTCAAAGATAATTCAAGCTAAAAAACTTGTACATGGAAAAACAAGTAATATTAAAAATAAAAAAATTGGTATTTTAAAAAATTTACCAAAAAACTTCTTAGCTACCAGATATCATAGTTTAGTAATTGATAGCAAATCCTTATCTAAAGATTTAAAAATTACATCTAGTACATCTGATGGGACAATAATGGGTGTTATGCATAAAGAATACAAAATCCATGGAGTTCAATTTCATCCTGAAAGTATCAAAACAAAATATGGTTTAAAAATTTTAGAGAACTTTGTAAAAGAGTAAAAATGGATCATTTTTTAGAAAAGCTCAGAAACAAAATAAATTTAAATTTTGATGAGAGTAAAAGTGCATTTAAGATTTTAATGAATGGTGAGGCAAATGATCAACAAATTTATGATTTTTTAACTTTATTGTCCGATAAAGGTGAGGTTTCAGATGAAATAGCTGGAGGTGTATATATATTGAGAGATAAGTCAAAAAGAGTGAAAGCTGAAAATTGCATTGATACTTGTGGTACTGGTGGAGATGGAAAAGATACTCTAAATATTTCAACAGCATCAGCGCTTTTGTTAGCAAGCATGGGTGTAAAAGTTGCAAAGCATGGAAATAAAGCAGTTTCATCTAAATGTGGGTCAGCTGACGTTCTTGAAGCCTTAAATATAAATATCAACTTGGAACCAAATCAAATCGAGGAACAGATTGAAAATAACAATTTTGGCTTCATGTTCGCTCCAAATTACCACTCAGCAATGAAATATGTTGGTCCAACAAGAAAAAAAATTGGAAAAAGGACTATTTTTAATATGATAGGTCCATTAAGTAGCCCGGCGCTTGTTGAAAGGCAGGTAATTGGTGTTTTTGATAATAAACTTCTAAAAGTTTTTGCAAATGCACTAAAAAATCTAAATTTAAAATTTGCATGGATTGTAAATAGTGAGGATGGTCTAGATGAAATATCACCTTACGCTAAAACTAATGTTGTGCAACTGAAGAACAATCAAATATCTGAGTTTATTATTGATCCAAATGAGTTAAATGTTAATGCTGATAATTTTGAAAATTTAGTAGGAGATGATGCTAAATTTAATTCTGATAAAATTTTAAATATTTTTCAAGGAGAAGATAATGATTTTTCAAAAGCAGTATGTCTAAATGCTGCAGCAGGATTAATAGTTTCCGAAAAATATGATGATTTTAAAATTGCTTATAATTATACCAGAGGGTTTATTAAATCTGGAGCTGCATTCAAATATGTAAAAAATATACAGAATGTCTGAAAATATTCTTAAAAAAATAATTGATCAAAAAAAGATTAAAATTGAAAAATTAAAAAGTGAAATTGATATTAAGAACTTGATAGAATCAATTAATGAAAAGGATGTTTTTTTTGATTTTAAGAAAAAAATACAAACTAATAACTCAGAAAATAAGATATCTGTAATTGCTGAAATAAAAAAAGCTAGTCCATCTGCAGGTATTTTGATAGATAATTACGACCCTGTAAAAATTGCAAATATATATAACTCTAAGAACGTTACTTGTTTGTCTGTATTAACTGAGGAAGACTTTTTTTTAGGAAATTTATCTCATATTTCTGAAATTAAAAAAAAAATTGAATTACCTATTCTTTGTAAAGATTTTTTTGTTGATAAATTTCAAGTGCCTTTGGCAAAAAGTTATGGTGCTGATGCAGTCCTGATTATATTAGCCGGTATTTCTGAAAAAACTGCAGATGAAATTTACGAGGAAGCTTTAAAACATAATATGAGTGTAATTGTTGAGGTTCATACTGTTGAGGAAGCAGAAAAATCAGTAAAATATCCTGATGCTTTGATTGGAATAAATAACCGAAACCTGAAAACTCTTAAAACTGAGATAAATACAACTTATGATATATATAATGTTGTATCAAACCACTCTTCACCTCTAATTTCTGAGAGTGGTCTAAAAACAAAGGATGAGTTGCTTGAAATAAAAAACAGGACCTCTATCAGCTGTTTTTTAATTGGTGAATCACTTTTAAAAAACTTGGAAAATAATAATATTTTTTCTCTTTTATAGAAATTTTCCGCAATTTTTATAGCATTTTAGCTGTTGTATAAATTAAGGAACTTTTATAGAACATCAATGTACTTAATTTGTTCTATGTTAACTAAAAAACAAAAAAACCTGCTTCTTTTTATCAACAAAAAGTTGAGATCTACAGGTGTGTCCCCTTCATATGAAGAAATGAAAGAATCATTAAGTTTAAAATCAAAATCTGGAATTCACAGACTTATCAGTGCATTAGAAGAAAGAGGCTTCATTAAAAGATTAGCCCACAAGGCAAGAGCATTAGAAGTAATTAAGTTACCTGAAACTGCATCTGCAAATGATATTTATAATAGTTTTTCTCCAAGCGTTATTAAGGGAGGATTAGATGAGGAAAATTTAAATAATTCTAACGATACAGAGATCCCTGTTCTTGGAAAAATTGCTGCAGGAACTCCAGTTGAGGCTATACAGAATGAAGTTTCAAGAATTCCGCTGCCAGCAAACATTGAAAAAGATGGAGAATTTTTTGGTTTAAAGGTCCAAGGTGATTCTATGATTGAAGCTGGAATTAATGATGGTGATACTGTTATTGTTAAAAAAGCAGATACTGCAGATAATGGAAAAATCGTAGTAGCTTTAATTGATGATCATGAGGCTATGTTGAAAAGAATTAGAAGAAAAGGTAAAACTGTTGCATTAGAAAGTGCAAATAGAAATTACGAAACAAAAATTTTTGGCCCAGATAGAGTAAAAGTTCAAGGAATTCTTGTATCTTTATATAGAAACTTTCAGTAAAATAGTCTAAATAAATTCCATGAAAAAAGTAGCAACTAGATTTGCTCCTTCTCCTACCGGTCCTCTTCACATTGGTGGGGTAAGAACAGCTCTATTTAATTGGTTATATTCAAAAAATAAATCAGGTAAATTTTATTTAAGGATAGAAGATACTGATAAAGAAAGATCTAAAGAAGAACATAAGATTCAAATAATTAACTCTTTAAAATGGATGGGAATTGAACATGATGGTGAAGAGTATATCCAATCAAAAATGATTGATGAACACGTAACTATTGCTAAAAGATTATTAGAAAATGGAAATGCATATAAATGCTATTGTAGTACAGAGGAAATAGAAGAACAGAAGAAAAGAGCTAAACAAAAAAAAATTCCTTATGTGTATAATCGAAAATGGCGAGATATTTCTGAAGATCAAGCCCCAAAGGATATAAAACCAGTTATAAGATTTAAAAGTAAAATCGAAGGTACTTCTCTACTAAAAGACTTAGTGCAAGGAAATGTAGAGATTGAGAATAATACTATTGAGGATTTTGTTATTTTAAGAAAGGATGAAACGCCAACATATAATTTATCTGCGTCTGTTGATGATCATAATATGGAAATGACACATATTATAAGAGGAGATGACCATAAAATTAATACTTTTAAACAAATTCAGATATATGAGGCACTAGGATGGGATATTCCACAATTTGCGCATATACCTCTTATTCATACAATAGATGGTAAAAAACTATCAAAAAGAGATAACGCTTCAACATTAGAAGATTACTCGAAAATTGGGATTCTACCTGAGGCACTTAGAAATTATCTTCTGAGGTTAGGATGGTCTTATAAAGATAAGGAAATTTTTAACATAGATGAAGGTATAAAACTTTTTAATTTAGAGGGAATAGGTAAATCACCTTCAAAACTTGATATGAGTAGAATTCTTTCTATGAATGAATATTACATTAAAAAAAGTGAAGAAAATATTTTGTATAAAAAGTTAAAAGAATACTGTGAGATTTATAAGGAAAAAATCAAAGTAGAAAAAGAAAATACAATAAAAAGCTCTTTGATATTTTTAAAAAACAAAGCAAAAACACTTGAAGATATATTTAACAATTCTAAATACATATTAAATGATAAAGTTGCTTTTGATGAAAAGGATAAAGAACTGATAAACGATGAAGCGAAAAAAATAATACATCTATTTAAAGAGAAGATTGCAGAATTAGATGTTTTTGATAGAGAAAATTTAGAACAAATAGTAAATGAGTTAATAAAATTGAATAATATAAATTTCAAGGGCATTGGGCAGCCATTACGAATAATGTTAACTGGATCTAAATTTGGTCCAGGAATATATGATATAATATTGTCTCTTGGAAAAAACGAGGTAATAAAAAGATTAGGAAATATATGATAAAATAATATTTGATGCTTCTTCAGACGAAGAGCTAGCAGAAGTCAAGGTTTCAAGAGTTTTTTTTATTTCTTCTTTTTGTTTCACAATTAAATTTGGTTTTTTTAGAAAATAGTAAACACTTTTAAATATTTCCTCAGCATTACATTCTGATTGTATCAATTCAGGAATAACTTCTCTATTATTAATAATATTTATCATATTAACAAATTTTATACTTAATAGAAGTTTTGCTAAATAAAAATTAACAAAATTCATCTTATAGATAATTATTGATGGAACATTCATTTTACAAACCTCTAAAGAAACTGTTCCAGATTTTACTACCGCAAAAATTGATTTTTTTAAAACTGAAGTTTTAATTTTATCATCATTAATAATTTCTAGATTTTGTATATGTTCTTTTGAATTATAACTCGATATAAGTTCTTTATTTTTATCAGTTGCATGAAATATGAAATTATAATTGGGATCTTTGATATTCATTTTTTTAATAAAATTAATTAGAATTGGCATATGATGGTTAATTTCTGAAATTCTGCTTCCAGGAAAAATTGATATAATATTTTTTTTATCTAGAAATTGATCTATTTGGATATTTTCATTAATTTTTTTATCTAACAAAGGATGGCCTACAAAAGTATTAGTTAGTTTTTCTTTATCAAAATATTCTTTTTCAAACTTAAAAAGTAATAGAATATGGTCTAAAAATTTCTTCATTTTCTTTACCCTGCCCTCTCTCCATGCCCAAACTTTAGGAGCAATAAAATGAATTATTTTGATTTTTGGGTTTTTTTCTTTTACTAATTTTGCCACTCTTAATGTAAAATCTGGACTATCGACACTAAATAAAATATCTGGATTAAATTTCAAGATTTCATTAACTGTATGTTTTATTTTACGCTTTATTTTAAAAAAGTTTAATAATATATCAGTAAACGCTATATAGGTTATTTCTTTTTGATCATAGATTGTCCTAATACCTAATTTTTCCAAATTTGTTCCACCAACGCTTAAAAACTCTAAATCAGATCTTTTTGTTTTTAATTGTTTTATTACCTCTGATGCTAATATATCCCCCGAAGGTTCACCTGTAAGAACAAAAATTTTTTTCATATAACGATGAGAAAGAGTTTGTTTTGATTGGCATATTTAATAGAGGCTTCTTTATTTAATATAATATTTTGATTTGATTTAACCACAATTCCTTTGATGCCAACTTTATTACAATCTTTAAATGTATCGATACCTATTGAGGGTAAGTCTACCCTTAAATCTTGTTTTGCTTTAGGCAATTTTATTAAAATACCTTTTTTTATTTTGGATTTTGGCACAGATTTTATCATTTCTTTCGTACCTTTTCTTGTTTCTCTAGAAATGATCTTATTATCTCTTATAATTACTGCTTGCGTATGATTGTAAGAATTTATTTTTTTTAATGCTCTAATGCCTTTCAGTATTTGCTCTTTTTCCAACAAATTTGGTCTAATTTTTGTATAGACTCCTTTCTTTAAAGTTAATTCTGGATTGAAAGTATTTAATTTAATAACTTTAATTTTATTTTCAGACAAAATTTTTATTAAAACTTTTAATATTGCTGCATCTCCTAATTTTGATGCTTTAACTATTCTTGGGATATAAAAAAGTCCTTTTAAGTCTAATTTTAGTTTTGATATTTTAGGTTTAATTATATTTCCAGCAAATATAACTTTATCACATTTTTTTGATTTAATTAGTTTTAGAATTTCACCAAATTTACCTATATTTATGAAAAAACTATTCTTATTTTTTTTAAATTTATTATTTTTTGTAAGATCTATAATGAAATATTTAATCTTTTTTCTCTCTATTTTTTTTATAATTTCATTTGGTAAATCTTTTTCTCCTAAAAAAAGTCCTATCATTATTTGCTAGGTGGAAGAGATATAGGTCTTTTTTTATCTGAATTTATAAAATTAAGTATTTTTTTGACAAACTTATTGTTTTTAAGATCACTATTAAGTCCATCCATATTTTCTCTATAACTATTGTTTTTAAATATATTTTTATATGCCAATTGTATTTTTTTTATATTATCATTTGAAACTTTAGATCTTCTTAACCCAATAAGGTTTAGACCTGTTAAATTATTTCTATTACCCATTGATAAACCAAATGGAATTACATCACTCAAAACACCAGTCATTCCTCCTATCATTGCATATTCTCCTATTCTAGAAAATTGATGTATGGCACAGCTCCCACCAACTATTGCATTGTTTTGAATAGTAACATGCCCACCTACTTGAACGTTATTAGCTAAAACAATATTATTCGATATCAAACAGTCATGTGCTACATGACAATAAACCATAAATAAATTATTATCTCCAATTCTGGTTATTCCACCACCTTGTTCTGTTCCAGGGTTTATATTTACATATTCTCTAAACTTATTGTTATTACCAATAACTAATAAGTTTTTTTCACCTTTATATTTTAAGTCTTGAGGAGGAGTTCCAATAGATGAGAAAGGATATATTTGGTTATTCTTTCCTATAATTGTATTTCCAATAATGTTTACATGAGAATGTAAGACCGAGTTTGGTCCTATTTCGACTTCTGGACCTATAATACAATAAGGGCCTATTTCAACATTGTCTGAAATTTTTGCTTTTGAATTAACTATTGCTGTTTTATGGATCACAGACAATAAATAGCAAATTTATTAATTAATAGTTATCAACTATTACTACTAATTATTACTTTCGATCCACAATCGTTGCCGACCACTGAGCATCTGCCATTTTTTTGTCACCTACAAATGCTGTACCTTTATATTTCCATACTCTACCGTGAGATCTAACTGCCTCTATATTTAATTCTAAAATACAGTCAGGAATTACCGGGTTTCTAAATCTTGCTTTTTCAATTGTCATTAAAAAAACTAACTTGTTATCGTATGTAGCTTTATCCAAACCTTCTGCAGTTAGGGCGGCAGCAGCTTGTCCAAATGCCTCTACAATTAAAACACCTGGCATAACTGGCTCTCCAGGAAAATGACCATTAACAAAAAAACTATCTTTTTTAACATTTACTATTGCTGTAGCTGAAAAAAGTTTTTTTATATTCCTTAATTCATCAATAAGAAGCATTGGCTCTCTGTGTGGCAAAAGTTCTTTTATTTGTTCTTTATTTAAATTAGACATTTGATTTATTTTCCTTTAAGAAAATTCTAATATTTTTAGCAGGATATCCCATTACTTTTGAGTTGGAAGGTATATCTTTAACAACTCCACTTCCACCTCCAATTTTAACATTGTCTCCAATCTTTAAATGTCCGGAGATACCCGCTTGTCCACCAATCATTACATTATTTCCTATGGAAGAACTTCCTGCAAAACCAACTTGTCCTGTAATAATACAGTTTTTACCAATTTTAACATTGTGAGCTATGTGAATTTGATTGTCTAAGAAAGTACCGTCCCCTATTATAGTATTAGACAAAGATCCTCTATCAATTGTGTTATTACAACCAATTTCAACATTATCTCCAATTATAACAGCACCTATATGCGGATATCTTATATTTTTTACTCCAGGGAAAAAACCAAATCCTTTTTTTCCAATAACCGCTCCGTCAAGAATATTAGTGTTGTTGCCAATAATAGTATTTTTGATGACCACATTACACCCAATGTTACAATTATCACCTATAACTACATTTTGTTCGATTATTGTATTATGTCCAAGGGAGCAGTTCTTTCCAATTTTTACATTTTTTCCTACTAGTACATTTTTACCTAATTTAAGTTTAATAAATTTATTTTCTTTTACATGTCCAACATTACTATCAAAATTTTCATTTAGTGATTCTGGATAAAATAAGTTCGTTAAAACAGAAACAGACAATAAAACATTTGGAACTTCAATAATTTTTTTAGTTTTAGGAATACTTTTTAAAAATTTTTTATTTGTAATTATTAAATTAGAATTTGTTTTTTTTATTAATCCTAAATATTTTGGTGAATGTAGAAAAGAAATATCATTTTTTTGTGCTTTATCTAATTCTTTTATATCATAAACTCTTATATTTTTTTTTTGCTTTCTTAAATTTAAGCTTTTTAAAATATCATTAATTTTTATATCATTTCTTTTTTTAAAAAAAATATTTTTCATTTCAAATTTAGAGTATTATTTTGATCATCTAGAAGTTTAATTATTTCGTCAGTTATATCTAGGTTTTTTTTTCCAACAATAATGTTTTTTTTTGGAACTACTAATGAGATTGAGTTTTTATCAACATAATTCGTAATAATAGGATTTAAAAAATTTATTATTTTTTTTGTATTTTCTATTTTAACCGATTTTAAAGAATCCATAGATGTCTTTTTATTTGATTGATATTTTTTGATTTCATTTGAGAGATTATTTAGTTTCTTATTAAATTCCTGCTTTTCAAGAATATTTTGCTGAGAAAGTAATGATTTTTCCTTTTGTTTTAATTCATTTTCAATTTGATTGAATTTTGATAAATTTTTCTCTTTTAATTTTTTAATATGATCATTCAAAGTCATTCCAAGTTCTGACTTGTTAATTATAAAATTCAAATCTAAATAAACAATTTTTGCATATGAATTGAATGTCAATATATTTAAAAAGAAAATTAAAGTTAATAGAGATAACTTTTTCATACTAAAAAGAAGTACCAATTCTAAATCTAAAAGACTCAGTTTTATCAGATGATTCACTGCTTAAGGGAATTGAGTATGAAAAAGATAGTGGTCCAATAACTGTAAACCAGTTTACAGCTACACCTGTTGCAGATCTGATTGCACTAGATTCTAATGAGCTATCATAATCAACTTCCCTTAAAGTTGCAGCGTCAAAAAATAGGCTTAGATCAATGTTTTCATTACCTTGGAAAATATTAGGCAAGGTTGTATTTAAATTTATAGCAGATGCATAATTACCACCCACATATTCATCGCCATCTTTTGGTCCAATTTTTCCAGTTTCAAAACCTCTAAGCCTACTACTAGGTATATAAATTCTTTTTGAAACTCTCACATTGTCGTCTATAGAATGAACTGCTTTAATAAAAAATTTACCTGATAAAATCAAGTTATCTGAAAGTGAATAATATCTTCCATAATTTAAAGTATTTGAAATAGAAAAATCGTCAGAATAAATAGGGAGTTCCTGTGAAAATCCAAATTTATATCCCTCTGTTGGTTGAAAGTTTTGATCTAATTTATTTAATACAATATTATACTTAAATAAATTTTCTAGATAATCACCTTCTTGTTTTTTTTTGTGTTCAGAAGCAGTAGATGTAGTCTCTAATTTTTCGTAATAAGCTGATAGATCAAAGTTTACAAATAAATCAGAATATTGTTCAAAACCAGTTCCAACACTAAAACCAGTTCTAGATGTTTTAAAACCTCCAGTGCTCAAAAAGTCTGAATTTGAACTTTCTAGTACAGTACTTAAAGATCTATCTGAGTTTCTAAAATTTGGGTTTACTATAGAAAATCTACCTGTTAACTGATCTTCAGAAATTGTAAAATTTGTTGACAGCTTTATTCCTTTGCCAAGATAATTATTTTCCTTTAAACCAGCTGAAATTGTAGCACCAGATGTACCTGTGCCCGCACCAGCAAAAACTTCACCTGTTGGAGCTTCTTCTACTGTAATATCAATTATTTTTTTTTGATCATTGTTAGATGAGTCTCTTATTTTAGATTTTACATTTCTAAAAATACCTAATGATTTTATATTATTAATTGATTTTTCAAATAAAAACTTATTAAATGCATCTCCTTCATCGACTATTAAAGTATTTCGAATTACCTTCTCTTCTGTTATAAAATTTCCAAAAATATTTATTTGTTCAACATAGATTTTTTCTAAGTCTTTAAATCTAAGTTCAATATTAATATCATTATCATCTTGAACTTCTAACTCATATTTTACATCAACGAAGACGAATTCTTTTTGTAATGCAATTTTGTTAATTTCATTTAAAATGTTATCAAGTTTTTTTTGTGAAAATTTCTTACCTTTTAACTTATTAATTAATTTTTCAATATTTATAAAGTTGAGTTCATCGAAAGTGTCATCAATTTTAAAATTAATATCTTTAAAAAAATACTTTTTGCCAGCATCTATATTAAAATTTAGCTCAAAATTTTCATTATTTATATTTTTTGCATATGACGATTTAACATTTACATTATAATACCCTTTATTTTTATAATAATTTCTTAATAAATTTTCATCATTTTTAATTCTTCTTTCATCTAAATATTTATTCCTAGTTAAAAATTTCCAAAATTTTGCTTCCTCTGACTTAATAACATTTTTAAGTTTAGAAGATTTGAATATCTTTTTGCCTTGAAAATTTATGTTTTTAATTTTAGCACGACTTCCCAAATTGAAATCGTATATAAGTTCCACAGAGTTATTTTGATTATCTATAATTTTAGTTTTTATATCAGAAAAATAAAAACCATTTGATCTAACAATATTTAATAAAATATTTTTTTGATCTTCCACTTTATTTTTTAAAAAAGGGTACTTTTCACTTTTTCTAGTAATTTTTTTTATTTCTTCAAGTATTGTCTTATTTTTTACGCCATTAATTTTAATAGATTGTATAATTGGATTTTCATCAATTTTTATTTCTAAAGATTGATTTAAAATTAATATTTCAACATTTTTGAAATAATCAGTTTCATAAAGATTTTTTATCGCTATGTTTAAATCATCATTTGATAATTCTATTCCAGTTTTAAGACCAGAGAACATGATAATTGTTTCATCAGAAAGTCTTTTATTTCCCTTTACATTAATTTCATTATAAATGTCAGCATTTAGTACTGAAAAATTTATTAATAAAAAAAATGTAATTATTAAATAAGTTTTATTTATGAGTTTCAAAAATAAATTTTTCATTTTCTATAAAAATATACGTCCAAATAATTATTAACTTTTTTTACCATATTTTCTATTTCATTTATATTTTTTGGAGAAATTTTATAGTATTTAGTAAAATAAGGTTTTTTTAATAATTTTAACAACATTTTATGAATAGAAATATAAGATATAGATTTTTCTAAATACATTTTTACTAATGCATCGTTAATAGAAACTAAAATTATCTCAAAAAAAGTGTTATTAAATTTATAGTTCAAAATCTTTAATAATGGAAAATTTTTAATATTGGGTTGAATAAAGTTTAACCCATTTAAGTTTGTAAATTTAAAATTATTATTTATAGGATTAATATAATTATTTTTTTGATACAATGAATTTAAAATTGGGATCTCCATAGTAGTATCATGTGCTAACAGCTTTGATATTCCAGTCTTAAAACTTACTATTGCGTGAATGTAAGATTTAGGATGAATTAATATTTCAAATTTATCAGTTTCTAATTCAAATATTTTTTTTGCTTCAATTACTTCAAAAATTTTATTCATCATTGTAGCAGAATCAATTGAGATTTTTTTTCCCATCTTCCAATTGGGATGCTTAAGAGCAAGTTTTGGGCTTACGTTTTTTATATCGTTTAAATTTTTATTTAAAAAAGGACCTCCAGAAGCGGTTAAATATATTTTTTTCACATTCATTTTATTTTCTTGATCTAACAACGACCAGATAGAAAAATGTTCAGAATCTAATGGAATAAATTTTGTTTTATTTTTCTTAAGTTGTTTTTTTATAAATTTCCAACCACAAATAATTGACTCTTTATTAGCTAATCCCAAATTTTTAGTATATTTAATTACATCGATTGTTGGTTTTAATCCATGAATACCAGATATTGCACTTACTGCATAATAAGATTTTTGTTTATTCTTTTTTAAAGCCTCATCAATACTAAAAAAAACATTTATTTTTTTTTTTTTAAAAATATGTTCATGCTTGAGATACTTATCTTTATTAAATATAACAATATCTTTAACTTTAAATTCTAATGCTTGATTATATATTTTATGTATATTTTTATTGGTTGATAAAAGTTTAATTTTAAATTTATTTTTGTTATTTTTTATTACATTTAGTGTTGATTTACCAATAGAGCCTGTTGACCCTATTATTATTATATCTTTTTTCATGTTATAGTGAGTAAATAATTATACCTAGAGGTAAAGCTAATAGCATGCCATCAATTCTATCAAGAATTCCCCCATGTCCTGGCAATATTGAACCAGTATCTTTGATTTTTGCCAACCTTTTAAAATAAGAAATAACTAAGTCACCAATTTGAGAAATAAATGAAATCATAATAATAAAATAAAATAAATTTATATTCAATTTGATAGTATCACTCATAACTTCAAAATAAATATACCCTAAAAATAAAGAAAGTATAATTGAACCTAAAAAGCCAGAGTAAGTTTTATTTGGGCTGATTTTAGTTATTTTCATGCCGCCTATTAACTTTCCAAAGAAAAAACCACCTATATCTGTTGATGCGCATATAACTAATAAAAATAGTAATATTAACTTATTAGATGAGAAAGATGGAATTAAAAATAAATAAATTACTAATGAAAAATATGTCATATAAATAAATACTAATAAAATAGTTAAAAATGTTTTAAATATATTTCTCTTATAAATTCTACTAAATATTTTAACAAATTCATCTATAACCAAAAAATTAACAATAAATATTAATATGCACAAAATGTTAATACTAATAAATGAAAGAATAATGATAAATAATAAAAATAAAGATGTTAAAAATCTTTTACTAAGTTCACTCATTTTATTCCACCAAAATTTCTTCTAGTACGTTTGAATTTTGAAATTATTTTTCTAAAATCATTTTTGTTAAAATCAGGCCATAATTTATCAATAAAAAAAATTTCTGAATAAGATGCTTGCCATAATAAAAAATTACTTAATCTATATCTATTCCCAGTTCTTATTAATATTTCTGGATCTGGAATATCATTAGTGTATAGATTTTTTGAAATATTTTTTTCGTTAATTGGTATTGATAAGTTGATTATTTTTTTTATAGAATTAATTATTTCTTCTTTTGATCCATAATTTAATGCAATATTTATTTGAATTTTTTTGTTATTTTTTGTTTTTTTTTCCGCATTAAATAGTTTTTTTTTAAGTGAATTTGGAAACTTATTAATATTACCTATAACATTTAGTTTAATTTTTTTTTTAAAAAGTTTATCCAGTTGTTGGTCGATGTATTTTTCAAGCAAATAAATTAGAAAATCTATTTCTTTTTTTGGTCTTTTCCAATTTTCAGTTGAAAATGTGTATAGTGTTAAATATTTAATATTATTAGAAATTGATTCTTCTATTATTTTTTCAACAACTTTTACTCCAGCTGTATGACCATAATTTCTTGATTTTTTCTTTTTTAAACCCCATCTTCCGTTACCATCCATAATAATGGCGACATGTTTTGGTAAACTCATATAGTCATTATTTCATTTTCTTTTGTAATAACTCTCTCATCTATAACTTTTATTTGCTTATCGGTATAGTTCTGGATAATTTTTTCATTTTTTTTTAGATCGTCTTCTGAAATTTCTTTATCTTTGAGTAATTTTTTTAATTCATCATTTGCTTCTCTTCTAATATTTCTAATTGATATTTTGCATTTTTCTCCCATTGATTTAATAATTTTTTTTATCTCAGTTCTTCTTTCTTCGCTAAGGTCTGGTACTGGTAATCTTATTAATTGGCCATCAATTTGAGGGTTAAGTCCTAATTCTGATTTCTTAATTGCCGAATCAATTAATGAGACATTTGTGGTATCCCATACTTGAATATTGATTGTTCTTGGTTCTGGCGTTGTAATGCTTCCTAATTGATTTATTGGCATTTTTTGTCCATAAACATCCACTTTTACAATATCCAACATGTTGGCATTTGCTCTGCCTGTTCTTAATGAGCTTAATTCACTTTGAAAAACTTCATAAGTTTTTGACATTTTATTGTTATATTTTGCCTCCTCAAACATTACTCACCTATTTTTAGCCTAATAAAATTATTAATATGTAAATTAGAAATTTCTAAGTTTTTTATAACATCCTTAACCTTCATTTTTGGCTCCATTACCCAATCCTGCGTCATCAAACTATTTTCGTCTTTAAATTTATTAATTTTACCTAAACTAATTTTCTTTGCTATATCCTCTGTTTTGCCTAAATTTTTTAATTCTTCCTCAATTAAATTAACCTCTTTATTTATTATTTCTCTATCAATCTGATCTGCATTTAACGCTATAGGATTTAATGCTGCTATATGCATTGATAATTGTTTTCCAAATGTATTAATTTTATCAGATTTCTCATTAGTATTCAAAGATACTATTACAATTAATTTTGATACATTATCTTTAATTACTGAATGTTGATAAGCAAAATTTCTTGAATTTTCATGAGCTAAAGTCTTTGCTCTCCCAATTGTTATTTTTTCTCCAATTTTTGCTATTAAGGCTACAAGATTTTCATCAACAGTTTTATTATTCTTCATCTTAGATTTTTTTAAATCATCGATATTTGAAGAGTGATGATTATTTAGTTCACTTAATTCTTTAACAAACTCAATAAAATCCTCGTTTTTTGCAACGAAATCAGTTTCACAATTTACTTCAATTAATGACATTTTTTTCTCATCCCCTGAAGTAACTATAACTCCCTCTGATGCATTTCTAGACATTTTTTTTGAAGCCTTAGCTATTCCTTTTACTCTCAAGATTTCAGCTGCCTTGTCTAAATCACCATTTGACTCTTTTAATGCGGCATTACAATCTTTAAAGCCTGCACCTGTGGATTTTCTTAATTGTTTTACTTTTTCTATATCGCTCATTTCATGTCCTGTAATAAAATTAGTTTTTTTAATTGAGTTTTTTTTCTATTTTTGTTTCTTCAGATTTTTCGGGGTTTAAAGTCTCAATCTTTAAATCTTTAGTATCTTTATCACTGACAGTGTCCTGTGGTGCTTCTTTTTTAGCATTAAGAATTGTTTCTTTTAAAAGTGAACAATACAAATCAATAGACCTTCTTGCATCATCATTTCCTGGAATGGGAAAATCAATACCATCCGGATTAGAATTTGTATCTAAAATTGCAACTATTGGAATACCCAGTTTAACTGACTCTTTAATTGCTAAAGATTCATAATTTGTATCAATTATGAATACTAGATCGGGTATTTTTTTCATTGATGATATTCCACCAAGTGATCTTTGTAATTTATCTCTTTGACCACTCATTTTTAGCAATTCCTTTTTAGTAAAGCCTCTATTCTCTGATTTTAAATCAGATTCTATTTTATCAAGTTTTTTTATTGAGTTAGATATTGTTCCCCAATTTGTAAGCATACCTCCTAACCATCTATAATTAACAAAATATTGATCCGTTTCATTTGCAAGTTCTGCTATTGCTTCTGATGCTTGTTTTTTAGTTGATATAAATAATATTTTGCCACCTGATGAGATTGTTGAATAGACTTTTTCTAAGGCTATTTTAGTTAACTCAAGTGTTTGTGTTAAATCTATTATATGAATAGAGTCTCTTTTTCCAAAAATAAACTTCTTCATTTTTGGATTCCATCTTAAAGTTTTGTGGCCAAGATGAACGCCAGCTTCTAATAATTGTTCTATTGTTAGGTTTGGTATTTTCATATTTTTTCCCGGTTGTGCCACCACAATTACTGCCTAAAAAGGACCGGAGGTATAAAACCAGAAATTGTGTGCGTATTAATTTACGGAACTATTTACAAAAAAAAGAGAAAAAAACAAGTTTTTTTTAGAGAACATCAATATTTTCCTCATTTCTCATTAAATTTAGCATTTTGTGGTCTATTTTTCTTTTTTCATTCAATTGAAAAGACATTCTTTTTTTATCAACTTCAACATCTATTATTACTTTAGTCTTGCCTGCTTCTAAACTTAATTTATTAATTTTTACAATATCTTTTATATTTTTAATTTTTATTATTACTTCATCTAATGGCTTATCAATCACCTCTTTCATAGAGATGATTTTTCTAATATTAATTTTTTTTTGTGTTTTATTTTCATCTACATAATTTTTAACTAGTGTAATCATTACAGAATTACCTTCAATGAGTATTTCTCTATTAGTTTCAAAAACATCTGAAAAAACAAATAATTCAAAAACACCAGATAAATCAGAAAATTTGATTATTGCATAAGAAGTTCCTTTTTGTGTTTTCTTTTCTTGAACCTTTAGTATTGTGGATGCAATATTTGAACTTAAAATATTTTCATTTAAATTAAACTTTTCATAATCGATAATATTATATTGATTAAAAAGTGATCTATACTGATTTAGAGGGTGGTCAGAAATAAAGAAACCCAAGGTTTCAAATTCTTTCGATAATTTAACATCTAAATTCCAATCTTCAATAATATTTAAATAGGTCACATCGTTTTCCTCTTTAAATAAATCTATTTGGTTTGCAGAATTATTTTCAAAGGTATTTTTTGATTTTAAAATAATATTAGGAATAGAATTGTATAATGATTGTCTATTCTTATTCAAATTGTCAAAAGCTCCAGCTTTCACTAGACCCTCCAACTGTAATTTGTTTATGTCTTTTGGGTTAACACGATTTATAAAGTCTGTAAGGTCTTTGAACTCTCCATTTTTAGTTCTCTCTTCTACAATATTTGAAATTGCTTCAAATCCAACACTTTTAATCGCTCCTAAAGCGTATAGAAAATTTTTGCCATCAGAGGAGAAGTCAGCATAGCATTTATTAATATCTGGACGAATTATATTTATACCCAATCTTTTAAGTTCCTCATAAAATTCACTTAATTTTTTTTGGTTTGAAAGCTCCATCGACATAGATGCAGCAAAAAACTCATGTGGATAGTATGTTTTTAAAAATGCAGTCTGATATGCTATTATTGCGTACGCAGCTGCATGACTTTTATTAAATCCATATTCAGCAAATGGTTCAATTTTCAAAAAAATCCCTGCCGCAATATCTTTACTTATTCCATTATTATGTGCTCCCTCAACAAATCTTTCTTTTTGCTTTTCAAGTTCTGCTCTTTTTTTTTTACCCATAGCTCTTCTTAATATGTCTGCTTCACCTGCTGTGAATCCAGATAAAACTTGGGCAATTTGCATAACTTGCTCTTGATAAATAATCACACCATAAGTTGGTTTTAATATCTCCTCTAATTTAGGGTGTAAATAGTCAGGTTCTCTCTTTCCATGTTTGCAATCGTTATAAATTGGGATATTGCTCATAGGACCAGGTCTATATAAAGCAACTAATGCAATGATATCCTCCAAATGATTTGGTTTCATATTGATTAAAGCATCTTTCATTCCAGAACTCTCCAGTTGAAATAATCCAACCGTTTTACCACTAGACAAAAGGTCAAAAACTTTCTGATCCTCGTAATTAATAGTTTCAATTTTAAAATTTGGGTGTTTTTTTTCTATAAGTTTTTGAGACTTATTAATTACTGTTAAAGTTTTTAAGCCCAAAAAGTCAAATTTAACTAATCCGGCATTCTCAGCTGAATACATGTCAAATTGTGTAGAAGGTAGTAATAAATCTGCAGACGAATCCTTATACAAAGGGACGGTCTCTGTTAATTTTTTGTCTGCTATAACAACGCCAGCTGCATGAGTTGCAACATTTCTATTTAAGCCCTCAAGTTTTAAAGATAGCTCGATTAGACGACTAACTCTTTTATCCTCATTAATTAGTTTTTGTAATCTTGGTTCTACATTGATGCTTTCTTGTAGAGTTAATGGTCTAGATGGATCAAATGGTATCATTTTACAAATGCTATCTATAAAACCATATGGCAATCCTAACACACGTCCAACATCTCTTATAACCATTCTAGCTTTAAGTTTTCCAAATGTTATAATGTGAGCGACACTATCCTTATATTTGGTTGTCAAATATTTAAAAACTTGATCTCTTTTTTCCTCGCAAAAATCTATATCAAAATCAGGCATTGAGATCCTATCAGGGTTTAAAAATCTCTCAAAAATTAAATTAAATTTTATTGGATCAACATCAGTTATAGACAAACACCAAGCAACAAGCGAACCTGCTCCTGATCCTCTTCCAGGACCAACTGGTATATTATTATCTTTTGCCCACTTTATATAATCTGAAACAATTAAAAAATATCCTGAATAATGCATCTCAGTTATGATTTTTATTTCATGATTTAACCTATCTTTATAGTTTTCTTTAATTTCAATATTATTTGATATTTTTTTTATAAGCTCTGGATCTTTTTTAAATTTTTCTTCCAGTCCATCAAAAGAATCCTTTTTTAACTTATCATCAACACTTACTGTATTTGTGCTAATTTTGGGAAGTATAGGTTTAGAAGTAATAGGTCTAAAATCACATCTATAAGGTAAATTATAATTATTTTCTAATGCCTCGGGCAGATCTTTAAAAATCTCTGACATTTCAGTTGAAGATTTGAAGTAATGATTATCTGTTAGTTTTAACCTTTTTTGATCATTTATGTAAGTTTTTTGACCAATACACATCAATGCATCGTGAGCTTCATGCATCTCCTTATTCAAATAGTAAACTTCATTAGTGGCTATGATTGGTATTTGATATTTTTTTGAAAGATTAAGATTAAAGACTTCAAATTCTTTTTCATTTCTATCACCATGTCTTTGAATTTCTATATAAAAATTTTCTTTAAAATTGCTATTTAAAAGTTTTATTAATTCGTCTATTTCATCAATTAATCCTTTATTAAAAATATTACCTATCAAATTATTAACTGCTCCAGAAAGAACAATTATCCCATCACTATATTTTATTAAATCATCTATCGAACAATGTGGATCATCAGTATTGGCAATTTCTAAATAAGCTTTTGAAGAAAGTTCAATTATATTTTTATAACCAACATAATTTTTAGCGATAAGTGGAATAAGTCCATAAGTATTTTTAAATTTAAATTGAAGTTGCGATCCTATGATTGGTTGAGTTCCTACAGATGAAATATTTTCAGAAAATTCTAATGCACCTGATAAATTATAAGTATCACTTAAACCTACTGATTGTATCTTGTTTTTCTTACAATACTCTTTTAGATTTTCAATTTTTAATGCACCTTCGCAAATTGAATATTGAGAGTGAATTTTAATTTGATTAAAAGATTTTTTTTTAGGCTGTAGCATTGATGATTTGTATACTACCATTATTCATCATAATTTTACAATCTGCCATATTTGCAAAATATCTATTGTGAGTTGCAAAAATTATGATTCTTTTTTTATTTTTTAAATTAAATAGGATTTTAAAGATAAGTTTTGCATTTTCAAAATCTAGACTGCCAGTTGGCTCATCAGCTAAAATAATATCAGGATCATTAATTAATGCCCTAGCTATGGCAATACGTTGATTTTCACCTCCAGATAATTCATTAGGAAAATAATTTATTCTTGTTGACATACCTACATTTTTTATTAATTTTTTTGCAAGATCTACGGACTTTTTTTTTTCTTTAGTAATTAGTAAATTAGGCAAGTATACATTTTCTAAAGCTGTAAAATCTGACAATAGGTTTTTGTCTTGATAAATAATTCCAATCTTCTTAGCTCTAATTAAATCATTTTCAACTTTATTATTTAATTTTATTTTATTACTACTTATTTCAATTGATCCTGTCGTAGGGTTATCAATTAATGATAGTAAATTTAATAAAGTCGATTTTCCAGATCCAGATGGTCCAATAATAGAGTAAGTTTTTCCAGATTCAAAACTAAATGAAACATCATTTAAAACTTTTAGAGATTTATTTTTCTCATATTTTTTTGTTAGATTTTTTATTTTAATATAATTATTCATATTTAAGAGTTTTAACTGTATCTAAAGAAGATGCTTTTGAAGCTGGGTATATAGACACTAAAATTGTAGCAATTATTGAACAAAGGGAGATTATTATTATTGAAACTATATTTATTTCAGAAGGCATAGAATTTAAAATATAAATATCTTCTGGAAAAAGAGAAATACCAAATATATTTGAGATAAATTGTCTAATAGTTTCTATATAAATAGAGAAAAGAGTTCCAACAGCCACTCCAAATAGTGTTGCTGATGTTCCTATAAAAAAACCCACTAAAAAGAAGATTTTTTTAATAGATTTATTTGATACCCCAATTGATTTTAGTATGCCTATATCTCTTGTTTTATTTTTAACTAAAATTGTAAGTCCAGATATTATATTGAATGCTGCAACAATAATTATCAAAGATAAAATTATAAACATAACATTTCTTTCCACTTTCAAAGCTGAAAATAATGATTTATTCATATCTGACCAAGTATAAACTAACGCTTCTGGAAATAGAGCTGTTAAACTTTTTTTATGAAATTCTATATTTTTTGGATCCTTAAAATAGAATTCTAAAAACCTATCTTCTTTATTTTTATTAAAAAAACTCTCCAGTGTTTGTAAATTAATATATGCAATATTTTCATTATAGTCTGACAAACCACTATCAAAAATTGATACTATTTTAAAGTTTTCTTGTTTAGGAAGTGTGCCAACTAAAGTTTGAATTCCTACAGGAGACATAACTGTAATTATATCACCAACATCAACATTTAAATTAAAGCTTAATTCTTTACCAATTGAAATATTGTTATTATTTAAGTTTTGCGATCCAAAAAATTCTTTATTTTTTACTATTTGAAGGTTTCTGAAATCACTTTCTAAATATCCTTTTAAGAAGACCCCCTTCGTAATATTTTTATTCAATATTACTGCTTCTCCATCATTTGAAATTATATTTTTTGTCAAATCCAAACCCTGAATATATTCCAGTGGTTTATTTACTGGTTGAACTACTGCATGAGCATTAAAACCTACAATTTTACTTATTAATTCAGTTCTAAAACCATTCATCACTGACATAACAATGATTAGAACCGCAACACCTAATGAAATACCTATAAAAGAAAAAATTGAGATGATATTTAAAAAACCATCATTTTTTCTAGTTCTTAAAAATCTAAATGTAACTTCTCTTTCTAACTGTGAGATCAATTTGATTTAGCTTTTAAAATTTGTAACGTAACTTCTTCGATATTTAATTTTTGAGTTTCTCCATTAATTTCGTTAAACTCAAATAAATCTCCATCAGTTTGATTTCCCAAAATCAACTGATAAGGAATACCGATTAAATTAAATTTTCTAATTTTTGCAGAAATATTTTCTTCAGTATCATCTATAATGGCATCTATATTTTTAGATTTTAAATATTCAAATATTTTTTTCGATTTTTCTAAATTTGATGTATCATTTTTTTTAATCATTGGAATTATTGCACAATGATAAGGAGCAACTGATATTGGCCATTTCATTATTCCATCTTTATCGTTGTATTTAGCCTCAATTATGGCACCTACTAGTCTTGATACACCTATTCCATAAGATCCCATTTTAACAAATTCTTTTTTACCATTAAAATCTACTGCAGCATTCATTGGTTTTGAATATTTATCTCCAAAATAGAATATATGACCTACTTCAATTCCTTTTGTATTTACTCTAAATTCTTCCGGTACTACTTTTTCAAATTCTTTCTTGTCAAACTTCTCGTCTGTAACAGAATAAAATTTTTCATATTGCTGTCGTAAATTAGTAAGCGAATTTTTTTCTAATAAAGTAGACGAGCTATTCACATCAAATATTCTTTTATCTGTGTATATTTTACTTTCCCCAGTATCAGCAAGAATTATGAATTCATGGGAAAGATTTCCACCAATAGGTCCTGTATCTGCTGCCATTGGTATTGCTGATAAATTTAATCTTTTAAAAGTCCTTAAATATGAGAGAAAAAATTTATTATATGAAAAAAGAGCCTCATCGTCATTTAAATCAAAAGAGTAAGCATCTTTCATATAAAATTCCCTGCATCTCATAATTCCAAACCTTGGCCTAAGTTCATCTCTAAATTTCCACTGAATATGATATAATAGCTGTGGGAGTGATTTATAAGATTTAATACTTGATCTAAATATTTCTGTTACAAGCTCTTCATTGGTAGGTCCATACAACATTTCTCTATTTTGACGATCTTTAATACGCAACATCTCTTCTCCATAATCATCATATCTTCCACTTTCTTTCCAAATTTCTGAGGATTGAATTGTTGGCATTAGAATTTCCTGAACGCCAATTCTATCCTGCTCTTCTCTAACAATTTGCTCTATTTTTTTCATAACTTTGAAACCGAGTGGTAACCATGAATAGATTCCAGCTGATGATTGTTTTATCATTCCAACTCTTAACATAAGCTGATGAGATTTAATTTTGGCTTCTGTAGGATTATTTTTAAGAATTGGTACAAATGATTTTGAAAAATACATTTTATTATTTAAATTCTTACCAAGTTTATATTTGTTAGTGGTTTTTTCCCAGTTTTTTCTTTTGAAAATTTACGACAAGTTATTTTAAGAGCATCAATGAGATTATCTTGTTGTTTTGTGTTGTTTAATGAAAATGTTTTAATAGTTCTTTCTATTTCTTCCTCTAATCCATAAATAAACTCATCATTCTCATATACTGGTAGACCTCTAAAAGTAACCAAAGGTTTATTGTGAATGTTGCCTTTTGGTGTAATCATAATTGTAGCTTCTAAAAATCCATTTGATGAAATATTTCTCCTTTCTTTTATTGATCTAGAGTCTTCCTCTACTGGAATATTTCCATCTAAATAAACTCTTCCACTTGGTGCTTTGTCATAGACTTCTGGTTTTTCTCCAGGATACAACTTAACAATATCACCGTTCTCTACTTGAACTGGGTATTTAACTTGCATTTCTTTTGCAAATTCAATGTGCTCTATCATGTGTCTATGTTCTCCATGAACTGGGATAACAGCTTTTGGTTTAATCCAATTATACATATCTCTAAGGTCTTCACGGTTAGGATGTCCAGAAACGTGAATATATTCATTGTCTTCAGATATGACTTCAATACCTTCTTTGACTAAATTATTATGTAACTTATACAATTTCTTCTCGTTACCTGGTATAATTTTAGAAGAAAAAACTACAGCATCATTTCTTTCTATATAGACATCTGGGTGAGTATATTTAACTATCCTATTCATAGCTCCCATTGGTTCTCCTTGGCTTCCAGTACACAAATAAACAATTTTTTCTCTAGATATATTTTTTGCATCTCTTGGATCTACTGGATCAATTACATTTTTAAGATAACCACATTGTCTAGCTGCTTTAAATATTCTATGCATAGATCTTCCCACTAACGAAATATGCCTTCCAGTTTGTTCTGCACAGTAAAAAACGGTTTCCATCCTAGCTACATTGGATGCAAATGATGTAACAATTATTCTTTTTTTTAATCTTTGAAAAACCTTAAGTAAATTTTTACGAACATCAAGCTCTGAGCCTGCTCTTCCTGCACTAAATACATTTGTAGAATCGCAAATCATGGCTAATACCCCCTCGTTACCTATTTCTTTTAATCTTTCAGAGTTAATGTTTCCACCTATTAAAGGATCTGGATCACATTTCCAATCTCCAGTATGTAGTATATTCCCAGCTGGTGTTTGTATTCTAAGACCATTAGGTTCTAATATTGAATGAGTAAGTGTAACAAACTCTATTTTAAAGGGATCTAGATTTATTGTACTGTTAAGTTCTACTATTTTTAAATAATCAGTTATATCAATTTTTTTTTCTTTAAATTTTTCAGTAATTAATACTGAAGTAAATGGTGTAGCATAAATTTTACATTTTAATTTTGGCCAAACATGAGCAATAGCTCCAATATGATCTTCATGAGCATGTGTTAGGACTATACCTAGCAAATCATCTTTTTTATCAATTATAAATCCTGGATCTGGATATATGATGTCAACACCAGGTACTGTATCATCTGCAAATGTAACACCAACGTCAACAATAATCCATTTTTGATTATCTGGCTTACCATATGCGAATAGGTTCATGTTCATTCCTATTTCACCAGATCCTCCTAGAGGACAAAATAATAATTCATCTTTCATATTTTTTTTAATTTATAGCTACTCTTAAGATACCTTTAATTGTTAAATTTTTATCAACCGTTTTAATACCTTTAATTGATGATTTAAATAAGTGTGCAAATCCACCTGTAAGTATAATTTTAAACTTCTTTCTAGTTTGTTTTAAAATAAGTTTAATTATATTTTCAATTAAACCAGTATAACCATGATAAAAACCAGCTCTTACAGCAGTTTTAGTGTTTTTGCCAATGACATTTGCAGTCTTTTCTAGCTTTATTTTAGGTATTAAAGAGGCTTTATCTATTAAATTTTTCAAGGAAAGTTCTACACCCGGCGCTAAAACACCACCAATATAATCTTTTTTAATAACAATATCAAAATTGGTAGCCGTTCCAAAATCAACTATAATATAATTAAACCTACTATCAATAACTGCAATCGCATTAGCTAAACGATCAGAACCAATTTGCTTTCTATTGACTTTTATATTTATAAATTTTTTTAAATTACATGATTTCAATTCAACACAGTTCAATTTAGTAATTTCTTTAATAGTTTTTTTTATTATTTTATAAGAGTAAGGGACAACCGAGCTAAAGAGTACTTTTCTAAGTTTAGAATTATATTTTCTTAAAAATAATAATTTTTTATTGACAAATTTTTTGTTTAAATTTTTCTTATGAATTTTAATATTTTTGATCAATTTTAATTTGTTATTATATAAACAAATCTTAATTGTAGTATTTCCAACATCTCCAATTAAATACATATATTAAACTCCAAATGAGTGTAAGTTTTTTTCATACATTAATTTAATTTCTTTAAATAATTCAAGTCTTTTTAATTTTTTATTTGTATAATTATTTAAAAATGTAGTTGGATAATTATTAATTTTTGGACTACTAGAAACATTAATTCCAATTCCTACAATTAAATATTTTCTATTCTGCTTAAAAATTGTTTCTTGCAAAATTCCACAGACCTTTTTTTTATTAATTAATATATCATTAGGTTTTTTTATTAGAATTAAAGTGTTTATTTTTTTATAAATTATTTTTTTTATTATTTTTAAATTTAAATTTATTATTTTTGATAATGATAATTTTTTACTAATTTCAAAGAAGACTGATAAAAACAAATTACCTTTTATAGATATCCATTTATTTTTTCTTTGTCCTTTACCTTTTATTTGTTGATCTGTTAAAATTATTCCTCTTTGATTGCCTTGCTTAATTAATCTTAGCGCTACATTGTTGGTGCTTTCAACTTTTTTATATAAATATTTTTTTAATTTCATTAGATCATGGTAATTTTAGATACTATTTCTGTTATGCCACTCGGATATATAAAGTATGCTAAAATAAATATTGTTGAAATAGCTAAAGTAATTTTTAATCCTAGATTGTGCGATGTTTCGTATTCTTCTTTTTCTGGATCAAAATATATAATTTTTATAATTCTTAGATAATAAAAAGCTGCAACTACAGTTGCTAATAATCCAACAATTGCTAAAAAATACATTGACTGTTCTATGACAGCTAAAAAAACATAAAATTTTGCAAAGAAGCCTGCTAGAGGAGGTATTCCAGCTAAAGAAAATAAAACTATTAATAATGAGAAAGATAAAATTGGATGTTTTTTAGAAAGCCCAGATAAATCCTCTATATTCTCATAATATTTATCATTTCTCTTAAGCATAAATAAGCAGCTAAAAAAGGCTAAATTCATTACCAAATAAATAGATATATAAGTAATAGAACTTTGTATTCCTTGGTTGCTAACTGTTGCTAATCCAGCCAACGCATAGCCCATATGACTGATTGAACTATAAGCAATTAATCTTTTTAAATTTTTTTGACCTATGGCTGCCACAGCACCAAATATCATTGAAGCTATTGAAATAAATACAATTATAGTTTGCCACTGATCATTCATATTAGCAAAAGGTGTGTACAAAAACTTTATGAATACAGAGAGTGCAGCTATTTTTGGAAGTATAGCAAAAAATAATGTTACAGATGTTGGGGAGCCTTGATAAACATCTGGAGCCCACATATGAAAAGGTACAGCCGATATTTTAAATGCAAGACCAACTAAAATAAAGACTATCCCAAACGTGGTACCATAATTAAATTCAGTAGAGTTTATAAGTATTTGATCAAAATTTGTACTTTCAGAAAATCCATAAGTTAATGAACACCCATATAACAGCAAACCAGATGATAATGCGCTAAGAACAAAATATTTTAGTCCAGATTCTGTAGAAAGTAAATTGTCCCTATTAAAAGATGCAAGAACATACAAAGCTAATGATTGTAGTTCAAGGCCCATGTAAAAAACAATTAAATCATTTGAACTTATCATTATCATCATTCCCAAAATGCTGCTTAGAATTAGGATTGGGTACTCAATTTTATTTAAATTGATAACTTGGATATATTTGGATCCAGTTAGCATTACAAAAATTCCAGATCCAACAAGTATAATCTTCATGTAATTAGACAAATTGTCTATTAAATATGATTTATTGAATAAGTAAATTGTATCTAATGAGCTGAGATTTATTATTAGTGCCAATAAAATAACTAACGATATATTAGATAAATTATAAATTAAACTTGCACTATTTTTTTTGAAAACTCCAACTAGTAAAAATAACATTATAGATCCCGATATGAAGATTTCAGGTAATATATATTGAAAATTTTCCATTAGTCTTTTGATGCGAGGTTGTTAATTAAATCAAGGTTGTACATGTTTAAAGTATTCTCGACTGATGCTTCAATTGAATTCATTAAAGGCTCTGGATAAAAACCAAAAAATAAAATTGGTATTACTAAAGCTGATAAAGTGATAATTTCAAAAGTTTTTAAATCTTTCATACTTTTAAGCTCTTGATTATTCATTTCACCAAAAACAACCCTTTTAAATAGCCACAGCATATATGCTGCTCCTAAAATTACTCCCAAACTTGCAATCATCGCTACTAGGATGTTTTTCTCAAATGCACCCATTAAAATTAAAAATTCTCCAATAAAACCTGTTGTTCCAGGTAGTCCTAGAGCTCCTAGCGTGAATACCATAAAAACAATTGCATATCTTGGCATTATGGAGACTAAACCGCCATATTTATTTATTAGTCTTGTATGATGCCTTTCATAGACAACTCCAACACTCAAGAAAAGTGCTGCAGATACAAGTCCATGACTAATCATTTGGAAAATACTTCCCTCAATACCTTGTTGGGTCATTGTGAAGATACCCAATGTTACAAATCCCATATGTGCAACTGAGGAGTATGCTATGAGTTTTTTCATATCTTCTTGCATCAAAGCAACCAGAGATGTGTAAATAATTGCAATTAAACTTAAGATATAAACTAACATTGTGAAATTTTCAGAAGCTATAGGAAATAATCCTAGCGAAAATCTAATAAATCCATATCCAGCCATTTTAAGCAATATTGCTGCTAGCAATACAGATCCAACAGTTGGAGCTTCTACATGAGCATCTGGCAGCCACGTATGTACTGGCCACATAGGAGTTTTAACTGCAAAAGAACTGAAAAATGCTAACCATAATAAATTTTGATATTCAGCCTTTATGCCAAGTTCATAAAGTTTTTCAACATCAGTGGTTCCTGTTATCCAATAGATTGAAATAATAGCAACCAACATAAGAACCGATCCTAATAAAGTGTACAGAAAAAATTTAAAAGCCGAGTAGACTCTTCTTTCTCCACCCCAAATACCAATTATTAAAAACATTGGTATAAGACCTGCCTCAAAAAATAAATAGAATACTACTAGATCAAGTGAGCAGAAAACACCAATCATAAATGTTTCCATTATTAATATGGCAATTAAGAAATCTTTAAGTTTATTTGTAATTGTAGCATTAACTGAAATAATACAAATTGGAGTTATGAAAGTTGTTAATATTATAAATAAAATTGAAATACCATCTATTCCAACTTTATAATTTATAAATCCTGATAACCATTCTCTATTTTCTACAAACTGAAAGTCTACTAAATTTTTATCAAAGACATACCAAAGATATAAAGATAATAAAAAATTTGCTAAAGAAATAAATAAAGCTACATATTTGGAACTTTGATATTTTCCACTTGATGATTTTGTGAATAATATAAATAAAGCACCTATTGTTGGTAGTAAAATTAAGGACGATAAAATAGGAAAGTTCATTAGTTTAATATCAGTATTGTTAGTAAAACTGAAAATCCAATCAACATAACAAATGCATATTGATAAATAAATCCAGATTGAAATTTGACTGCCTTAATTGATAAATTTTTAATTACACTTGAAATCCCATCAGGACCAAATTTATCTATTATTGATCCATCAACTTTTTTCCATAAAAACTTTCCAATTTTTTTTGAAGGATTGACGAACAAATAATCGTACATTTCATCGAAGTACCATTTCTTAACTAAAAATTGATAAATTGGCTCATTCATTTCTTTCAGTCCATTTACTATTTTTGTGTTTTTTAGATATAAATAATAAGAAAATGGAATTGCAGAGGTAACAAGTATAGGCGTTAAAAACAAAAACCAAGTTGGTGGATGATCTGTGCTTAGTGGTTCTAAAAATTTTATAGATTGAGCCCAAAATTCATATGCTATCTCATGACCTATAAACAAACCTTTAAAGGCCATACCTGCAAAAATAGCACCTATTGCTAAGATAATTAAAGGAGCAATCATAACAAAAGGAGACTCGTGTACTTTATCAATACTAAGTTCTTTATTGTTAAAATTACCATGGAATGTTTTAAATATAAGTCTCCAAGAATAAATTGAGGTTAATAAAGCTGTAACAATACCCACAAAAGCTGCGAGCATTCCAACTCCATTTCCTCTTAGGTACGCGAATTCTATTATTGCGTCTTTGGAATAGAAACCTGATAAAAATGGAAAACCTGTTAAAGCAAGAGTTCCTATGAGCATTAATACATATGTGTATGGAAGTTTCTTGATAACTCCACCCATTTTATTTATATCTTGTTCGTCATGAAATGAATGAATTACAGCACCAGCTCCTAAAAATAGTAAGGCTTTAAAAAAAGCATGTGTAAATAGATGAAACATCGCAACATTATAAGCACCTACCCCAGCAGCAAAAAACATATAGCCTAATTGACTACAAGTAGAATAAGCAATAATTTTTTTAATATCATTTTGAACAAGTGCAACTGTTGCTGCAAAAAAAGCAGTAGTCATTCCAATTATGGTTATAACTGTTAGAGCTAATGGAGAGTATTCATATATAGGTGAGCATCTGACGATCAGAAATACTCCGGCAGTTACCATTGTTGCAGCGTGAATTAATGCAGATACTGGCGTTGGGCCTTCCATAGCATCAGGCAACCATGTGTGTAATAAAAATTGAGCCGATTTACCCATTGCTCCAATTAATAAAAGTAAACAAATCAAATCAATAATTTCTATATTAATACCAATGAAATTTATTTTTTTATCTAAAATATTTGGGATTTGTTCAAAAACCTCGTCATAATTGACTGAACCAAAAATATAAAAAATCAGAAAAATTCCTAGCGCTAAACCAAAATCACCAACTCTATTAACAACAAAGGCTTTTATTGCAGCCTTGTTTGCACTTTCTTTTTTAAACCAAAAACCAATTAAAAAATATGAGCATAAACCTACACCTTCCCAACCAAAAAATAGTTGAATAAAATTATCTGAACTTACTAAAGTTAACATTGCAAAAGTAAATAAAGACAAATATGCCATGAATCTTGTTTTATGAGGATCGTGTGACATATAACCAATTGAATAAATATGAACCAAGGCTGAAACAAAATTTACTACAACAAACATAACTGCTGATAAAGCATCAATTTTTATTGACCAGTTAACATTTAATGTTCCAGAATTGATCCAAGTAGCTATAACAAGATTGTTTGAATAATCTGAACTAATAACTTTATACAAAACAATTAAAGAGAGTATTGCTGAAATACTAACAAACAAACTTGTCAAAACTTGAGAATTTCTGTCTCCTATTTTTTTTCCAAAAAAACCACTAATTACAGATCCTATTAGAGGTAGAAATAAAATTAGGTATTCCATTTTATCCTTTTAAATTTTTAATCTCTTCAACTCTTATTGTGTCTGAATTTCTAAAATAAACTACAATTATGGCTAATCCGATAGCAGCTTCAGCAGCTGCAACTGTTAAAATAAATAGTGTAAATATTTGCCCACTTAAATCATTAATAAATATAGAAAAGGCAACAAGATTTATGTTAACTGCTAGTAAAATTAGCTCAATACTCATTAAAATAACTATTACATTTTTTCTATTAAGGAAAATACCCACAACACCAATAGTAAATATAATTGCAGCTAATGTTAAATAATGTCCTAAACCTATGCTAAGCATCTATTTTAACCCCTTTATTTCTCTCAGCCTCAACTAAATCAACACCTTCATCTCTTTCTCTAGAAATTTGCTTAATATAACTTTGTCTTTTAACTCCGGCTCTTTCTCTATAAGTTAAAACAATTGCTCCTATCATAGCAACTAACAAAATCATTCCTGAAATTTGAAATAGAAGTATATAATCTGTATATAAAACATTTCCAATAGACCTAGTATTAGTGACTTCAGTAGATATATTTATTGAAAGGCTATTTAATAAGTCAGGTTTATATTTCCATCCTCCAATTACAATTATAAGTTCAAAAAAAATAATTAAGCTAACTAATAAGCCAACTGGTATATGAGTTCCACCATCCCACCTTGAGCTAAACCACTGACCTTTTTGTTCAGCCACATTTAACATCATCACAACAAATAAAAAGAGAACTGCAACAGCTCCAACATAAACTATAAGCATTATCATGCCTAAAAATTCTGCACCTATCATAATAAACAAACATGATATGCTAATGAAATCTAGAATTAAAAAAAATACAGAGTGAACAGTATTTTTTGAGACTGTTACCATGACTGCAGAAATAATAGCTATTAAGGAGAAAATATAGAAGAAAACTGAGTGTGCAATCATAAGATTACCTGTGGGAACTATCAGCCTTTATATTGGCAGCTAAAATGTTTTCCCACCTATCTCCATTTTCCAAGAGTTTTTCTTTTGTATAATAAAGCTCTTCTCTCGACTCTGTCGCAAATTCAAAATTAGGACCTTGGACAATCGCATCTACGGGACAAGACTCTTCACAAAGACCACAATATATACACTTAAGCATATCAATATCATATCTTACAGTTTTTCTACTACCATCATCTCTTTCCTTTGACTCAATTGTAATAGCTTGAGCTGGGCATACAGCTTCACAAAGCTTACAAGCTATGCATCTTTCTTCACCGTTAGGATATCTTCTAAGAGCGTGCTCTCCTCTAGACCTTGTACCTAATGATCCTTTTTCAAAAGGATAATTAATTGTCTTTTTTGCCTTAAAAGTCTCTTTTATTGCAATTAATAAACCAGTCACAAAATCAATCATGAATATAGTTTTTAATAATCGTGAAATTTTCATTTATTTCCCTGGTAGCAAATCAAAATATAGTAAAAAACTTGAAGTTAAAACAACATAAAACAGTGAAAATGGGAGAAATATCTTCCAACCAAGCTTCATTAATTGGTCATATCTGTATCTTGGTACAGTTGCTTTAACTAGCGCAAATAAAATAAATAAAAATAATATTTTAAAGATTAACCAAAATGGACCTGGGATAACATTAAATGGGAAGATATCTATTGGAGATAACCAGCCACCCAAAAATAAAACTGCTCCCATTGCACACATTAACAGAATGTTTGCGTATTCTCCTAACCAAAACATAGCATACATCATCCCTGAATATTCAGTTTGATATCCTGCCACCAATTCTGCTTCTGCTTCTGGTAAATCAAATGGAGGACGGTTTGTTTCTGCTAATGCAGAAATAAAAAAAATTACAAACATAGGAAACAAAGGAATTACAAACCATAAATTTTGTTGTGCCATAACGATGTCACTTAAGTTTAAAGATCCAACACATAAGAGAACATTAATTATTATAACTCCTATTGAAACTTCGTATGAAACCATTTGCGCAGCAGACCTGATTGCACCTAAAAAAGGATATTTAGAATTGGATGCCCATCCACCCATAATTATTCCATATACACCTAATGATGAAACAGCAAAAAGATATAAAATACCAACATTGATGTCAGCTAGAACAAAATCCTCTCCAAATGGAATTACAGCCCATGATATTAATGCTAATGTCATTGTAACAACAGGAGCTAATACAAACACAAGTTTGTTTGAACTTGCAGGTATTATTATTTCTTTAAATATATATTTTAATGCATCTGCTAGTGATTGAAATAAACCGAACGGGCCAACAACATTGGGTCCTCTCCTTTTTTGAACAAAGGCCCAAACTCTTCTATCAAGCCAAACTATCATTGCCACAGAAACTAAAACAGGTACTAATAAAAATAAAATTTTATAAACTTCAGTAAATAATATTGAAAAATAAGAGTCCATTAACCCTCAGTTCCAGTTTTTTTCAAATTAGCTCTTGCATATCTACACTCTGACATTGTTTTGGATGCACGAGCAATGGTATTAGAATAGTAATAATCAATATCTTCAACTAATATTTTTTCATCTTTCAAATTATATTTAGGAACTTCAAAATTTTTAATATTTTCATTATTTAAATAGTTTTGCATATTTTTTAGTAGTTCATCTTTATTACTAAATAGAAGATTTCCTTGGATAAAAGAAGATAATTCATTAATTATTTGCCAATCTTCTTTAGCTTCTCCTGGAGGATAAGAAGCTTTATATGCTTTTTGAAGCTTTCCCTCTAAGTTAGTGAAATATCCATCTTGTTCAGTATATGCAGCTCCAGGCAATATAAGATCTGCCATATCTGCACCATTATCACCATGACTTCCAATATAAATTATAAATTCATTATTTTTTTTAATTTTGAGGTTATCTTGACCTAATAAAAAAATAACTTTTGCGTCACCATCCTCAATTTTTTTTAGAGTTTTATTACTTCCATTATTTGAGGAAAAAATACCTAAATCATAAGAACCAACGGCTGATGCATCAGTTGATAAAATATTCAGTGCATTCCAATTATTATCAATTTTATTAATACTAGTTAAATACCTTTTTAACTCTTCAAATATGTATGCGCCGTTGTTACTATTTAATATTGATTGACCTAAGATAATTATAGGTTTTTCTGCACTGGCAATTTTGTTTGAGAGATTGTGTTCATTTTTGATTATTTTATCAATTACTTTTGAATTATTTTCTAAAACTTTATAAGGATAAGTTAAATCACCCACATCCTCTAAAGAAAATATTTCAGTTTTATTTTTTAAATAAGTTTTTCTTATTCTTGAGTTTAATATAGTTGCCTCAAATCTAGGGTTTGTGCCTATTAGTAATATAAGATCACTTTCTTCAATCCCTTCTATGCTAGAATTAAATAAATAATTTCTTCTGTTTTCAAAATTTATATAAGTATGTTTAGCTCTAGAATCTAAATAACTAGAATTTAATGTTTTTTGAAATAGGTTTTTAACAGCAAACATAGTTTCCATGTTTGTCATATCACCAGTTAAACCAACTATTTTGTCGGGTGATGTTGTTGAAATTTTTTCTTTTATTTTTTTGTATGCATCTGGCCAACTTATTTCTTCAAAGTTTCCATTATTTTTTATAAATGGTGTGTCTAATCTTTGATTTTTTAAACCATCGCATGCATATCTTGTTTTATCAGAAATCCACTCCTCATTAATTTCCTCATTAATTCTTGGTAAAACTCTTTTTACTTCCCAATCATAAGTATCCACTCTAATGTTTGACCCAATAGCATCCATTACATCGATAGTTTCTGTTTTTTTTAGTTCCCATGGTCTAGCCTCAAATACATAAGGTTTAGAAGTTAAGGCGCCTACAGGACACAAGTCTATTACATTTGCTGACATTTCGGACTCCATTGATTTCTCCAAATAAGTTGTGATTTCCATGTTTTCTCCTCGGCCAATTGCACCTAACTCGGGTACACCTGCTACTTCTGTGGCAAATCTTATACATCTAGTACAATGAATACATCTTGTCATTTGGGTTTTTATTAATGGTCCCATATATTTTTCAGGTACATATCTTTTATTTTCTTTAAATCTTGATTTATCAATTCCATAAAACATAGATTGATCCTGTAAATCACACTCACCACCTTGATCACAAACAGGACAATCCAAAGGATGGTTAGCCAGTAAAAACTCCATCACACCTTTTCTTGCTTTTTCAACTTTTTCTGTATTTGTTTTAATAACCATTCCTTCGGCTGCAGGCATTGCGCATGAAGCTATAGGTTTTGGTGATTTTTCCATTTCGACCAAACACATACGACAATTTCCAGCTATGGAAAGTTTCTCATGATAACAAAATCTTGGTATTTCAGCTCCGGCTTGTTCACAAGCTTGGAGTACAGTAAGACCATCTTCAACTTCGATATCAATATCGTTTACTTTTAATTTAGGCATTTTCCTTTTCTAACAAATGTTGATCAACAAGGTATGGAATATTTTTATTTTTTTTCACAACAGGGTCAAATTTATTTCTTTCAAGTATTTCATCTTTAAAATGTCTGATTAATCCTTGAACTGGCCAAGAGGAACCTTCACCAAATGCACAAATAGTGTGACCTTCTATTTGTTTTGTTACATCAAAGAGCATATCTACTTCATCTGGAGTTGCCTCACCTGCTGCCATTCGTTCCAACATTCTCCACATCCATCCAGATCCTTCCCTACATGGAGTACACTGACCACAACTTTCATGTTTATAAAATCTAGCTATTCTTGCCATACACTTAATAATATCTTGATCATTATTGATCACAACGATACCAGCTGTTCCTAGTCCTGTTTTATTTTCAACACAAGCATCAAAATCCATTTTCATATTGTCACAAATTTCTTTAGGTAACATTGGCATTGAAGAACCACCAGGTATTACAGCTTTGAGATTGTCCCATCCACCAACTACACCTCCAGCATGAGTTTCAATTAATTCTTTAAGTGGAATTCCCATTTCTTCCTCTACATTACATGGGTTATTGACATTTCCAGAAATACAGTAAATTTTTGTTCCAGTATTTTTAGGTCTTCCAAGTGAACTAAACCATTTTGCACCTCTTCTTAGAATTGTAGGGACAGCTGCAACAGTTTCAACATTATTAATTATAGTGGGACATCCATATAATCCAATTAATGCAGGAAATGGTGGCTTTAATCTTGGTTGTCCTTTTTTTCCTTCCAAACTCTCCAATAGTGCTGTTTCTTCACCACAAATGTAAGCGCCAGCGCCATAATGAATATAAATGTCTAAATCCCATCCTGAATTTAAAGCATTTTTACCAATTAAATTATTTTTATAAGCCTCATCGATTGCAGTTTGTAGTTTTTGCCCTTCATTAAAATATTCACCTCTAATATAAATATAACATTTATGGGCATTTACTGCGTAAGAAGCAATTAAGCATCCTTCTATTAATTTGTGAGGTTCAAATCTTAATATATCTCTATCTTTGCATGTTCCAGGCTCAGACTCATCAGCATTGATAACTAGATAGTGTGGTCTAGATCCTACTTCTTTAGGTGCAAATGACCATTTTAGACCAGTTGGAAAACCAGCTCCACCACGTCCTCTAAGCTCAGAAGATTTAACTTCATTGATTATCCACTCTCTTCCTTTTTCTAAAATACCTTTTGTTCCATTCCAATCATTTCTTAATTTAGCAGATTCTATATCAGCACCACTATCATTGTATAAATTTTGAAATATTCTATCTTCGTCTTTAAGCATTTTTGTTTCCTAATAAAGTTTTTCTATTGTTAACTGGTTCTGCATTTATTCTTCCAGAATAAGATCCTGGTTTTGGGATTTTATTTTGGTATATCGTCTCAATTATTTCTTCAAGTTTTTTATCATTCAAATCTTCATAATAATCCTCATTAACTTGCATCATTGGTGCGTTAACACATGCACCCAAACATTCAACTTCCATCCAAGAAATTTTTCCATCTTCAGATAATACATTTTCTTTTTCAGATATTTTTTTTTTACAAACTTTTACTAAATCATAAGCTCCTCTAAGCATACAAGGCGTTGTAGTACAAATTTGGAAAAAATATTTACCTACTGGTGACAGATTATACATCGAATAAAAAGTTGCCACTTCGTAAACTTTTATATAAGGCATCTCTAAAAATTTAGCTATGTATTTCATTGCTTGTAACGGTATCCAATTGTCATTTTGCCTTTGAGCTATATATAACAAAGCCATAACTGCGCTCTGTTGTTTCCCGTCGGGATAATTAGAAACTATTTTATTTGCAGCCTCCATACTTTTATCATTAAATTTAAAAGTTTCAGGCTGTTCTTTGTGAATTTTTTTTATACTCATCTATCAACCTCCCCAAAAACAATATCCATTGAACCCAATACAGCAGGTACATCAGCAAGCATATGTCCTTTTATTAAGTAATCCATAGCTTGAAGATGGGTAAATCCAGGAGCTCTGATTTTGCATTTGTATGGCTTGCTTGAGCCATCTGAAATTAGATAGACGCCAAATTCTCCTTTTGGTGCCTCAACTGCTGTATATATCTCATCTTTTTCAACCCTATATCCTTCTGTAAATAACTTAAAATGATGGATTAAAGCCTCCATAGACTGTTTAAGTTCCTTTTTTGGTGGAGGAGAAATTTTTCCATCTTCTGTTTTAATTGGTCCTTTTGGAATATTTTTTAAACACTGATTAATAATTTTCACGCTTTCTCTCATTTCTTCAATTCTGCAAAGATATCTATCATAACAATCTCCATTTTTTCCTATAGGAATTTTAAATTCTAAATCGTCGTAACAATCATAAGGTTGACTTCTTCTTAAATCCCAAGCTACACCAGAACCTCTTAACATTACTCCTGAAAAAGAATAATCTAGCGCATCTTGTTTGGATACAATTCCTATATCTACATTTCTCTGTTTAAATATTCTGTTATCGGTAAGTAAAGTTTCTAAATCATCAATAATCTTTGGAAATTTTTCACAAAATTCATCAATATCACTTTCAAGTCCACTAGGAAGATCTTTATGTACTCCACCAGCTCTAAAATAATTAGCGTGCAACCTTGATCCGGATACCCTCTCATAAAATCCCATTAATTTTTCTCGTTCCTCAAATCCCCATAAAGTTGGTGTTAACGCCCCAACATCCATTGCTTGAGTAGTTACATTCAATATGTGACTTAATATTCGACCTATTTCACAGAAAATTACTCTTATATATTTCGCTCTAGAAGGAACTTCGATTTTTAAAATTTTTTCTATAGCTAAAGCGAATGCATGTTCCTGATTCATCGGTGCTACATAATCCAAACGATCAAAATAAGGAACTGCTTGGATATAGGTTTTGTTTTCTATTAACTTTTCAGTACCTCGATGCAATAACCCTATATGAGGATCAGCTTTTTCAACAACTTCTCCATCTAATTGGAGTATTAATCTTAAAACTCCATGTGCTGCAGGATGTTGTGGTCCAAAATTTAAATTTAGTGTTTTTTTTTCTTTTGCCATTAGCTTTTTTTAATTTCTTTAATATATTTTGTTCCTTCCCAAGGACTTTCATAATCAAAATTTCTATAATTTTGCTCTAATTTAACAGGTTCATAGATCACTTTTTTTTGTTCTTCGCTATAACGAATCTCATTATGACCAGTAAGAGGAAAATCTTTTCTTAAAGGATGCCCCTCAAAGCCATAATCGGTTAAAATTCTTCTTAAGTCAGGATGATTTTTAAAGTTTAACCCATACATATCGAATACTTCTCTTTCCATCCAATTTGCAGCGGGAAATATAGAAGTTAATGAGGAAATTACGCCATTTTCTTTTATTGAATAATCAATAATAATTCTTTGATTATATTCATGACTTAATAATAAATAAACCATCTTAAATCTATTTTCGTTTTCAGGGTAATCTACAGCTGTAATTTCAATTAATTGCCTAAATTTAGTTTCTTTATTGGTCTTCAAAAAAGAAATAACATCGACCAATTCATCATGATCTATGTTTATATAAATAGTTTCATGCTTTATTAATGAATTATTTATTTTAGATGTTAATTCGGAATTTATAAACTTTTCCAAGTCCTCAAGATTTTTCATTATTATCTTTCTAAAGAACCTTTATTTCTAATTTTTTTCTGCAACTGTAAAATTCCATAAAGTAGTGCTTCAGCTGAGGGTGGGCATCCGGGAACATATACATCAACCGGTACCACTCGATCACATCCTCTTACTACAGAGTATGAATAATGATAATAGCCTCCACCATTTGCACAACTTCCCATAGATATTACATACCTAGGTTCAGGCATCTGGTCGTAAACTTTTCTTAATGCAGGAGCCATTTTATTTGTTAGCGTACCTGCTACTATCATGACATCTGATTGACGTGGCGATGCTCTCGGTGCTGCACCAAATCTTTCAAGATCATATCTTGGCATAGATGTTTGCATCATTTCAACAGCACAACAAGCTAGTCCGAACGTCATCCAATGCAATGAACCAGTTCTTGCCCAATTAACAAGATTGTCTAGTGATGTTGTTATAAAGCCGTTATCACTAAAGTCTTGTGCTAACTGTTTAAACTCATCTGGAATATCTTTTTTTCTGTCTTGTAAATTCATATTATTCCCAGTCTAAAGCACCTTTTTTCCACTCGTAAATAAATCCAACAGTTAAAATAAATAAAAATAACATCATAGAGCAGAAACCATATAAACCAATTTCACCCAGTGAAATCGCCCATGGGAATAAAAATGCAATTTCTAAATCAAAAATTATAAATAATATTGCAACTAAATAAAACCTAACATCAAATTCCATCCTTGAGTCATTGAAAGGTTCAAACCCACATTCATAGGCTGAAAGTTTCTCAGGATCAGGTTTGCTTGGAGCAGCAATATAATTAATTGCCACAAAAGCAAGACTCAAGCCTAAAGCTATTATCAAAAATAGTATTATTGGTAGATAATCTTTTAAAAATTCCGCAAGCATTTGATTCCTATGTAACAACTATTATATCAACTAAAAGTGAAGATATGTCACATTTTTATGCCTAGTTTTACTCGAATTATGGCGGGAGTGAAGGGACTCGAACCCTCGGCCCCCTGCGTGACAGGCAGGTGCTCTAACCAACTGAGCTACACCCCCACAGGTGTAAATGGTGGGTAGTAAAGGACTCGAACCTTTGACCCCCTCGGTGTAAACGAGATGCTCTACCAACTGAGCTAACCACCCAAAATCTTGGTACTATTACATCAACGGATTAATAAAGTAAATTGTTTATTACTGAATACTAGCTTGAGATTTATCGTCCTTTTTACCCTCAGATATTTTATCAACTTCAGTCCATTCTACAGGTTTTAGCTCTTTTGTTAGGGCAATTTTAAGCACTTCATCTGCCGTTTCTACTGGAATGATTTTAATGTCTTCTCTAACCTTTTTGGGAATGTCTACTAAATCTTTTTCATTTTCTTTAGGGATTAGTACTTTTTTAACCCCTGCTCTGTGCGCTGCTAATAATTTTTCTTTTAAGCCGCCAATTTGTAAAACTTGTCCTGTAATTGTTACCTCACCAGTCATTGCAATCTCTCTATTAACAGGAATATTTGTAATTGATGAAACTATTGAAGTAACCATTGCTATACCTGCGGATGGTCCGTCTTTAGGTGTAGCTCCTTCAGGAACATGGATATGAAAATCTTTTTTTTCAAAGAAAGGCGGAATTATACCATATTCTAAACTTTTCGATCTGACATATGATTTTGCAGCTTTAACGGACTCTTGCATCACATCACCAAGTTTTCCTGTTATTTGCATTCTGCCTTTACCTGGCATATTGACAGTCTCAATTTTAAGAATTTCTCCCCCAACTTCGGTCCATGCTAGTCCTATTACTATTCCAGTTTTATCTTTATCTTCTACTTCACCAAATTTGAATTTTTTAATTCCTAAAAAGTCTGGAATATTTTTATCGTTTACATGAACTTTTTCAACTTCACCACTTACTACTTTTTTAACAACTTTTCTTGTTACTTTGGAAATTTCTCTTTCTAAATTTCTAACACCAGACTCCCTTGTGTAACTTCTAATTATCTCTTTTATTGTCCCATCTTCTAAATTTAGTTCGCCCTCTTTAACTCCATTTTCTTTAACTTGTTTTGGCAACAAATACTTGTTTGCAATATTTATCTTTTCATCTTCTGTATATCCAGGAATTCTTATAACTTCCATTCTATCAAGAAGCGGAGGTAAGATATTTAAAGTATTTGCCGTTGTTACAAACATTACATCAGACAAATCATAATCAACTTCTAAATAGTGATCATTGAAAGCTGTATTCTGCTCAGGGTCTAACGCTTCTAGCAAAGCTGAGGATGGGTCTCCTCTATAATCATTTCCAATTTTATCTACTTCATCTAATAAAAATAGAGGATTCTTTGTGCCAGCTTTCTTCATCATTTGAATTATTTTTCCTGGTAAAGATCCAATGTAAGTTCTTCTATGGCCTCTTATTTCAGCTTCATCCCTAACGCCTCCTAATGACATTCTAATAAACTGTCTATTAGTAGCCTTAGCTATAGATTTTCCAAGCGATGTCTTTCCAACACCTGGGGGTCCAACTAAACATAAAATTGGTCCTTTAATTTTGTCCATTCTTTTTTGAACAGCTAGAAATTCTATAATTCTCTCTTTTACTTTCTCTAAACCAAAATGATCTTCATCTAAAATCTTTAGACCTTTGTTCAAATCAATATCTACATCATTTTTTTTAAACCAGGGAAGGTCAATCATCCAGTCTAGGTAATTTCTAACAACTGTTGCTTCTGCAGACATGGGACTCATATTTTTTAATTTCTTAAGCTCTGACATACACTTCTTCTCAACCTCTTTTGGCATTTTAGCTTTTTGAATTGATTTTTTTAAGTTTGTAGTTTCATCTTTTCCATCTTCAATTTCACCTAATTCTTTTTGAATAGCTTTTAATTGTTCGTTTAAATAATACTCTCTTTGAGTCTTTTCCATTTGTGTTTTAACTCTACCTCTAATTCTTTTTTCTACTCCAATGATGCTAGTTTCACTTTCCATCATTTTAATAGCTGCATTTAATCTTTTCTTAACATCTAATGTTTCGAAAATTTGTTGTTTTTCAGATATAGATGCGTTTAGGTTTGAAACAATATTATCAACAATTTTAGATGGATCCTTTAGTTGTTTAATGTTGCTAATAGTTTCTGATGAAATTTTTTTATTAACTGATGTTAACTTTTCCAATCTTCTCACAGCTGTAAGAGCTAGAGGTAGTAGATCTTCCTCTTTGTTTAAAACATCTTTTTGATTTTCATATGTACATGTAATAAATTTTTCATCGTCTTTAAAATCTATTATTTTTACTCTTTTAATTCCCTCAACTAAGACTTTAACTGTACCGTCTGGAAGTTTTAAAAGTTGTAGTATGTTACTTTCACATCCATAAGAAAATACATCATTTTTTTTTGGATCATCAACTTCAGAATTTTTTTGGGTGACTAGTATTATCTTTTTGTCACCTTTCATTACTTCATTTAAGGCAGTAATAGACTTATCTCTTCCAACAAATAAAGGAATTACCATACTTGGAAACACTACAATGTCTCTTAATGGTAATAAGGGTTGTGTTAATTTAACTTCCATACCTAAGAATATGGATATTATATGTTATAATGCAATAGGAAATTTTTGTTTATTAACTCTTATTAAGCCGCAGAAGTCTTTTCTGTTTTTGATTTGTTCTTAGTATGAACAATAATTGGCTGAGAGGTACCCTTAGTTGCTCCACCATCAATAATAACTTCTTCTATGTTATCTTGACCAGGAAGGTCAAACATAGTTTTAAGTAACAAGTTTTCTAAAATTGATCTTAATCCTCTAGCCCCAGTTTTCTTGCTTATTGCTTTGTTAGCAATATCTTTAACGGCTTGATCTTTAAATGTTAACTTTACACCTTCTAATCTAAATAGCTCTTGGTATTGTTTTATTAAAGAATTTTTTGGCTCTTGTAAAATTTTTACTAAAGATTTCTCATCTAAGTCTTCCAGCGTAGCTGTAATTGGTAGTCTACCAATAAATTCTGGTATCAACCCATATCTTAATAAATCCTCAGGCTCCAAGTTTTTCATCCATTCACCAGTTTTTTTATCCTCTAAAGTTTTTACTTCTGCTCCAAATCCAATAGAAGATCCTTTGTCTCTTTGGGATATTATTTTATCAAGACCAGCAAAAGCTCCTCCACAAATAAATAGTATATTGGTTGTGTCTACTTGTAGAAATTCTTGTTGAGGATGTTTTCTTCCTCCTTGAGGAGGAACGCTTGCCACTGTTCCTTCCATAATTTTTAATAAGGCTTGTTGAACTCCTTCTCCAGATACATCCCTTGTGATAGATGGGTTTTCCGACTTTCTACTAATTTTATCAACCTCATCAATATAAACAATTCCTCTTTGAGCTTTTTCTACATTATAATCTGCAGCTTGTAATAATTTTAAAATTATATTCTCAACATCTTCACCTACGTATCCAGCCTCGGTTAAAGTAGTGGCGTCAGCCATAGTAAATGGTACATCAAGTATTCTTGCAAGAGTTTGGGCTAATAATGTTTTTCCACACCCAGTTGGTCCTACCAGCATAATATTAGATTTAGACAATTCAACCGTTTTGCTTGTTTTATTTTCGTAGTTTAATCTTTTGTAATGATTATGAACCGCAACTGATAAAACTTTTTTTGCATGAGATTGTCCAATTACATAATCATCAAGAACTTTACATATTTCTTTTGGTAAAGGTAAGCCATCTTGATGTTTTACAAAATTATCTTTGCTTTCCTCTTTTATGATGTCCATACAAAGTTCCACGCATTCATCACAAATGAATACAGTAGGACCAGCAATTAATTTTCTAACTTCATGTTGGCTCTTACCACAAAAAGAACAGTAAAGAATATTTTTATTGTTGCTCATAATTTTTTATTCGAATCAATACTCATACTTTAATACATATGATGCAATGTAATCAAGTGTAGGTTGTGGACAAACTATATATTGTGACCTATTCTCTTTTTTCTACTACTTTATCTATGAGACCAAAACTTTTTGCATTATCAGGAGTCATAAAATTGTCTCTCTCTAATGCTGATTTAATTTCATCAACTGATTTTCCTGTATGTTTTGAGTAAATTTCATTTAATCTTTTCTTTAAAGATAAAACTTCATTAGCATGAATTTCAATATCTGTCGCTTGTCCTTGAAAACCAGCAGAAGGTTGATGGACCATTATTCTTGAATTTGGCAATGAAAATCTTTTTCCCTTAGCACCAGCTGCAAGTAAAAATGAACCCATGCTTGCCGCTTGACCTATACACAAAGTACTTATTTCTGGTTTGATGTATTGCATTGTATCATAAATACCAAGTCCAGCTGTTACAAGTCCACCAGGACTATTTATATATAAAGAAATTTCTTTCTTAGGATCTTCTGATTCTAAAAATAATAATTGCGCAGTAACTAATGATGCAACAGCATCATTTATGGGACCAACTACAAATACAATTCTCTCTTTTAAGAGTCTAGAATAAATGTCATATGCCCTTTCCCCTCTACTTGATTGTTCGACAACCATAGGGATAAGGGTATTTAATTGTTCAGGTATTTTAATAGACATAATCGATTCGGTTAATCTTATACAACTTGTGATTACTTTTTGCTAACCTTTTTTGCTTTTTTTGATTTTGATGCAGGAGTTTTAGTTTTTTTAGTTTCTTTCGATTTTGTTTTTAGCTCTTTTTTTTTAGGATCTGTTTTTTTCTTATTTTTTTCATCTCCATCTTTTTTAGCAAGTTTAGCTTGCTCTTTAATATTGTTTTCATTTTCTTCTTTAAGAATTTTCTCAGCCTCTTCTTTGGTAATTTCTTTTTTAGTAGTTTTTGCTTTTTTCTTAATTTCTTCAATTATTTTTTCTTCATAAATTTGTCCTCTTAAACTATCTATGGCTGCTGGATTTTGTTCATAATAATCTTTAACAATCTTCTCTTGACCTGGCATCATTCTAAATTGTTTTTGTATTTCCACATTAATTTCTTCCTGAGATACATTAATTTTATTTTCCTCACCAAAAGCATTTAAAATTAATCCAGTTTTAATTCTTTTTTTAGCTTGCTCCTCGAGTGATTTTTGGTTCTTTTTAATTTCGTCTTCCTTCATTCCTTGAGATAATATTTTAACTTCCTGTTCAATTAAATTACCAGGTAATTGGTCTAATTTTTCTTTCTCTATTTGCTCAAGAATATTTTTCTTTGTAATCATGGTTAAAGAATTTTTATATTCATCATTTATTTGTTTTGAGATAAGTTCTTTTAAATTTGCTAAATCTTTTGCACCCATATTTTTAGCAAAATCATCATTAATTTTAACTTCTTCTGGAATTCTAACTGCTGTAATCTTGCATTCGAAAACAGCACTTTTGTTAATAAGATCTTTTTCAGGAAAATTTTCAGGCAGATTTACTTCTACATTTTTTGTATCACCTGACTTAACGCCTTCTAATTGTTTATCAAAACCTTTTATAAATAAATCTTTTCCGAGAACTAATTGAGTATTTTTACCCTCGTTACCCTTAAATTCTTTTCCGTCAATAGTTCCTTTATAATCAAAAATTACAAGATCATTCATTTTTGAGATATAATTTGCTTCTGCATCTTTAAAATTATTTTGATTTTTTGCAATTTCACTAATTCTTTTATCTGTTTCTTTTGGATCAATTTTTACAACATACTCATCTACTTTAATCGAACTTAGTCCTTTTGCAGAAACCTCGGGTAGTTCAGTAACTGAAATAATATATTCTAAATCTTTACCTTCACCAAAAGACTTTAAATCTATTTTAGGTTGTCCAGCCGGTTTGATTTTATTTTCTTCTAGAGCTTTTGTTGTTGTATCTTTTAGCAACTTATCAATTACTTCACCGTAAACAGCTTTACCAAATTGTCTTTTTAATATTTCGGTAGGAACCTTACCAGGTCTGAAACCTTTTATGACAACATCTTTTCGTATTTCTTCATATTTCTCGTCCATAAAGCCTGAGATTGTTTTTTTGTCTATGAATACTTTAAGATCTTTTTCTAAACCTTTTTTATTTTCTACTGTTACTTTCATATTTTTTTTATGGTAGGCGAGAAAGGACTCGAACCTTCACAGCTTGCACTATTGGTTCCTAAGACCAACGCGTCTACCAATTCCGCCACTCGCCCAAATTTATGGTGTTTTATATAGTATTGATCTAATTTGTCCAATCAGAATAATAGTGTAAAAAGATGTAAATATATAAAAAAATGATAATTTCGCCTTGTATAAGTATTTGCAAAATGGATCCTGTAACTGGATATTGCTATGGCTGTGGAAGAGACAATAATGAAAAGAAGATATGGAAAGACCAAAATACAAAAGATGAGTGGAAAAAACAAAATTTAGAAGATATTCAAAAGAGGATGCAAGGGTGGCAGTTGGAAAGTTTCAAAGAATCTTATGAACATAAAAAAAATAATGGAATGTCACTATTTAAAAAGAAACAACTAAATGACACAGACTAGATTAGTAGTAATAATTTATATAATTGGAATTCTTATTGGAGCATTTGTTTTTGATTTATGGGGTGCTGAAACGAGTGCTATCAAAAGTTTAGCGGCAATGTTTTGGACAGCATTATTGCTTATAGCTATTGTATTTGCTGATAAAAAAAAGGAATAATTAATCTTTCTGTATTAGTTCACTTATAAATAAATCTCCATTCCCGTCTTCTACTGCTTTTTTATAAAAAGATTTTTTTACATCAGCTAATTTTTCTGCATTACCTAAATCTTTTAGCATTTCATGGATATAAGTAAGATCTTTTAAAGTGTTAGAAGTTGAAAATTTAAATCCAGTATAATCATCCTTAAGTACATTATCAAAAATTCTATTTAAAGCTGTTGAGTTTCCAGATCCTAATTTTGCAACAGCAAAAAGTTTTTCTAAATCAATATCTAATTTTTTTGCGCTCTTGATAAATTCTATAACATTGGTAGCAGTACCAAGTGATAAAAAATTATTTAGTAACTTGGATTTTGCTCCTTTACCCACTTCTCCAAAATGGAAATAATCTTTACAAAAAGTTTTTAAATAAACTTCAGATTTTTTAAAATTTTCTTCCGATGCTCCAACAATACCTCCGCAAACACCTTCTTCTGCCTGAACGGGACCCCCCATCACAGGACATTCGATATAATTAATTTTTTGTTTTGAAAAAATCTGTTCCATTTGAACAGAGCCATTTTGGTTATGCGTTGTAACATCAATAATTAATGTATTATTTTTTAGTAAAGTTGAGACTTTTTCAGCAATACTAAGAGCGATTGGTGTATTCGTTACACAAAGAAATAACGCGTCTAAATTTTTTTCACACAATTCATCGTAAGATTTTACCTCAATTGCACCATCGCTTACAATCTTATCTATTGGTGCTCTTTTTTTATTTGCAATAACAAATAAGTTATTTCCTTTTTTTAAAATATTTTTGGCTATCCCATAACCCATATAGCCCACACCAATAAAACCAACATTCATAATTTAAATTAATTATAGTATAAGACACATAGATTAAAAATTAATATTTATGACTAATGATTTTAGAAAACTTGAAAATTTGATAGTGAGCTGCAAAAAATGCCCTAGGTTGGTCAGATTTAGAAATAAGATAGCTAAAGATAAAAGAAAACAATACATAAATGAAGAATATTGGGGAAAACCAATAACAGGGTTTGGTGACCCAAAAGCTAGGATTTTATTTGTTGGTTTGGCGCCAGCTGCACACGGTGGCAATAGAACTGGAAGAGTGTTTACAGGAGATAGATCGTCTGATTTTTTATACAAATGTCTTTACAAAGCAAAGTTATCTAACCAACCAAATTCAGACCACAGAAATGATGGACTTAAATTAAAAGATATATTTATAACTACTGCTTTAAAATGTGTCCCACCTGAAGATAAACCAACAAAAAAAGAGCTAAACACTTGCTTTAAATATTTTAATAATGAAATTGAATACTTAGAAAATTTAAAGATTGTTGTTGCACTTGGAAAAATAGCTTTTGATGCTTGTATAGAATTTTACAAAAAACATCACAAAATTGATTCAAATGTTAAATTTGGGCATAGTAAATTTTTTAAACTCCCAAATAATATTTTATTGGTAGGTTCTTATCACCCAAGCCCAAGAAACGTAAATACGGGTAGAATTAACTTAAATAAAATGACTGATTTATTTATTAAAATTAAAAATACTATTTGATTAATTGTTCTTTAAGTTTTTCAGGCATTTTGGTTGGTTTGCCCTCTTTATTAATTGTAGCTAAATGAACATCTGCAGTTAAAATTAAATTATCTTTTATATAAATATCTTGCTTCATTTTAAGTGATACATTCTTTACTTCTACAATTTCAGAAAAAATATAAAGTTTATCCTCTAACCTTGAAGGTTTTATAAAATTTAAATTACAAGATTTGACAATTATATATATTCCATAATTTTCTCTCAAGTTAGAATTTGTAAAACCTACAGAAGCCATGGCATCAGTTCTAGCACGCTCTATAAATTTTAAATAATTTGCGTAATAAACTACTCCACCAGCATCTGTATCCTCATAATAAACATTAAAACTTGATTTAAATTTTTTCATAAAAATAATAATATCAAAGTGAAAATATTTTTTATACTAATGATTAATATAATATGAAAATTTATATAATTTGGTTAATTGGTGTTATATTATGGAATTTCGGATATCCAGACGCCGTGCCAATTCTTGATGTTTTGGCTGCAATACTACTGTCTTTATTAAGTTTTGGTTTAAAAAAATATATTAATTAAACTTTTACTCAGAGGAAAAAAAAATACTTTGATAATAACTAACAGTGGTTAGTTTTGAATTATCGGTATCTGCCATGATTGCTATTCCTGAAAGCTCTTCAACGTCTAAATCATGAAATTTTTTAAAGTCTTCCTTCACATTAGCTTTTACTGTAACCCATTCATTTAAATTTGACTTTGTTGAAGCCAAGACACTATCTATAGATTTTTTTGTATAAGGGCTAGGCCATGTCTCTCCTACATTTGAATTGCTTGAAAAAACATAGTTAATAGCTCTATTTGATAGTGGTGTTGCACCAGTTTTTTTGATTACAAAAACTCTAGCAGCAAAATCATGTCCTTTTTTTGTATTCTCTTTTATGCCCTTAAGATCTTTTTCAATCTTCCAAGTAATATTTATAAAAGGAGTTTTATCTAAATTAATTTTTATTTCTTTGCCTACTCCTGATGCTGCATTAGCTGCCACTGCTTTTAAATAATTTCCATTCTCATTATTTCCAATAGAATAAACTGTTTTTGCATCAGCTCCTCTTACTTTTCTAACTTCTAGTGAATTTAATTCCTCCTCAGTAAAATCAAAAACCATCAGTTTTTCGGCACAAACCGAGGACATAAATAAAAGATAAATTGCTATTATTTTGATAAATTTTGCAAGCACACTTTTCATATAATTAAAAATTTTTAATTATCAACTATAATTTAAAATGTTCCTTTAAGGTAAAAGAACGATTTTTGGTGAAGAGCAGCTTCCATCATGAATTTGTTTAAAGGCCTCTGCACCTTTCTTCAATTCTCTATACTCTATCCAGTCAAGTTTGCCAATTTGTCTATCAGCTAAAATTTTGATTGTATTTTCAAAATCTTTGTTAGTATAACAATATGTACCAATGAAAGTTACCTCTTGAAGTGTTGCTTTTCTAAAATTAAACTGTCCTGCTGGTTGGGTTAATCCAATATGAATTATTGTACCTCCAGGTTTAATAACCGATATAGCTTGTTGTCTTGAAACTTCTAAACCTACTGTATCAAATACAACATCAAAGCTGTCATTTTGTATTTCTTTGTCTGAGGGATTAACAAACTTACCATCAAAATATTTTGCGCATTCGCTTAGTCTCAGGTTATTGGGGTCAGACATAATGATATTTTTATTACCCTTAATTTTAGATAATATTAGCGAGCACAATAATCCAATCGCTCCGGCACCCTGAACTAAAGTTCTGCACTCAGAAAGAGGTTTTTTAAGAGAGTTTTCTCCCATAAGTACAGCGTGTAGTGAGACTGCGGTTGGTTCAGCTATAGCCGCTTCATTAAGATCTAAATGATCTGGCACCTCATATATATTTTGATTAGGAGAAGAAACCAATTCTGCAAAAACTCCCTGTCTCTCGTAAGGTCTATTCATTCCTAGAAGAACTCTGTGTGGACAAAGATGTTCTCGCCCACTTATGCAATATTCACACTTTCCACATGTTATTAAGGGATTTAATACAACATTTTTTCCTTGGAATTTGCCATTTTGTATTACGCCACTCACCTCGTGACCAATTATTAATGGTGGTATACGTCTTTCATCTTTTCCATGATACGCGTGCATGTCAGATCCACATATTCCTGAAGCATGAACTTTTAATATACTCTCTCCACTTGTCTCCACAGGATCTTTTTCTTCTCTGTAAACCAATTCTTCAACGCCGGTATAAACTAAAGCTTTCATAATTATTTTTCATCTAGAAGATAATATATAAAAAACGATACGACAAATCCTAATATCCAAGAAAATGATTTTATATCTGAGAAATTGATATTCCATAATAATGAAAATGAGAAAATAAAACCTATAATAAGTGAATACACAGCTTTATAGTTCCAGCCATTTGAATACATATATTCATTTCCATCCCTCAAAAAAAACAGATCTTTATGATTTACTCTCCCTTTTTTCACCAGATAGTAATCAGCAATTATTATTGCAAAAGTTGGACCAAAAAATGCTGCAAGGCTATCGATAATATTTATTACACCTACTTGACTTAAAATAGACGGCCACAAACCTCCAGCAATAAAACCAATTATTAAAATTAATACTCCAGAAGTTTTGAGATCTAGATTATTAGGAATAAAATTTATTATACTATTTTGCGTAGGGACATAATTAGAAATTAAATTTGTAGACAGTGACGAAAAAATTATAAAAACTAGAACAAACACAGTTAAGCCAGTATTATTTAATTTTCCAATAATATCCATTGGCTTAGTTAATATTTGATCAACAACAATAAGCTTTTGATTTAAAACAACATCTACACCAACAACTATAGATGTTGCTAAAAATGAAAACAAAATCATATTTAAAAAAAGATTTAAGTTTCCTAATTTTAGATCTTTTTCTGTTTTAACATACCTAGAAAAATCTCCAAAATTTAACAACACAATTGAGAAGTAAGAGAAAATTGTACCCGTTAAAACTACAAAAGGTAACACGTTAGATTTTGAAAAAAAATTTCCATCTGTTGTATTTGATTTAAGGGACTGAAAAATTTGTATGTGATTTTCAGAAGTTAAAATTAAAAAAAAAATTAACAAACCTAGGTAAACAAAGATGGCTGAAAACTGCAAAAATCTTTGATTAAACCTTTGTCCATTTGTAAATAAAAAGTATTGAATAACAAAAGTTAGTATTAATGAAGTCCAATCAATAATATTTAATCCAAGAAAAAAAGCTAAAAAAAATTGACCATCTAGAATTTGACTATCTAGGTTATAGTAAATAAATATTCTTATTAGATATGTAATTGATTTTGATATGAAAAATGTTTGAATACCAAACATAAATACTCCTATAATAGATCTTAAAAGACTAAAATATTTGGCTCCATTTAAACCCATAGACATTCTAAGCATGACAGGAAAAGGTAATCCGTGCTTTTGTGATGGTTTACCGATCAATGATACAAAAAAATAAATTAAGACAGATGCGGCTAATGAAGAAGTTAAGACCAGCACAGTACTAAGATTATATATTAAATATAAGGAGGCTATTAACGCAAATCCTGCGATGGTTTGGATGCTATTAGCCCAAAAGCAAAATAAATCAATTGATGTCCATGTTTTATTGCTTGGGTTAACTGTGGCTAATTCAAAATTTTTTAATTCTATATTCTGACTCACTAATGTAACCTTAAACTAAAATTTTTATATGTCTATAATTGTGATATCCATAATTTTGTAATTCAATGAATTTTCTAAAAAACAATATTGGCTACGTTTCCATGTTCGTTGCAGTTATAGGCTTCGGATCAGGTCCACCGTTTGTGAAATTAGCATTACAGGAATTTTATGTAATGGATTTAATGGCAGTACGATTCTCTTTAGCATTTAGTTTGATGTTAATTTTTGCTTTGATCATGAGGGCAGATTTAAAAATAAAAAAAATTGGGTTTACTCCTTTCCTAATGGGTTTGTTAAATCCTTTTCTAGTTACTTTAAGTTTTCATATTGGTCTTCTACTAACCTCACCAGTAAATGGAGTTGCTTTAATTAGCACTTTGCCAATATGGCAACCATTTGTTGCAAGACTTTTTTTAAAGGAAAAAATTGAAATAAAAGTAATTATTGGAGCCTTTATAACAATTATTGGAACTTTAATTCTACTTACAAGTCAGACAAAATCAGGACAAGGAAATTATATAGGTGATTTAATAATTTTTTTAGGAATGATTTGCGTTTCTGTAAATGAAGTTTTAGGAAGAAGATTTATGCAAACTAGAGTTGATCAATTGGGAGTTAATACTTATCAATATTTTATTGGTGCTATACTATCTTTATTAGTTCTTTTTATAATTTGGCCAAACTCAAGTTTTGAATATCAAAATTATCTAAATTTTTCACCTCCAGTTTTAGCGGCTATAACTTTATCTTGTATAACGTTTGGAGCATATTTATTTTATAATTTTGCTCTTAGAAGAGTCCCGGTAGGTAGAATTAGCTTGATGTATCCTTTAACAGGCCCTATTGGTGCTACAATGTCTTGGTTGATAATCGACTCTCCGATTTCAACAAAGGTTTTTATATCTTTAGCAATAATATTAGTTGGAACTATTATACCTCAAATTAATAAGTCTAGCTAAGGTGATGGGTACATTACCCCAGGCAACCACAATGCTATTTTTGGAAATATTATAATTAATACTAGACCAATTACTTGGATAACCATAAATTGCATCATGCCAAGATAAATATCTTTTAAATCCCACTCTGGAACTACACCTTTTAAGAAATAAGCAGATAATGCAACAGGAGGTGAAAGCCAGGCGGTTTGGAGATTAACGGCAACTAATATTGCAAACCATGTAAGATTAAACCCTAACTCTATTACTAAAGGTAATACAATTGGTAATACTATTAAAACTATTGGTACCCACTCTAAAGGCCATCCCAATAAAAAAATAGCAGCCATTATAATTGCTAATATTACATATCTATTAACCTCTAAATTTAAAAGGAAATCAGTTAACAGAGATGGAGTTCCTAATTTTGAGAATACTGCTCCAAAAAAGTTCGATGCAGCAACTAAAAACATTATTAGAGCAGTAATCTCTAAAGTTTTTAAAAGAGCATCTTTCAAACCTGGTAGAGTTAATTTTTTATATGCAAGAGCAAGTAAGATCGCACCAAATGCTCCCATTCCAGCTCCTTCTGTTGGAGTGGCAAGACCAAATAGAATACTTCCTAACGCAAAAAAAACTAATCCTGCAGGAGGAATTAGTCCCATAATAAATTCATACCAAACCTTAGCCATATTGGTAGGTTGTTCGTTTACTGGTAAAACAGGACCAAGTTTTGGATTTAGATAACATCTTAAAGTTGTGTAAGCAGCATACAAACATGCTAGTAAAATTCCTGGCATTATTGCTGCAGCAAATAAATCTGTTACAGGAATTTCTAAGACAGGTCCCATCACAACTAACATAATGCTTGGAGGAATTAAAATTCCAAGAGTTCCACCAGCACAGATTAAACCAGCTGAAAGTCTTGTATCATATCCAGTTCTGATCATGGTTTTACCAGCCATAATTCCTAAGATTGTTACAGATGCACCAACAATCCCAGTTGCAGCTGCAAAAATTGTTGAGACAAACATTACTGCATAAAATAATGCTCCTCTCGTCTTAGAAAGCATTAACTGAACTGCATTAAATAATCTCTCCATTAAACCTGCTTGTTCCATTAAAATTCCCATAAATATAAAGAGTGGTACGGCGGCGAGTGTATTCTCCGTCATTATCATATTGAACTGAAGTGTCATTAAGTAAAAGACTAATTTACCAAAACCCCAATATCCAAAAACAAGGCCTAAAAATATTAAAGTAAATGAAATTGGAAACCCAACAAAGATTGCAAATAACATGCAACCAATCATTATTGCTCCGATTATTTCCGGGCTAAAGAAATCCATTATGGCCATCTCCCTTTAACAAAAGCATAATAAGTTTTTAAAATTTCGGATACACCTTGTACTAAAAGTAAAAATGCACCAATTGGCATACAACTTTTCAAAGGCCACATAATAGGCATCCATGTTGTATCCATGGCTCTTTGAATTCTAACTTTACCACCTAAGCATTCTTCTAAATTTGATCTTCCACAAATTGAAGTATAGGCATAATCAAAGCTTACAAAGAAGAAGACTAAAAAACCTGGAATAAAAAAAATTAAATATAAAAATAAATCTATTCTTGCTTGATTTTTAACTGACCAATTTCGATAAAGAAAATCAGCTCTAATATGAATACCTTTTGATAATGTATAGGCGGCTCCTAGCATAAATAAAGCACCTGCCAACATTCTACTTATGTCAAATGACCATAAAGTTGGTCTATTAAAAAAATGCCTTCCAATAACTTCATGGATCATTGCATAAATCAGGAAAATAGTTAACCAAGCAAATATCTTGCCAGTAATCAACATTTTCGAGTCTATAAATTCTATTGTTTTTGCCATCCAAGGAGTCATATCCTCTGGCATTTTTAAACTTGTTCTTCTTTCCGCTATAAGCTCATCTGTGATATCTAGATTTTCTTTAACTTTTGGTTCTGAGTCTTTATCAACCATTTAACAAGTATATTTATTTAAATTAAATTTGTAAAAAAAACGGGGATTTTTAAACAATCCCCGTTTTTATATTTTACTTACTGTTGTGATGCGAATGCAGTTCCAATTGATGCATCAGATGTTTCCATTTGTGCAATAAAAGGTACTACGATTTTAGCATGTGCAGTCATGTGCTCATAAACTTCTTTAAAGAAAGCATTTGATGCAGCATTCTTTTTAAGAGTCGCTTGAGCAGCGTTCATGTACTCAGTGAAATAATCCGCTGGTGTATCCCAAAGTTTTACACCGTGATTTTCAGTAAGGTCGATTAACGCTTTACCATTTTCTACAGCTCTATTAGTGATGTTTCTAGTGATCATCGCTTCAGATGCAACTTCCATTGCATATTTTTGATGGTCAGTTAAAGAATTATAAACATCTCCATTAATATAGATATCACCATTAACTACGTTTTGGTGTAATCCTTGTAGATAGTAGTTTTTAAGAACTTTTTGAAAACCAAAAACTGAGTCTGGTTTTGGACAACACCATTCAGCAGCATCGATAGTTCCTTTTTCAAGTGCTGGTAATATATCACCACCTGATAAAGATACTGATGCAATACCGATATCTTTGTATGTTTGTCCTGGAATTCCTGGAGGAGTTCTAAATCTGTATTTTCTGAAATCATCCATATTTTTAATTGGCTCTTTGAACCAACCCAATGCCTCAGGTCCTGATGATGCCATCACGAAACCTTTAACATTCATTCCCATTTCGCTCCATAATTGGTCGTATAATTCTTTACCACCATTATCGAAATACCAAGCTAACCAAGATTTAGTACTTAAACCAATTCCTCCACCAGCAACTGGCGATCCAAATAGCATCGCAGCTGGGTGATAGTTTGACCAGTAGTGAGTCCATGCTGCACCACCATCTACTAGACCTTTGTCAACAGCTTCTAGTGTTTCTTTCATACCAACAACTTCACCTTTAGAAAGAAGTTCAAATTTTAACTCTCCACGAGTTAATTTTGTTACTCTGTCAGTCCACATTTTTACGATTTGTCCATCGTATGATGTTTTAGGAAAAGTAAGTTGGATTTTTAATGTTTTAGCAGAAGCTGATCCAATTACTGAAACTGCAAATACTAAAGCTAAAATCATTGAAGTGATTTTTTTCATTATTTATCCCTCTCTTTATTGTTATTAAGTCTTAATAATTGAGGAAGTAAAACTCATTGGTCGCCAAATGTAAAATGATTAATTGCTAAACTCTTAATTAATACAACTTGAGGTTTAATAGTAGCTATTTGTTACCCTTAGGGTCAAAAGGATAATCCCAAGCATCTCCGCCAATTTTTTTAGATATACCTGAATAATCTGTTTCGCTATCACCTCCCTCACAAAATTCATTAAATATATCTAAGGCATGTTTTCCTAATGGTGTTGAAGCATTTACTGATTTCGCAGCATCATTAGCTAGTTTAAGATCTTTTGTCATCATTGCAGCTGAAAAACCAGGACGATATTTATTATTTGATGGAACACCATCAGTTAAATTAGGTAACGGAGTATAAGTTGATAATGCCCAATTATTTCCTGATGCATTCTTCATGATTTCGTGAACTTTTTTTAAATCCATCTTAAGTCTTTTTGCCAACATTAAAGCTTCTGATGCAGCTATCATTGAAATTCCTAAAGACATATTATTACAAATCTTTACTCCAACTCCACTTCCTTGTGGTCCTGCATGTAAAATTTTTTGTCCCATAATATCCATTAATGGTCTGGCTAAATTTACAGCCTCATCATCCCCACCAACTAAAAAATTTAATTTTCCAACTCTTGCTCCCATAACACCTCCAGTAACAGGTGCATCAATCATTTTAATTCCTCTTTTTTTTGCTTCCTTACCTAGTAGTAAAGAAGTTTCAATATCAATTGTTGAACAGTCAATTATTAGAGCATCTTTTGAAATTTTATCTATTATACCTTTATCTCCTAAAAATAGTGATTTTACATGTTTACCTTCAGGCAACATTGAGATTACATAATTTGCCCCTTCAAGCACCTCATCTAATGAGTCAACAACATCTAAATTAGCTTCTTTAGCTTTTTGAATCATTTCTGGTGAGACATCGTAGGCTTTAACTTTTTTGCCAGCCTTAACTAGTTGGTCAGCCATTGGGTTACCCATGTTACCGACACCAATAAATGCTATTTGATCTGTCATTTTTAATTATCTATATTTGATTTTCCTCTATTAATCAAAACCGTTTTACTTTGAGTAAAATGATTAACCATGCTGTCAAATGCATACTCTTTTCCTAAGCCACTCATTTTTAATCCACCATATGAAACATTTGCTCTAGGCGCTACACATTGATTTACTTGAACAAAACCTGCCTCAATTTCCTCCACGAACTGTAAGGCTCTGGATAAATTTTGTGTCCACAATACTGCTGATAATCCAAATGGTGTATCATTTGCACTATTCATTACTTCATCAAATGTTTTAAATGGTATCGCACAAGCAACTGGACCAAAAATTTCTTCCTGACAAACTGGAGAACTAACTGGAACACCTGACATTAATGTAGGTTCGTAAAAGAAACCGTTTCTATAATCACCACCTGTTAATTGATTACCACCATGCAAAACATTGGTTGTAGAGTTTTTTTTTGCAATATCCATATAATGCAAAGTTCGTTTCAGTTGTTCTTCAGAAATAATTGCTCCAATATCAGAACTTTCGTCTAGAGCATTTCCCATTTTTAATTTATTTAATTTTTCAACAGCTCCATCCAGTACTTTGTCATAAATTTTTTCCTGAATATAAACCCTTGAACCAGCAGTACATGCCTGTCCTTGTCGAGTATATCTCATACCATCAATAACCCCTTGAGTTGCAATATCTAAATCTGCATCACTCATTATTATATTTGGATTTTTTCCTCCAAGCTCTAAAGTAACTGGGCATAATTTAGGAGCAGCTTTTTGTGCTATAATTTTTCCTACTGTAAAAGATCCTGTAAAAGTTACTTTTCTCACTTTTTCATGAGTTACCAGAGGTTCTCCACACTCTTCTCCATAGCCTGAAATTACATTTAAAACACCAGGAGGAAGTTCTTGTTGAAATATCTCCGATAGTAGAAGAGCACAAAATGGAGCTTGTTCAGCTGTTTTTAAAACAACACTATTGCCTGCTACAATAGCTGGAGCGATTTTTGCTACTGTTAAAAATAATGGTGCATTCCAAGGGACGATTGCACAAACAACGCCAATTGGATCTCTAGTGGTGTAATGAATACTATTTGGAATATTGGTTGGATAATTTTCCCCTTTTAACTCTCCAGACAAACCAGCAAACATATTTGTAAGTTCAATTGAAGCACCTGTTTCTGGTATGGCCTGTGTTCTTAAAGCATTACCTGTATCTAATGATAATAAAGTTTCAATTTCTGACTTTCTTTCCTCTAATCTTTTTGCTCCAGCAGCAACCATTTTTCCTCTTTCCCTTGCTGGTATTTTTTTCCATTTTTGAAAAGCTTTGTGTGCTGACTCAACTGCAATATTAACATCATCTTTATTACATTGAGGAGCAGAACCGATATTGTCTCCTGTGCTTGGATTTAATACTGGTATCTTATTATTTGTTTGAGCAGATATTAGTTTACCATCAATTAAAATTTTATCAGTTAATCTTTTTGCATTATTAATTGCTTGTTCAAGATTTTTTTCAAAGTTACTCATTATCTAATTCACCTCTTCTAACTTTTGAAGAAAGCCACCCACCATCAATTTTAATTTCAGATCCATTTATAAAATCAGATTCATCACTTGATAAAAATACTGCTGCTCCAACTATATCTTTTGGTTCTCCCCATCTACCTACCACAGTTTCTTTTCCCCAGGCCTCGCCATGTGTTGGATCTTCAGCATATTTTTGATTAAATGAGGTAGAAATTAAACCTGGACAAATAGTGTTTACATTAATATTTTTTCCAGTTAGATCGACAGATAATGCTCTTGTTAAGCCTAAGACACCGCTCTTAGCAGCTACATATCCTACCCTATCTGGCCTTCCCATAAAACTAGCTATAGACCCAAAGTTAATAATTTTGCCTTTTCCATTTTTAATCATATGAGGAATTACAGCCTGACTAGCAAGGAAAGGTGCTGTAAGATTTACAGAAATCATATCATCCCAATCTTGTTTTGTATGATCTAAAAGTTTCTTAACATGTCTAATTCCTGCATTGTTAATTAGAATATCAATTTTACCGTAGTGTTTGATAGTTTGATCCACCATCTCATTGATGCTCTTTTGATTTGAAACATCAGTTTTTATAATTATTGCTTCGCTGCCTGCCTCTGTAATTTTTTTTTTAGCTTTTTCTGAATTTTCAATATCTATTTCTGCAATAACAATCTTTGCGCCTTCTTTTACAAGACCAAGACAAATTTCTTGCCCTATTCCTTTTCCGCCACCTGTAACAATTGCTACCCTATCTTTAAGTTTCATTTTCTAAATGATTTGACGTTATTTTAAGAAGGAAACTAATGCTTTTTCCTCACTAATCCAAGCTTTAATTCCTCCATCTAGAACATAAACATTTTTAAAACCAAGATCTTCTGCAAAAGCATTGCCTAAAATTGATGCTGTTTCACCATCATGACTAACAAAAATAATTTCAATATTTTGAGACTCTGCTCCAGCTAAAGCTCTTACTCTATCCATTAGATAAACATTAAATTTTCCATTTTTATCAAAAGCTGTTTCTTGAAACGACTCTTTAATTACACCGGTTTTAATCCATTGGTCTTCTGTTCTAATATCTAAAACTACTGCATTTTTTTTCAATAAATTGTTTAATTCATCAGATGTGATTAAATTATAATTTGGATCTAGAACATCAATAATCTTGAACTCAAAAATAAGATCGGAGTTTGGCGGTATTATATTTCCAGCACCAGTCGCTCCATATGCTAGTTCAGAAGGTATTTTAATTTTTCTGACAGTTCCTTTATTGGCTCCAACTATACCCATTTCAAAACCAGGTATAACTTCTTTCATACCTATTTGAACAACTAAAGGTCTATCTTTTCCAACGTTTGTATCGAAAACTTTTCCATCAACAAAAGAACCTGTGTATTCAATTTGAACCCATGAGTGATTAATAATTTTTTTTCCTTCACCTGGCTTATCAAGAATAATTTCTATTTCTGCGGCAAAAACATTACAAATTAAAAAAAAATATATAATTAGAAATTTAATTTTATTCATTTAGATTATTTTTAATTCTTTATAATTACTCTTCTCAACTTTTAAACAAGCTTTTCTATATTTTGGCATTCCACCAGGATAAGGTAAAAAAGACTTCGACTTGCCAGGTATATTGTCGCCTTTATACCACGAGCTTTTTGCTTTCATAAATAATGTTTTTTTAACTGAGCTCGTAATTTCTTTTTGCCATTTTTTTGCTGCTTCATTTGTACTTTCTATACTTTGTCTTTTATTGTTTTCCAAAAACTTAATACATTTAGTAATCCATTCAACATGCTGTTCTATTTGTACCGGTACATTTGTTAATACTGAGGGACTTCCTGGACCACTAACTATAAACATATTTGGAAAGTTAGGAACAAGAAGTCCTAAAAAACTTTTAGGTCCACTTTTCCAATATTTAGTCAATTTAATTCCCTTTTTTCCAGTTATATTTAATTTTTCAATTGAACCTGTCAAAGCATCAAATCCTGTTGCAAATATAATTTTATCTAGTGTGTATTCATTTTTTTTTGTCTTTATTCCTCTTTTGGTAATTTTTATTATTGGGTTTTCTTTTAAATCAACTAATTCCACATTTTTTTTATTAAACATCTCATAATAATTTGTATTTAAAGTTGGTCTTTTAGCAGTAAATGGGTGGTCAAAATTAGTAAGGATCTTTGCATACTCTCTATTTTTAACTGTTGAATATATTTTATTTTCAATAAATTTAACTGCTGTTTTATTTGCTTTGATGGTTTTTACTATGTCATTAAAAGTTGCTCTAAAGGATAAAGTTCCATAATGCCAAGATTTTTCATACATCTGATTTCTTCTAGCTTCGTTAAAATCAAATGCAGATTTTTTTGGAAATTCAAAAGGATGGCCACCTGGTGTTCTTTTTAAAAAACTTCTTAATTTATTAAAATTTTTTTTATAGTTTTTAATGTTTGTATTTGATAATTTTCTATTTCTTGCTGGAATACTAAAATTCGGAGATCTTTGGAATAAAACTAATTTTTTTGCTTTTTTGGCAATTTCAGGTGCGATCTGTATCCCAGTAGAACCTGTTCCTACCTGTCCAACAATTTTATTTTTAAAATTAATATTTTTTTTGGGCCATCTTGCACTATGGTGTAATTGACCTTGAAATTGATTAATTCCTTTTATTTTTGGAACATTAATTGATGAGAGTGATCCAGCTGCACATATTAAATATTTTGCCAAATAAATTTTTTTTTTATTAGTTTTTATTTTCCATAAGTTTTCTTTTTTAAAATATTGTGCGGATATTACCTTTTGTTTAAAAGATATATTTTTATTAAGATTTAATTCTTTTGAAAAATATTTAAGATACTTTAAAATTACATTTTGCTTTGGATATCTTTCTTTCCAAGTCCAGTTTTTAAAAATTTTTTTTGAAAAAGTAAAACCATAAGTAAAACTCTCTGAGTCGCATCTGGCTCCTGGGTATCTATTCCAATACCATGTACCTCCTAGATCATCTCCTTGTTCTAAGACCAAAGTGTTTAATTTTAATTTATTTCTCAAACAATGAAGTTGATATAGTCCTGAAAATCCAGCCCCTACTATTATACAATCAAATTTTTTCACTTAAAATTATTTAGTATGATCTTTAAAAATTTTATTTTTAGCTTTGTCGGACCCACTTACTAGGTGCAATTGGCGTTGCAATGAGTAACCAATTTTTTCTTCAATTTTTTTTGCACCATGGTGATCGAATAAACTTGTAGCTGGCATATACCGATATGTTAATCCAGCCCTTCTATTTCCTGAATAATTAGCTTTTGAACCATGATATAAGTATACATCATGTATAGAAAACATTCCTGGCTGCAAAGTAACAAACTTTGCTTTGTCTTTTATTTGATCAATATTTTTTAAAGTCTGGTTTAGTGTTACATTTTTTTTATCAAGGGTTTTATGTTCAGCAAGATTTTTATTTAAATGTGATCCGGGAATATATTGTAATGGTCCATTTTCAGGTGTAACTTCATCAATTGCTAGCCATATAGTTACAGACTCTAGCGGTTTAATAGGCCAATATTCTCCATCCTGATGCCAAGGTGTTTCATTACCTGTTTTTTTAGCTTTGCAGAAAAGTGAAGATCCCCATAAAATTATATCCTCACCTATTAATTGTTTAACTTCCTCAATTATCTCAGGATAAAGTGCAAATCTTAAAAAAGTTTCATCTCTCTCGTATAAACCACTTACAAATTCATTATTTTCATTTTTATGATCAAGAAGATATTTGTCGAGTGCAGAATTTAGCTCTTCCACTTTATTTTTGGATAAACAAGTTGGGCTTTTAATTAAACCTTCATTTTTATAAAGTTTAATTTGATCCTCATTTAACATGGTTAAATTTAGCAGATATAAATATTAATATCTATATGTTAATAGAATTAGAAAAATTGAAAATTAATGGAAAACTTTGATTATATAATTTTAGGAGCTGGTTCAGCTGGGTGTGTTTTAGCAAATAGATTAAGTGCTAATCCAAATCACAAGGTATTATTAATTGAAGCTGGTAGTAAAGATACAAATCCATGGATACATATTCCTGGTGGATATTTTAAAACAATGTTGAATCCAAAAACGGATTGGTGTTTTCAGACTGAAAAAGAAGAATTTTGCGACAACAGAGAAATGGTTTACCCAAGAGGTAAAACTTTAGGTGGAAGTTCCTCAATAAATGGAATGCTTTATATTAGAGGTCAATCGAACGATTTTGATTATTGGAGACAGCTTGGTAACGTTGGTTGGTCATGGGAAGATGTGCTTCCCTATTTTAAAAAATCTGAAGATTTTCAATTTGGTGAAAATGAATTTCATGGATCTGGTGGTCCTTTGGCAGTTCAGCAAATAAGAGGAACTTTTAAAGTGTGCGATCTATTTATGGATGCAGCAGAGGAGTTTGGTCACAAAAGAACTGATGATTTTAATAATGGTGACAATGAAGGAATGGGTTATTTTCCTTTTACAGTAAGAAATGGGCTTAGATGTAGCACTGCTGTGGGTTATCTCAATCCAGTGAAAAAAAGAAAAAATTTAAAAGTTGTTACGAATGCTCATGTTAAGAACATTGAGTTTGATAATAAAAAAGCAGACAAAGTGAACTATTGGATTGGTGAGAATGTAATTACTGTTAAAGCAAATAAAGAGGTAATTTTAAGTTCTGGGACTATAGGCTCACCTCATATTCTTCAAGCTTCAGGTATTGGTCCAGGTGAACTTTTAAAAAAAAATAATGTAAATGTAGTTAAAGATCATCCTGGAGTAGGTATGAATTTAACAGATCATTTAATGTTAAGACCAGTTTATAAAGTTAAAAATTTAGAAAGCTTAAATGACATTTATTATAGTATGACTAAAAAGTTTATGACTGGACTAAAATATTTCTTATTTAGAAAAGGACCACTAACAGTTGGAGCTAGCTATTTATGTGGATTTGTAAAAAGTGATGATCATTTAGCAACTCCTAATTTGCAATTCCATGTATCTCCAGCTAGTACGGACGTATTAGGTAAAGGTTCCCTTCATAAATTTACGGCATTTACGCCCAGCATAACAAATGTAAGACCAACTAGCAGAGGTTCAATTAAATTAAAATCATCTGATACAAGAGTGTCTCCAGAAATTAAGATGAATTACTTATCTACAGACGAAGATAGAGAAATTGCAGGTAAAGCACTAAAAATCACAAGAAATATTGTTATGAATTCAAAAGCTTATAAAGAGTATGAGCCTGAGGAATATAGACCTGGTATTCATATTACGGATAACGAGGAATTAGCTAAAGAAGCTGGAAAATTTTGTAGTACTATTTTTCATCCTGTGAGTACATGTAGAATGGGAACTGATGAAAAAGCAGTTGTATCTGATAGATTAGTCGCTCATGGCTTAGAAAATTTAAGAATTGTTGATGCATCTGTCATGCCATCAATAACCTCAGGAAATACTAATGCACCTACTATTATGATTGCTGAAAAAGCAGCAGATATGATAATAGAAGATGCTAGATGACCGAAGAAATAACAATTTTTTTTCAAATAATTTTTATAGATTTAATTTTAGCTGGAGATAATGCCATTATTATAGGAATGGTTGCTTCAAAGTTTCCTCCTGAACAAAGGAAAAAAATTATTTTTTGGGGCATTGGTGGAGCAGTAATATTAAGAATTTTATTAACTCTCATAACAGCATATCTTTTACAGATTACAGGTTTAAGATTAATTGGCGGTCTGTTGCTTCTTTACATAGTTTATAAACTTTATGTAGATGTAATTAAAAATTCAGGTGATGATGAGGAAAATATCAAAGTTGATAGCTCATCAATGTTGAAAGCTGTTTGGACTGTTCTACTAGCTGACTTTACGATGAGTTTAGATAATGTACTAGGTGTTGCTGGTGCTGCTAAAGATCATTATTTTCTTTTAATATTTGGTCTTGTTTTGTCTATTATTTTAATGGCTACTGCTGCAACATTAATTTCTAAATGGATAAAAGAATATAAATGGATAGCATGGGTTGGTTTATTTGCTATATTGTTTGTTGCGGTTGAATTAATTTACACGGACTTAAGGCTTTTTATTTAAATGTATTTAAAAAAAATTAATCTAAAAAATAAGTATGCTCTTGTTACTGGAGCTGGAAAAGGATTGGGAAGAGCTTGTTCTATTGCAATGGCTGAGGCTGGTGCAACAATAATTGGACTAAGCAGAACTTCCTCGGATTTAGATAAACTAGAAAAAGATATAAAAAAAGTAAAAAGTAAATTGATAAAAATAAACTGTGATGTAATGGATTACCAAGATTTAAGTTCAAAATTAAAAAAAATAAAAATAATAGATATTTTAGTAAACAATGCTGGAACAAATATTCCAGAACCATTTAATAAAGTAAAACAAGAAAGCTTAAATTATTTGATAGATTTAAATTTAAGAGCTGCATTTAATGTTGCTCAAATAGTTGTAAAAAAGATGATAAAAAATAAGAAAAGAGGTGGATCCATTATTAACATGTCATCGCAACTAGGTCATGTAGGAATGTCCGGCAGAAACGTTTATAATATGACCAAATTTGGAATTGAAGGACTAACTAAAGGTATGGGTGTAGAACTCGCCACAAAAAATATAAGAGTAAATACCGTAGCACCAACTTTTGTTGAAACTCCAATGGTGAAAAAATTTTTTAAAAATAAAGATTTTAAAAAATTAGCCCTAGGAAATATTCCCATGGGTAAAGCTGCAAAAGAGAGTGACGTTGCAACTGCAGTTTGTTTTTTAGCTTCAGATGCTGCAGCAATGATAACAGGAACATCTATAAAAATAGACGGTGGGTGGACCGCAAAATAATGAAAAAAATATTGCTTATAATAGCAATTTTATTTCCTACACATATTCTAGCAATTGACTTTACCGGAAAGTTTATTCAAGGGCATTATATTTTAGGTAAAACTGATCCTAGTTCACAAATTTTAATTGATAAAAAAAATATAAAAGTATCCAAAAATGGTTTCTTTGTATTCGGTATAGATAGAGATAGAAAATATGATGTATTAATTACTAAAATTTCAAATGGTAAAACTAAAAAAATTACTAAACGTGTATTTAAAAGAAAATACAATATTCAAAGAATAGATGGATTACCTGAAAATAAAGTAACACCCCCAGAGTCTGTTTACAAAAGAATAAAAAAAGAGAATGGAAAAATAGGTGAAGCAAGGGCCATAAATTCAGATTTAAATTATTTTAGCAATAAATTCATTATGCCAGTTAAAGGAATAATAAGTGGAGTTTATGGAAGTCAAAGAATTCTAAATGGTAAACCAAGATGGCCACACTATGGAATAGATATTGCTGCCAAAAAGGGAACACCGATAAAGTCATCTGGAACTGGAGTTGTTACAATGGCTGAAAATGATCTTTATTACACTGGTGGAACAATCATAATGGACCACGGCCATGGCATTTCAACAATCTATTCACATTTAGAAAATGTAATGGTTAACGTTGGAGACTTAATAAAACAAGGTGATATAATTGGTACAGTAGGTTCTACTGGCAGATCAACAGGTCCTCATTTAGACTTTAGAGTTAATTGGTTTCAAACTAGACTTGATCCAATGACAGTTATTCAATAATCTATTGCTATGAAAAATGATATTCAGTCAGTATCAAAAAGACTAGTTAATGCCTATAACAAAAATAAATTAATCAATCCAATACCAGAGAAGTTTTGCAAAAATATTAAACTTGCGCATAAATTAAGAATGTTATGTGAAAGTAAAATTGATGATAGCAAAATAGGATTTAAAGCAGGTGGAACTATTTTTGCTCTGTTAAAAAAGTTAAAAGAAAAAGAACCTTTCCATTCAACAGTATTTCAAAAAAACATTATTAAATCAGGAGGTAAAGTTAAGGTAAATAAATATGCTCTCGGTATTGAAGTAGAAGTTTATTACATAATTAAAAAATCCTTTTTTGGTTTCAAAGGTAGGTTAAATCCAAAAAATGTCACAAAATTTATAACCCATATGGGTCCTTGTATTGAGGTAGTAGGTTTTAGACAGAAGAAGAAAGGCATTAAGTATTTAGGTGATTTATGCAGTGATTTTGGAGTAAATATTAAATTTATTACGGGTCCAAAAAAGAAGTTTAAAAAATTAAATTTAAATAATTTAAAAACAAATTTAAAAAATAATAAGGGTTTAAATGTTAGAGGTAATACAAATACTGTTTATATAAACCCTCTTAATTCTCTAAAATTTGTCTTAAATAAAATTAGGAAAGAAAAAGTAAAATTAGAGAAAGATTTCTACGTATTCACAGGCTCAACGGTAGGAGTTGTTCCAATAAAAAATAAGGGCGAATATATAGGCAAAGTTGATAAAATCGGATCAGTTAGAACCACTATCAATTAATGGGTCTTCATTTTTCCTCAGAAGAATTCAAAAGTAGAAAAAATAAAGTTATTACTAAATTAAAAGAGGAAAAAATAGATGCCTTGGTCATGTTTAGACAAGAGTCTATGTATTGGCTGACTGGTTACGATACATTTGGTTATGTTTTTTTTCAGTCTTTAATATTAGACCAAAGTGGTAATTTAATATTATTAACTAGAGCTCCTGATTTAAGACAAGCACAAAATACTTCTAATATAGAAAATATAAAAATTTGGGTTGATAAAGACGATTCTAATCCCACAGAAGATCTAAAACAAATCTTAAACGAACTTAACTTAAAAGATAAAAAGATCGGTATTGAGTATGAAGCTTATGGACTTACTGGACGTAATGCAATTAATTTAAATAAATCATTAAAAAATTTTTGCGCATTAGATGATAAATCTGAATTAATAACAAAACTCAGAGTAATTAAATCTCCTGAAGAAATAGTTTATGTTAAGAAAGCAGCAACCCTTGCCGACAAAGCTTTAGATGAAGTTTGGAAATTTGCTAAAAAGGGAGTGAGTGAAAGTAAAATTCTTGCTGAAATGAATAGAGTAATTTTTGAAGGAGGTGGGGACTATCCTGCAAATGAATTTATAATAGGTTCTGGTAAAAACGCACTACTATGTAGATATCAATCAGAAAAACAAATAATTAATGGTGTAGATCAACTAACTATTGAATGGGCAGGTACGTATAGACATTATCATTCTGCAATGTTCAGAACTATACCGATTGGAAAAGCAAATCCCAAACATTATGAAATGCACGAGGCTTGTGAAGAAGCACTAAAAAACTGTGAAAATACATTAAAACCTGGCAATAAAATTGGAGAGGTTTTTGATATGCATGCAAAAATATTTGATAATTTAGGTTATAAAGATTGTCGGATGAATGCATGTGGATATTCATTAGGTGCAACATTTTCCCCTAATTGGATGGATTGGCCAATGCTTTACACAGGCAATCCTTATGTAATCCAAACAGGAAATGTTTTCTTTATGCACATGATTCTAATGGATAGTAAAAATGAGTTAGCTATGAATCTAGGTGAGACTTACATTGTTACTGAAAAAGGAAATGAAAGACTAGGTAATCAAAAGACAGACTTAGTTATTCTCTAAGTATTAAACAATTTTAAAACCCAGTTTGGTCATAATAATAAGTTATCTAATTGAAAATATTATTTGTAAAAGATACTTTGTAAATACCATATCTCATGGTGAAAAAGAGGCCGATATCGCATCGGTTAAAAGCGAGTTTTGGAAAAACAAACAAGGAGAGTGTATGAAAAGAATGCACAGAGTTTTAAGTTCGTTTAGCCGAGGCTCAAAGAACGCTAGGCTAAATCAATTAATGTTTCGAAATTTGAAAACTGTAGAAGCTAATGCCAACGGTACAAGTGGATACGTTATCAAATCAGGAAAAAATTCTGGGGAAACATTAGGACACTTGAAAAAAGAGAGTAAAAAAATATAGCTTAAAGAATGAGATATGGGGCATGTAAAAATAACTGCCCCATATTTTACTTTCTATTTTACTGGGGTCATAATTTTTTGACCTTCAACTCCCATAGCAACAACAATTGCTTTAACAGGAACATCTCCAATATTTTTAGATTCGTGAGCCACACCTACATCTTCAATAAATGCATCTCCAGCTTTGTAAACATAGCTTTTGCCACCTTGAGTAAGTTCAATTTCTCCTTGTTGTATCATTATTAAAACAGGGAACGAGTGAGTATGCGGAACTACAGGGCCTCCTACGGGTACAGTAAATTCAAAAGCTGTGATCTTTGCTTTCCCGGATGGATAAACAATATCGTTACCCATACCAGTCTGACTAGTTGATAAAATTCTTTTTACATGACCATCAGCAAAAACAGAGCTGTTTAAACCAAATGATACAAATAAAATTAGAAATATTTTTTTCATAAAATACCTTTCTGATTAATGAAGTTAAACTATCAGGCGATAGAAATTAATATATATGGCAAAATGTAATCTATTTACTCCACTCAACTTTAAACATAGCTTCGTTGCGTCTCATCATAGGAAGCGTAAAAGGCCCATTATAGGTTGCTCTTATTGGAGGTCCTTTAATGATTACTTTATCCTCTAAGAGTTTTTTATTAAGAATTTCTTTATGTTTGAAGAAATTATTATCTGAGGCTCTTCCAGAATATTCTATTACAGCAAAAAAACCTTCTTCTATTGTTGAGATTTTAACATCTGAATTTGTGGGTATAGGTGCATTCTCTTTTGTAAATTTTGATGGAAGATAAAATTGCATATAGTATCCATTATCCTTCTCACCCTGTGTTACTGGCACAGTCATTTTAATTTCTTGGGATTTATTATTCTGACCTGAGATATATTTAAAAAGTTTTCTAAAACTACTGTCATCATTTCTACTTACAACTTCGACAACTAGACGGTCTTTATAATGTCTCACTTCGTATATTTTAGATTTATATACTACATCATATTGAGATTCCTCATAAGCCATTAAACTAGAGTAAGGTAAAATACAGAATATATAAATCAAAAAAGATATCGATATAATTGATTTTCTCATTTAGTTAGATCCTAACTCTTGTAACCTATCAGATAAATAAGTTTGCTCACTATTATTTCCTGAGGCAAGTTTGATCATTGCATTCACAACTATCTCAACTTTTATTGGAGTATATTTTTTAAATCCACCAAAAAAGAATAAGGATAGAAATTTCATCACCGGAATTCCTAAAACCTCAATAATTCTAAAGTCTTTTCTGTTGCCAACTAAAAATGAGGGTTGAATAATGCTTAGGTTAGAAAACCCAATCTTTTTTAGCTCCTCCTCTACTTGACCTTTATTTTTTAAATATGTACTTGAAGCTTTTGGGTTTGCTCCAATTGAGGAGACATAAATAAAATTACTAATTGAATTAAATTTTGCAATTTTTGCTAATTGTACGGGCAAGTCATATTCTATTCTTCTATATTCTTTTTTATCGGGCGTGTCTTTGTGAGTTGTACCAATGCAAAAAAAACAATCATCACCTGTTAATTTTTCTTTTAAAGTGTCTAAATCTAAAAAATCTGTGTTGATCACTTCAACTTTTGAATTATCAATAGAAGGTAATTTTCTAACAAATATTTTTATTTTGTTGTAAGTATTATTGTTGATTAAATTATCTAGTAAATTAGATCCAATTAACCCAGATGAGCCAAATAAAACAGCGGTTTTCATTATTATTTTAAATACTCTTCTTTCATAAATTTTTTTATTCTATTTGCTCCCTCAATTATATCCTCAGTGCTTCTAGCGTATGAAAACCTTATTGTAGAATTTCCTCTTTTTTGATCGAAATCAAGTCCAGGAGTTATTGCTACTCCTGCTTTATCAAGCACTTCTTTACAAAAGTTAAGGCTATCTTTCGAATACTCTGAAATATCAATGTAGATATAAAAAGCACCATCTGGGGGAGAAAATTTATTTAAACCAGCCTTAGGTAACTCTTCTAACAAAATTGATCTATTTTTTTTATAAACCTCTACATTTGTATTTAATTCCTCTTTTGCATCCATTGCTGATAGAGCAGTTAATTGACTAACATGAGGAGGACAAATAAAAAGATTTTGAGATAATCTTTCTACTTGTCTCACATGATCTTCAGGAACAATCATCCAGCCTACTCTCCAACCTGTCATAGAAAAATATTTAGAAAATGAATTTATAACATAACATTCATTAGAAATTTCTAATGCAGATGTAGGATTATTTTCATATTGAATTCCATGATAAATCTCATCGCTAATAAAACTCACTTTATTTTCATGCGCAGTATTAATAAGTTCTTCTAGTTTTTTTTTATCAAGCATTGAACCGGTGGGATTTGCAGGAGAAGCAACTAATAAACCATTTAAATTATTTTCTTTAATATCTTTCGGTATAGGCTGAAATTTATTTTGTAACTCTGTAAAAATATCAATTGGAATTAAATCCTGAGACTTTAAAATTTGTCTATAGCTAGGATAGCCTGGAGCGGCAATGCCTACTCTATCTCCAACATCAAATAATGCTGCAAAAGAAAGTATGAATGCTCCTGAAGATCCAGTTGTTATAATTATTCTGTCTGGGTTTAAATCAATATTGTACCAATCTCCATACAATTTAGAAATTCTATTTCGTAATTCTGGCAAACCTAAAGTAACTGTATAGCCAAGATCGTTATTAGAAATTTCATCTGAAATAAATTGTTTGGCTCGCTTTGGTGCTGGTGTTCCTGGTTGACCTACTTCCATATGAATTACATGCTTGCCATTAGCTTCTGCTTTTCTTGCAGACTCCATTACATCCATTACAATAAATGGGTCTACATTACTTCTTTTAGATTTCTTCATTTAGTTTCTATTTCTGGATTAAATATTATAAACTGATCTTAAACACTCTTGCTGTTTTTTCGTCTGAAATATTTAGAATTTTAAACTTGGATGTTTTTTCTAATTTTTGACCTTTATTAGTTACAAAAGATTTCATTTTTTTTACTTCGCCTTCAGGCATTTTTCTAGTGTATTTTAAAGTATGCTTTTTTGATCCTATAATAAATATTGTTTTCATAAATCTTAAGTTAATATATTACAAAGTATCAATTGATCCAATAATATTTAAATTCTTATCGGTTATTACTATTTCTCCTGAAGAAGTCCCTATATTTAGCATTGAAGATATAACGACAAAATGAGTAACAAAAATTATATTTTCTTTACCATTCCATTGATTAATAAACTCTTTTAGTTGAGTTATTTGCCTCTCTTCATTTGCTTCAAATCTAATATCATAAAAAGAATTTAGTGCACTAAATGTTTCATAATTTTTAAAAGCAAATTTAGCTGTATCTATACATCTGCACCATTCACTTGAATATACATTTTCAATTTTAATCTGGTTTTTATTAAATATACTTCCAATAAATTTTGACTGTTCAATTCCTCTTTGATTTAAATTTCTTTGGGTAGAACAATCATTTAAATCAAAATTTTCTGGATCTCCATTCCCTGGTGCAAGAGCATGTCTAATAAAAATTATTTTTCCCCCCTCTTTTAAAGAAGTAAGGACTTCTTCTACAGAATAAGCAGAATTAACTACAAAAATATTGATAAAAAAAATTATTAGCAGTTTTTTCATTTACACAGATTGATTTTTAATCAACTCTTTAATCTGTGGTATCATTATTTGTGGTGACCTCATGGACGGATAAATCTCTTTTACTTTTTCATAACTCTTTAAAGCCTTTTCGTAATTTTTTAACTTAATTTGAACGAGACCCTGTCCTGATAATGCTCCAAAATGTCTTTTCTCTAGTTTTAATACCTTGTCTATATCATTTTGAGAATCTTGATATTTGCCCATTAAATAAAAGACAGTTGCTCTTTTATTCCAAGCTTCTGCCCAAGCAGGATCTTTTTTAATTACTGTTGTGAATATATCTACAGCAACTGAATATTGCTCTTGATTCATAAATTTTGTTCCTCTTGATAGCAAAGAAGTTAAATTTTGATTAGTGGGATGTTTTGTCCAAATATCCCAAATTTTCATCTCTGTATCAATTGCAATTGAGTGGTTTTGAATTTTTAATTTTTCAAATAAGTTATTTAATCTTATTTCGTATTCATTAGAGTTTGATGAGTTGGTAATAAAAAAAATTGCAAAAAAAATGGTTATTATTTTTTTCATTTAGAAATTATTTTCCACCTACAACCATACCTTCAACCATCATTGTCGGTGAATTCGTTGCATAATTAAATTCCAAATCGTCGGCTAAAGTTATATTTTTAAAAATATTATTTAAGTTTCCGGCAATTGTAATTTCACTTACTGGATATGAAAACTCTCCATTCTCAATCATTATGCCAGATGCTCCTACAGAATAATCACCGTTAATAATATTTGTACCATGTCCAATAGTTTCTTTAATATACAAGATTTTATTTTCTGATTTTACTAGATCTTCAAATGTTTTTGATCCATTTTGAAAATATAAATTTGTTGTTCCACTTGCCCTACCATTAGATTTTCTATTTATTTTTTTACCATTGTAAGTATCAATTAAATAGTCTTGGAGAATACCGTTCTTTATCAAATCAAGGTTAACCACTGCTATACCTTCGCTATCAAAGTAACGAGATCCATTAGCTTTTCTTATATTACCGTGATCTAATATATTTATCTCAGAGTTAAAAACTTGTTGATTTAATTTATCTTTTAAAAATGTTGTTCCTTTTGCTATTGCACTTGATGATATTGCACTTGCAAAAATAGATAGAAAGTTTTTTGATATTCTTTTATCAAATATTAGACTAATTTTTTCACTTTTTATTTTTTTTGGATTTAATTTCTTTACTGCATGTTCCGCTGCAATAGATCCAAGTTGTTTAGGTTTCAAAATATCACTATAAAACCTTTTACTTGTATATTCATAATCTCTTTCCATGCTTCCATTGCTTTTTGAAACAACTTCACAGTATGCAGTAAATTGTGAAGTTTTATATCCATCAGCGAATCCATTTGAATTGGCTAATAAAAAATTTGATTTGTTCTCACCAAATCCAGATCCATTAGTATTTATTATTTTATCATTTGAAAAAGCTTCCTCTTCTGCCTCTTTTATATAATTAATCTTGTCTTCATTGTTTAAATGAGTTTCATCATATAAGTCTAAGTCTTTTAATCCTTTAAAATGGAGGTCTTTATCTGGTAATGAATTATATTCATCCTCAGGTGTAATCTTCATTGTTTCAATGCATCTATTTACTAGCTCATCTAAATTTTTTTCTTTAAGATTTGATGAAGCTATTGAGGACTTTTTTTTACCTAAATAAGTTGTAAGGACTACTCCAAGATTTTCAGACCTTTCAGATCCATCAAGTTTTTTATTCCTTACATTTACATTTTCAGAAACAGAACTTTGCACTAATATATTTGCATCAGATGAACCTAATTTTTTTGATTTACTAAGGCATATATCTGCAATTTTTTTTAGATACTCTTGATCTTTAATCATTTTATTAGAGTTGAGTTCCACCAACAGTCATATTATTGATAAGTAGAGACGGTTGTCCAACACCCACTGGTACACCCTGTCCAGCTTTACCGCATGTTCCAATGCCAGGATCTAACATCATATCATTTCCAACCATTAAAATTTCTTTTAAAGAAGATGGTCCATCACCAATTAAAGTAGCTCCTTTAATTGGAGATCCAATTTTTCCATTTATAATCTCATAAGCTTCTGTACAGTTAAAAACGAATTTTCCAGAGGTAATGTCAACTTGACCACCACCAAAACTTACAGCAAAAATACCTTTATCTACTGACTTAATCAT
>CACLEJ010000006.1 GCA_902605865.1 uncultured Pelagibacteraceae bacterium
TCCCCCTATACCTCTTGGTTCTTTCCTATGCGGCAAGTAAAAATATTCATCACACCATTTTTTATATTTTTTGTAAAAATTTTTATTATGTTTATTACAAGATTTCTTTAATTCATTATGAAACCATTTTTCTAAACTTTTATCTTTCATGCAAGGAGTAACATCCATCCCTCCACCAAACCATCCATGAGAAGTATAAATATATCTAGTGTTAAAATGCATAGCAGGAACATGAGGGTTTTTCATATGCATTACTACTGATATACCTGCTGCCCAAAAGTTTGGATTTTTATCTCCTCCAGGAATTCTATTTCTAAATTGTTTTGAAAATTTTCCGTAAACTTCAGAAAAATTTACTCCTACTTTTTCAAATATTTTCCCATTTTCTAATATTCTAAATTGGCCACCACCTTCATTTGATTTTTTTCCTCTTTCCCAATTTTTAATTTTGAAGATATTTTTTTTTCCTTCTAATTCTTCTATTTCATGACAAATTACTTCTTGCAAAGTCTTAAACCAATTTCGTGCTAATTTTTTTTTAATTGTTTGATCCATAAATATTTGATTGTCTTATATTTTCTGACAATACTATTGCAACTGAAGATGCGAGGTTCAAGGATCTTTTTTTTTCAATCATTGGTATTTTTATCCTATTCTCAAGTCTTTTATGAACTTCATCTGGGACACCTGAACTTTCTCTTCCAAATAGTAATGTGTCATTGCATCTAAATTTAAATTCAGTATAAATTTTACTTGCCTTAGTAGTCATCAAAACTACTCTATCATTTTTTTTTACTTCAAAAAATTCATCTGAACTTTTGTATATCCTCATCAATTTTTCATCCAGGTAGTCCATCACAACTCTTTTAAAACGCTTGTCATTCAGTAAAAATCCACAAGGCTCTATAATCTCAAGAACAGCCCCAAGGCAAGAACAAGTTCGAGCTATCGCAGCAGTATTTTGTGGTATATCAGGCTCGTAAAGTGCTATTTTAGGCATCGATTTAGTTTTTTTGTGTGTCATTGTTACCATGGAAAAATAACGTTTTTCTTCATATATGAAATCATATATTAAGAAAAAATTAAAATAATAATAAATGTCCGATTCAGAAAAAAAGAAGCCAAATAGAAGAGATTTTATAGTTACTGCAACAACAGCAGCCGGCGCAGTAGGCGTCGGAGCGGTTGTTTGGCCGTTAGTTGATCAAATGAACCCTGATGCATCTGTAAAGGCATTAGCAAGTACAGAAGTTGATATAAGTGCAGTAGAACCCGGTCAATCAATAACCGTTTTGTGGAGAGGCAAACCAGTTTTTATAAAAAGAAGAACTCAAGATGAAATTGATAGTGCAAGGGCTGTTGATTTAAGTGAATTAAAACATCCTGAAAAAGATGAGGACAGAGCAAAAAACCCTGAGTGGCTTGTAATGTTAGGAGTATGTACTCACCTTGGATGTGTACCTTTAAATGATAAAGGAGATTATGGGGCATGGTTTTGTCCATGTCATGGTTCGCACTACGATACATCTGGAAGAATTAGAAAAGGACCAGCGCCTACTAATATGGAAATACCAAAATATGAATTTGTTAATAGTAACACTATAAAAATTGGATAGAAAAACTTTATGAGCGATCACGAATACACACCTAAATCAAAAGTTGGAAAATGGTTTAATGATAGACTTCCATTATTAACACTTGCAAACCACTTAACAGATTATCCTACTCCTAAAAACTTAAATTACTGGTGGACATTCGGAGGAATTCTTACTTTTTGCTTAATCACTCAAATAATCACAGGAATTGTTTTAGGCATGCATTATGTTGCTCATGCTGATTTAGCGTTTCAGAGTGTCGAACACATAATGAGAGATGTAAATTATGGTTGGTTAATAAGATACGTACATGCAAACGGTGCATCAATGTTTTTCTTAGCTGTTTATATTCATATCTTTAGGTCTTTGTATTACGGCTCATATAAATCACCAAGAGAAGTTATTTGGATTATAGGTATGTTGATTTATTTTTTAATGATGGCAACCGCATTTATGGGGTACGTTCTTCCTTGGGGACAGATGAGTTTTTGGGGTGCAACAGTAATTACAAATTTATTTAGTGCCATTCCTTTAGTAGGTGAGAGTATCACGAATTGGCTTTGGGGAGGCTACTCAGTTGACAATCCAACTTTAACAAGATTTTTTAGTTTGCACTATTTGTTTCCTTTTTTAATTTTAGGATTAGTTGTTCTTCATATTTGGGCACTACATGTTCCTGGAAACAATAACCCTATTGGAATAGATATAAAAAAACCATCTAAAGACACAGTTCCTTTTCATCCGTATATAGTAATCAAAGATGCATTTGCACTTTTGATATTTTTATTAATTTTTGCATTCTTTGTATTCTTTTCACCAAATATTTTAGGACACGCAGATAATTACATAGAAGCAAACCCACTAGTCACACCTGCTCACATTGTGCCTGAATGGTACTTATTACCATTCTATGCAATCCTAAGATCAGTCCCTGATAAACTCCTTGGGGTAATAGCAATGTTTGCTGCAATATTTGTATTGGTGATTTTACCTTGGTTAGATACTTCAAAAGTTAGATCAACAGTTTTTAGACCTATATATAAACAGTTCTACTGGTTTTTAGTTGCCGATGTATTAATACTTGGTTATGTAGGAGCAATGCCAGCAGAGGGCCTATACTTATTAATAGCAAGAGTGGCAACAGCTTATTATTTTGCACATTTTTTAATAATCTTACCTTTCTTAGGATTGAAGGAAAAAACCACTCCATTACCTCTAAGTATAACCGATCCTGTATTGGGTGGATCTGCCGATATGGCGATGGCTAGAAATAATTCAGATTTTAAAGAGAAACTGTGAAAATCTTTTTAAAATTAACTTTCTTATTTGTTATAATTTCATCATTAATTTCATCAAGAGCAATTGCTGCCGGTGAACAACAAGAATTATTAAAAGTTGATTGGTCTTTTAAAAGCTTCTTTGGCAAATTCGATAGAGCCTCTTTACAAAGAGGTTATCAAGTTTATACAGAAGTCTGTGCTTCATGCCATTCACTTAAACATTTGAGTTATAGAAACCTTGCAGAAAAAGGTGGGCCAGAGTTTACAGAGCTTGAGGCTAAAGCGATTGCCTCAAATTTTGAAGTAACAGACGGACCAAACAGTGATGGGGAAATGTTTGAAAGGCCAGCTAAGTTGTCTGATAAATTTGTAATGCCTTATGCAAATGTTCAGGAAGCTATTGCTGCTAATGGCGGGGCTTATCCTCCAGACATGTCAGTACTTGTTAAAGCTAGAAGTGGTGGAGCAAATTATATTTATTCTGTTTTAATGGGTTATGATGAGCCACCAGCTGGTATGGAACTCGATGACGGTGTTTATTACAACAAATATATGTATGGAAACAAAATTAAAATGTCCTCTCCTCTAGATGATGACATTGTAGAGTATTCAGATGGAACAAAGGCAACAGTAGATCAAATGGCTAAAGATGTTACAACCTTTTTACAGTGGACCGCAGAACCTCACTTAGAAACAAGACACAAACTAGGTTTCAGGGTTATTATATATTTATCAGTTTTAACAGTTTTAGTTTATTTCAGTATGAAAAAAATATGGTCACGTATTGAAACGAAAGTTTAAAATATCACCATCCTTAACAATATATTCTTTACCTTCCAATCTCATTTTTCCAGCCTCTTTAGATTTTAACCATCCCTGATTATTCAAAAAATCTTCGTAAGAAATTGTTTCAGCTCTTATAAATCCTTTTTCAAAGTCAGAGTGAATTTCTCCCGCAGCATTTGGAGCAGTTGATTCCTTTGTAATTGTCCAAGCTCTAGTCTCCTCTGGTCCAGATGTAAAAAAAGTTTGCAAGGATAAGAGTTCATATCCTTTCTTTATTAATAAATTAAGTCCTGTCTCTGGCATATTTATCATTTTCATATAATTTTTTTTTTCATTTTCATCCTCTAACTGGTTTATTTGATTTTCTATATCTGCAGAAATTACCAATGTATTTTTTTCATTAAATTTTTTTATAAAGTCTTGAGTATATTTGTTACCTGACTTAATACTCTCCTCGTCTACATTGCACACATATAGTTTTGGTTTGGTACTAAGAAGTCCACTATTTTTTATAAGTTTTTCGTCAAATTCATTTGTGATTAATGTTAAATCACTATCCTCGTTGATTATCTTTTGAGCTGTCTCTAATAATTTAAGTTCTTCATTGTCAACATTTTTTTTATTTTTTTTGTCGAGTCTCTTTTGAATTGACTCTAAATCAGCTAACTTCATTTCAGTTTCTATAATTTCTAAATCTCTCACAGGATCAACGGTAGGGTTAACATTTTGAATATCATCCGAGTCAAAGCATCTAATCATATGAATAATCGCATCAACTTCTCTGATGTGAGATAAGAATTTATTGCCTAATCCTTCGCCTTTAGAGGCTCCTTTAACAAGACCTGCGATATCAACAAATGAGATTGTAGTATTAATTTTTTTTTTTGAAATTGAAATTTCAGCTAGTTTATCTAGTCTTTCATCCGGGACTGCTACAATACCAATATTTGGATCAATTGTGCAAAAGGGAAAATTTTCTGCTTGTGCTTTATTAGAGTTTGTTAAAGCGTTGAATAAAGTAGACTTACCAACATTTGGCAATCCAACGATTCCACATTTAAAACCCATTTAATTGTTGTTAACAGTACTAGAGAATAAGTCTAATTTTTTATCAATTAATATAGTTAAAGACTCAATTATATTACTTGTTATCGAATCCAAATGAACTTGTTCATCTTCGTTAAAGTCGTTTAGTACATAATCAGAAACAGATATTTTATTTTCTGGCTTTCCTATGCCAATACGAACTCTTGAATATTCTTTGCCTATAAACTTATCAATTGATGCAATACCATTATGACCTGCACTTGATCCACCAAACTTTGCTTTAATTTTTCCAAATTCAATATCTAGGTCGTCATGAAATACAATCACATCTTCCGCATCTATTTTGAAGTATTCAAGTAGCTCTCTAATACAGATTCCTGAATTATTCATAAATGTGAGAGGTTTAATTGCATATATTTTCTTATCACCAATATTGCCAGTAGTTAATAATCCCTTAAATTTTGGTTTTTGCTTAGACAATCCAAATTTTTGGTTGATTGCATCCACAATCTTAAAACCAATGTTATGTCTATTATTTTGACTATTAGGAGTCGGATTCCCTAAACCAACAAGTAACAACATATCAAATTAAATTTGGGAAAAAAATTTCACTATTTATTATTTTTTATCTGATGAAGATTTATCTTCTTCCTTAGCTTTTTCACCCTCAGGCTTATCACCATCAGTTGAAGTTTTATCACCACTTTCTGCAGCTACCTCAGTTCCTTCGCTTGCCTCACCTTCTGCCGCCTCTGCTGGCTTTTCTGGCTCTTTAACTACAGTAGGTGCAGCAACTGTTGCAATCACAAAGTCTCTTCCTTGTATCGTAGGGGTAACGTTTTCAGGTAAATTAATTGAGGAAATTTTTATACTTGTACCAATATCTAATCCTTCTAAATCTACAACTAACTCAGTTGGAATGTTTTCTGCAGGACATCTTAATTCTACCTTACGTCTTACAATATTTAGTACACCTCCACGTTTAAGTCCTGGTGATAGTTCATTGTTTATAAATTTCACAGGTATTTCTAAAATAATTTTTCCACCTTTTACAATTCTCATTAAGTCGAAATGAATAGGCTCATCAGTGACAGTGTCAAAAGCAATATTTCTTGTTAAAACTTTTTGCTCTTTACCATCTAAGCTAATAGAAATTACGTTAGATAAAAAATTTTCTTTATTTATTAAATTTTTTAACTCTTTAGTGGTAATTGAAATTTTTTCGTTTGGCTGTTCTCCACCATAAACTATACCTGGAACATTGCCTTTGCTTCTTAATTCGTTCACTTGGCCTTTAGTTTTTGTATCTCTAATTGTAGCTTGTATTGTGTTCATAAAAAGCTGGTTTTTAACCGAAGTTTGTTAATTTTACAAGTTTTATTTAAATAGATCTGAAACAGATGTTGAATTAGAAATCCTTTTAATAGCTTCAGCCAACAATATTGATATTGATAATACTTCAATATTTCTTACTTTTTTTAATTTGTCTGAACTGTCTATACTATCTGTAATAACTAAATTTTTAATTTTTGAATTCTTTATCTTTTTAACTGCATCACCGCTTAAAACACCGTGAGTTGCATACACATGAACTTCTTTTGCACCTCTTTTTAATAAAGCATCAGCCGCATTAACAATTGTTCCTCCAGAATCAATTATATCATCAGTTAAAATACAAATTTTGTTTTTCACATTTCCAATGACATTCATAACTTGTGACTTTCCAGGGCTAGGTCTTCTTTTGTCAACTATTGCTAGACCGACATCTAATTTTTTTCCTAAAGCTCTTGCTCTTTCAACTCCTCCAACGTCAGGTGCAACACAAATTATATTATTACTTTTAATTTTCCTTTTAATATGCTTTGCAAAGATTGGTGTAGCAAAAAGGTTATCAACTGGGATATCAAAAAAACCTTGAATTTGTCCTGCGTGCAAATCCACTGTCACTACTCTGTCAGCTCCTGCATTTGTAATTAAGTTTGAGACTAATTTTGCAGATATAGACGTTCTTGGCACTACTTTGCGATCTTGTCTAGCATACCCAAAATATGGAATTACTGCAGTAATATTTTTTGCAGATGATCTTTTAAGTGCATCTATACAAAGAAGCAACTCCATTAAATTATCATTTGCAGGCGAGGACACTGATTGAATTATAAAAATACTGTTACCTCGTATATTTTCGTTAATTTCAATATAGATCTCACCATCTGCAAATTTTCTAATACTGGTATTTACTAATTTATTTTTTAGATTTTTTGAAATTTTATTACTTAGCTGTTTATTGCTATTTCCAGTGAGAATCTTCATTTTTTGAGAATATATTATTTAATCATAATTACAGAAATATTTCTACCATAATCATTTAATTTATTTTTAATTGATCTTCTAGCACTGAAAAAATTGTTTCTTAATAAATATGTATCTTTTTTGACAATTTCAATGTTTTTTACTCCAAATTTCACAAGATGCTCTTTAATATAATCTATTAAACTGAAATATATTTTATTTCTCTTTGTTTTAAAAAATTTTTTATTAGATCTTTCTTGTTTAATAAATTTATCCAAGAAATCATTTCTTACTTCATAGCTATCTTTTCCTATACAAGGTCCAATTACAACTATTAAATCATTAAAATTACTACCACTTAACTTGAATTTTCTTAATGTAGTAGATACTATTTTTTTGTATGCTCCCTTCCATCCTGCATGTAGCGCACTAATTAAATTATTAACTGGGTCATATATAAATACAGGAGCACAATCAGCTGTCAAAATTCCTAAAGCGATACCTTTTTTATTTGTCACTAATGAGTCACCTTTTAATTTTTTTTTTGGGATTTTGCTTATTTTATAAACATTATTACTATGAATTTGATCTAACAAAACAAGATTATTTTTATTACAGCCAATTTTTTGGCAAACTTTTTCTATATTTTTCTTAACATCTCTAATTTTATCATCAGATCCTAGACCACAATTTAAACCTTTATAAATACCTTTTGAGACACCTCCAAATCGATTAAAAAAACCATGTTTTATCATCTTAAATTTAGAAAGTTTTTTTGATGTAAACATTATTCAAAACCAAAAAAATTATTATTTTTATTTTTGTATCCAAAAATTACCTTAAAGAGGCTACCCATTTGTTTTTCTTCTAGTAGACGAGACAAAGTTTCTTTCATATATTTCTTCTCTTTATTAGTCCTTTTTTTCTGTAAAATCTGAGCTCTTTCAATTATACCCATTCTTTCTAGAAAAAACCTTTGAGTGACTACTTTTTTTACTTTAAGATTATTTTTAACGAAATACTCTTTTAATAAATTAAAATTTACTAGTGAAGTTATATCTGCTTTACCAAGATTTTTTAACATTGTCTCAGCTGAAATTTTTTTATTACCCATCACTGCCTGAATGGTATTTAAGTTATTACTATTCAAATAACCGTAATCTATAAGCAAAATACCACCAGAAAGTTTATTGATTTTCTTTATTATTGGATTTAACTCTATTAATCCCTTTTTAGGAAATTCAATAAATTTAAGTTTTTTTAATGTCCCAAAAGTCATTATTTGTGCAACATCTTTTTTATTACTTCTTATAAACTTTTCAATAATATCAATATTATCTTTCACTGAATAACATTTTTCAAACAACTCATTATTTATATTCGAAAACTGTTTAATTGGTATTGCATCAAAAAACTCGTTACCAAAAAAAATAACTGGTCCCTTTTTTATTGAGTTAAAGTTTTTTATCCATTTAATTTGTTTATTTTCTATATTTTGCTTTTGTAGTTTTTTTAAAAATAAACTTTTCTCATATAAGTAAATTTTTATAGCTCTATTTAATTCTGGAAACTTTTCTAAGGTACTAATTATAACTTTCGTTAAACTTCCATCTCCTGGTCCAAGTTCTACAAAGTTAAATACTTTAGGTTTACCCATTTTTTCCCAGGCAGAAATCAACCATATGCCTATAATTTCTGAGAATAGATTTGAAATAGTAGGAGATGTTATAAAATCTCCATTTTTGCCAAATGGATCTTTGCTAGAATAATAACCTATCTTAGGTTCGTATAGAATTTTTTCAATAAAATCATCAACAGGCAAAGGTTTTTTTGATGTGATTTTAAATTTTTTGAGATTTGGTTTCATCATTTCTCTTAAAATAAATTATAAACCCAATTAAAATCATAATTGCACTTAAAAGCATTCCCACACTAACATGTCCAAATAAATATCCAATATGTATATCTGGCTCTCTAAAAATTTCAGAGGTAATTCTAAAACATCCATAAAGTATTAGGAACATGAATGAGCAGGTTCCAATTTTATAATTTTTATTAAAAAAAATTAAATTCATTAAAATAAATAAAATAATACCTTCTAAAAATGCTTCATATAATTGAGAAGGGTGTCTTAATTTATCATCGTAGTTTGGAAAAAAAACTCCCCAATCAGAATTTGTAACTTTTCCAACTAATTCCCCATTTATAAAATTTGAAATCCTACCAAACAAGATACCTATTGGCGCTGCAATAGATACTAAATCTAAAAAAATAAAAATATCTTCCTTATTCTTTTTTGAAAATAAGTAACTAGCAATAATTATACCAATTAATCCCCCATGAAATGACATGCCTCCGTTCCATATCATAAAAATTTCAATTGGATTATTCAGAAAATAAGGAAAATTATAAAAAATTACATACCCCAGCCTTCCTCCAATGATAATTCCTATTATCAAATATGAGATATAATCTTCAAATAATTTTTGAATTATATCATCTTTAATTAGAATTTTTTTACAATATAGCCAGCCAAAAATAATCCCAAAAATGTATGCTAGTGAATACCATCTTACGCTTAAAGAGAATATTTCAAAAGCTACTGGGTCAAAATTATTAGTAAACATTTGTAAAATTTATTATAAGCTATTAAATATTATTCTAGTAAATAATTATTATGTCAAAATCAAGATTCGTATTCGATAAATTTGCAAAATTAATTGAACAAGGTCTGATTAATTACAAGGATGTATCTGACGAGGTAATCTCAATACTAAAATCAAAGAGAGATGAAATTGTATTTAAAATGAAACTAGCAAGTAAAGAAGAGGTAGATATTTTGAATAAGAGAATTAGTAACCTTGAAAAAAAGTTAGAAGAGAAAAAAAAAAGAAAAAAAACTAGCAAGGTAAAGAAATAGTCACTTTTAACCCACCCAATTTTGATTTATTGAACTTAATATCTCCTCCATGAGACTTTATAATATCAGATGATATTGATAAACCTAAACCGACACTCGATTTAGACTCTGACCTACTTTTATCTATTTTATAGAATGGTTTAGTAATGTTATTAAATTCTGATTTATCTACACCAGGACCATCATCATCAATTGATAAAATAATAGTTGAGTTTTTTTTTTCTAAATTTACTGATATTTTTTCTGCATATTTGTTAGAGTTATCTATTAAATTATTGATGCACCTTGTAATTAAATTTTTTCTTCCATTGAAATAGATTTTTTTCTTAATTTTTTTATCAATATTATCATTTTCATACCGTATAATTATTTCATCTATAAGTTCTGAAATATCAAAGTTTTCAGTTTTATCTTTTGCACCTGTACTTGTAAATTGAAGGTATTCATTTAGCATTTTTTCCATTTCGTCAACATCTTTTGAGATTTTTTTTGACAAATTTTTATCTTTTATAACAGCGAGCTGTAGTTTTATTCTTGTTAGAGGCGTTCTTAAATCATGACTGATACCAGATAACATTTCAGATCTTTGGTTGAGATGTCTTTGGATTCTTTTTCTCATTTTTTCAAATTCTAGACCTGCTTTTCTTATTTCCAAAGCTCCAGAAGGTCTAAACTCCTCAATATCTTCACCTCTGCCAAATCTTTCAGAAGCTTGTGCAAGTTTAGTAATTGGTCTTGTTTGGTTTTTTAAGAAAATCATTGCTACTGCTATCATCAAAATTGCTGGAACGGTTATCCAAAAGGCAAATATTCTAATAGAGGATGCTTGTATTCTATCTTTTGGAAAAAATATTTGCAAAACTCCATCTCTAAATTTTATTCTTAAATCCACAACTTCCTTATATGAAATGGTATTAAACCAATGTTCACCAATTTTAGGTTTCAATTCTCTTCTCAAAGTCCTATCCATTGGACTAAACCATCTTTCAACTTTTATATCAGGTAGTTTTTCATTATCTAAAAATCTAACAGAAAAGCTAAAATTTTTATTGTAAAGATCAGTAACTATTTTTTTATTATATTCACTCTCATTGTCATAAATATCAATAATAGTTACTATTTCGCTCACTAGAGCTTTAGTTAAGCCTTTATTTGTTTTGATCCATAAACTGTCAAAAAAAACTAGAGATATAGTGATTTGTAATATAACTATTGGAACTGCTACAATTAATAATCCTCTATAAAATAATCTTTTGGGTAATATGTTTTTTAAAAATTTACTCAATCCAAAGAACATATCCTTCTCCTCTTATAGTTTGTAAGTATTTCGGACTTTTTGGAGTTTCTTCAATTTTTTTTCTTAATCTAGTAACAATAACATCTATTGATCGTTCTTTACTTAAATCTATCAAACTTGCAATTTCATCTCTTGTAAAGATTTTGCCAGGAGAATTTATCATTTTTTCTAAAATTACTTTTTCTGTATTATTTATTTTTAGTCTTTGTTCATCTTTAAAGATAAATAGTTTTTTTAGGTCTATTTTTATATTACCAAATTCAATAATTCTTTTTATTTCTAATGACTTAGTTTTATTTAAAATATTATTTATTCTTAAAATTAATTCCTTTGGTTCAAAAGGTTTTGTCAAATAATCGTCTGCACCTACTTCAAGTCCTTCAATTCTCTCAGATGGTTCTCCCTTAGCTGTCAATAATAAAATTGGTGTATTAATTTTTTTTTTATAATCCTGAGTAAATTCTAGTCCAGTTTTTCCTGGCATCATTATATCTAGTACTATTAAGTCAAATTTAATAATTTTAGTTTTTTCAAAAGCATCGATTGAATTTTTAGCAGTTGAAACAAGATAATTATTTTGGTTTAAGTATTCTTTTACAAGATCTCTAATTCTATCGTCATCATCTACTATCAATATATGGGCTTTAAAGTTTTTCATTAATAATTTTTTTAAGCACCTTATCAAAACTTATGACATCATTAGAATTTGAACTTAAAAATGCATCATAAATTCTTTTCTTTTGAGCAGAAAATATTTCGTCAAATATTTTTTTTCCTTCCTCTGTTAAATAAACATGTTTTACTCTTGTATCTATCTCGTCTCTTTTGAATTCTATGGCTTTAATCTCTACTAAGTCGTTTAGAACCCTATTTAAACTTTGCTTAGTTACTTTAAGTTTTCTTAATAGGATTGAAATAGTAATACCTTCATACAAAGATATAAGGTGAATTACTTTATTGTGAGCAGTTCCTAAAGCATGCTTATCTAAGACCTTCTTAGCATCAGCGACAGTTTCTCTATATCCGTTGAATATTTTTTCGATATATTCTTTCAATTGATGATCTTTTAGATATAAAAGTTTTTTCATAATGGTAAGTTATATTGACATATTATATATACAAAGATATTTTTTCTAAAAAATAAATCAAATGATACCTTACGATAAAAGAGATGGAAAAATCTGGTACAATGGTGAGCTTGTTGAATGGCAAGATGCAAAACTCCATGTCATAAGTCATGGTCTTCATTATGCAAGTCTAGTTTTTGAGGGTGTGAGAGTGTACGATGGTGAAATTTTCAAGTTACAAGAACATACAGATAGATTGTATCATTCGGCAAAAAGAATGGACATGGTAATTCCCTATACTAAAGAGGAAATAAACAAAGCTTGTAACCAAATAATAAAAATTCAAAATATACAGAATGGTTATCTAAGGCCTTTTGCCTGGAGAGGTAGTGAAATGATGGGTGTATCTGCTCAAAAAACAAAAATAAATGTAGCTGTTGCTACGTGGGAGTGGGGTGATTATTTCGATCCCAAGTTGAAAATTGAAGGCATTAAGTTAAATATCTCAAATTGGAGAAGACCTGCCCCAAACACAATACCCTGGGATAGTAAAGCTGCAGGGTTGTATATGATTTGTACACTTTCAAAGCATGAAGCGGAAAGGCAGGGATTTAGCGAGTCGTTAATGTTAGATCATGAAGAAAATGTTGCAGAGTCAACAAGCGCTAATATTTTTTTTAAAGATAAAAATGGAGAACTTCATACACCTATTCCAGATTCCTTTCTCAATGGTATTACACGACAAACAGTAATTGAACTTGCTAAATCAAAAAATATAAAAGTTCATGAAAGAAAAATTAAACCAGATGAGTTACCAAACTTTGAGGGATGCTTTTTAACTGGGACAGCTGCTGAGATAACCCCAATATCTCAAATTGCTGAAAATAATTATAAAGTTTGTGATCTAATTTTAGATTTATCAGCAAGCTATGGTAAATTAGTGAGAAAAAAAAGAGCTGCTTAATCTTTACTATCCTCAGATATCGCGTGGTCGATACCTTTTCTTAAATATTCATACCCAGTATACAAAGTAAGAAAAGCAGAAAGCCATAATAAAATTATTCCAATTGTTTGAGCATTGTAGTCTTGGAAATTTATAATTTTATTTCCAGTTTCTCCAGTGAGTAAAACAGCAATACAAAACATTTGAAGAAAAGTTTTTACTTTTGCTAGACTTGAAACTGGAAGTTTGACACTTCCTTTAGCTAAAAATTCTCTTAAACCAGAAATTAATACCTCTCTCGTAAGTATTATTATTGCAGCAATAACCTCAAAGTTTTTAATAGTTCCATCCATAACAAGTAATATTAGTGCAGTAGCTACTATAATTTTATCAGCAATTGGGTCTAATAATTCACCAAGTTTGGATTCCTCTTTAAACATTCTTGCTAATAATCCATCTAAGAAGTCAGTAAATGAGGCAACAACAAACAGTGCAAATGGAATTACATCTCCATAAAACCCTGGCAAATAAAATGTAAAAACAAATATAGGAACAATTATAATTCTACCAATAGTTAAATAATTTGGAATTTTCATATATTACTCGTGGAAGTAATTATATATCTTTTTCGCAACTTTTTCCTCAACTCCTTCGACTGTTTTTATCTCATCTAAGCTGGCGGATTCAACTGCTCTTGCTGAACCAAAGTGATTTAAAAGTGCTCTTTTTCTAATAGATCCAATTCCATCTATTTGATCAAGTAAAGACTTACTAATACCTTTTTTTCTCTTTGCTCTATGTGCACTAATTGCAAATCTATGAGACTCATCCCTTAATCTTTGTAAGAAAAAGAGGGTAGGGTCATTTTTTTCAAACTTAAATTCTTTACCATTATGAAAAAAAGTTTCATTACCACTATTCCTAAATTTACCTTTTGCAATTGCAATCATTGGAATATCATGTAACCCTAATTCATTAAGTGTCTCCCTAGCTACTGAGTACTGTCCTTTACCACCATCAACTATCACTAAGTCTGGCATTGTTAGATAATTATCTTTTTCTTGAACAGCTCTTTTAAATCTTCTATTTAAAACTTCTCGCATCATCCCATAATCATCTTGTTCATTTTTCTTAATTTTAATATTAAATTTTCTATACCTTTTTTTAATAAAACCCTCATCACCAAAAGTAATGAGAGCGCCAACACTATTAGTTCCTTGAATATGACTATTGTCATAAACCTCAACTAGATTAATATTGTTTTCTAAATTAAATTTTTTAGAAACATTTTCAAACAACTCTTTATTATTTTGGCTCTCATAAATTTTTCTATTTAGGCTATCTTTTGCATTTTTTAGAGCTTGATTTACAACTTTTAGTTTAGAACCTCTTTTTGCAACAGAAATATTTATTTCTTTATTTTCTTTTTGTGAAAGTGTTTTTTCAATTAGGACTTTTTCCTTTATATCATCACTTAAGATAATGGAGCTTGGTACACTTTTATTTTCATAAAATTGAGAAACAAAAGAATTCAAAATTTCTTTTAGGTTATCGTCTGGGTCGTGTTTAGGAAAAAAGGCTTGGTTCCCCCAGTTTTGTTTTGATCTATAAAAAAATACTTGAATACAAGTCTTACCAGACTCTTTGTATCCAGCTATAACATCTGCTTCAACTAAATTTGCCTCATTTATTCTTTGAGATGATTGAATGATGTTTAAAGATTTAATTCGATCCCTCAAGATTGCAGCTTTTTCAAAATCCAAATCAGAACTTGCTTTTTCCATTTGTCCTGACAAATTTTTTTGTATCTTTCTTGATTTACCCGATACGAATTCAATTGCACTATCTACTGATAGTTTATAATCATCTTTTTCTATGTATCCAACGCATGGTCCAGAACATCTCTTGATTTGATAAAGGATGCAAGGTCTTTCTCTTTTTTTAAATACTGAATCATCACAAACTCTTAGTTGAAAAATTTTCTGGATCATTTTGATAGTCCAATTTGCAGATCCAGCTGAAGCAAATGGTCCAAAGTAAAAACCCTCTCTAGTTTTTTTTCCTCTATGTCTTCTAATTTGAGGCCATTTATCCTCATTTCCAATAAAAATAAATGGAAATGATTTGTCGTCCCGTAAAAGTATATTGAATTTAGGTTTATATTTTTTTATTAAGTTTGCCTCTAGAAGGAGTGCTTCACTCTCATTTGAGGTACTTGTGATCTCAATTCTCCTTGTTTGAGATAACATTCTCTCAGTTCTAATAATATGATTTTTCTCTGAAACATAGCTCTTTAATCTGTTAGGTAAGTTTTTTGCTTTACCAACATAAAGTATCAAATTTTTTTCATTTAACATCCTGTATACACCAGGAAGTTTAGGTATTAGTGGTAGCTCTTTTTTAATTGCTTCTTTGCCTATTTCAGAACTTATCATGACTTCTTTTTTTTGAAATTTGAATACCTACGGAAGAGCAATCTTTCATAATTTCTAATTTCTCAATTTGAAGACTTATTTTATCAATTCTTTTATCTTTGAATAGTTCATCGAATACATCTTCCGCCAATGTTTCAAGAAAATTGTAATGTTTATTTTTTATAAGTTTCTTGATTAGTCTTACAATTTTTGCATAATTTACAATCGTTTTTATATCTTTATCGTCTGAAGGTTTCTTATCCTCATAATTTACTTCTACATTAAATTTTACTTTTTGAGGCTTTTCTTTTTCAAATTCAAAATAACCAAGTTTTAAATCCAGAATTAGTTCTTTAATGATTACTTTTTTTTCGTAATTAAAAAGAATTTTGTTTTTGTTAATTTTAATGACTTTAAAATTATTTTTTTTCATTCTTTTCCACCCATGATATCTGGTGTTTGCCAATTTAAGTTTTGACCACTATCTACTGCTAGCACCTGTCCAGTAATAGATATATTTTTAATGAAAAAGTCAACTGCGTTGCATATTTGCTCAATATCTACTTGTCTTTTGAGAGGTGTTGCCATGTATTGTTTTTTAAAATGTTTTTCACTTTGTCTCTTATTTTTAATTGTAGGACCAGGGGCAATTCCATTAACTCTTATTTTTGGCGCTAAGCTCATGGCACTAGTTTTTGTAAGGGTATAAAGTCCAGTCTTACTTATGGTATATGAAAAAAAATACGGAGTAAGTTTAAAAACTCTTTGATCAATTATATTAATAATATTATTGTTTTTAGTCTTAATATTCTTAGCGAATTCTTTTGATAAAAGCGCAGGTGTTCTTAGATTTGTTCTTAAATGTTGCCCCCAACTATCCGTATTAAAGTTTTCTAACTTATCATTTTCAAACAGAGAAGCATTATTTATTAAACAATCAAAATATTTTAATTTAGACTTTGCAAATTTAACAATCTTATTTACATCATTTTCAATACTTAGATCTCCTTTAACCAAATAAACTTTTGTACCATTTGTAGATAATTCTTTTTTGAGTTTTTCAGCCTTTACTTTTGATTTATTAAAATGGATTACGATTTCTACTCCCTTGCCTGAAAGTTTCCTAGCTATAGCAGCGCCAATTCTTGTAGCTCCACCAGTAATTATGATTTTATTTGCTTCCATTTTTTTTTACCTTTTTGAGCTCTTGTTCCTGGCATTCCCATCGTTGATCTTCCCTTTGGATATATTTTATTGTTGAGGCTATATTGTTTAACCTTAGGGTTAAGTGTAACCTCCAATTCTGTACTTTCAAGTTTTCTAATTTCATCCCTTATTTTAGCCGCTTCCTCAAATTCTAAATTTGTTGCAGATTCTTTCATTTTTTTGTTCAAAGCTTTTATATGTTTCTTAAGATTGCCCCCTACGTTCGCTCCAGTACCAATTTTAACATAATCTTTTTCATAGACGCTCTCTAGAACATCACTTATTTCTTTTTTAACAGTAGTTGCACTGATCTTGTTTTTTTTATTATAATCAAGTTGAATATTTCTTCTTCTTTCGGTCTCTTTGATAGCTTTTTTTATACTTTTAGTTTCTTTGTCCGCATACAAAATAACCTTACCATCTAAATTTCTTGCTGCTCTTCCGATGGTTTGAATCAATGAAGTCTCTGATCTTAAAAAACCCTCTTTATCGGCATCTAATATCCCAACTAATGCACATTCTGGTATATCTAAGCCCTCTCTTAATAAATTTATTCCAACCAAAACATCAAAAACACCTAGCCTCAAATCCCTCATTATTTCAATTCTCTCTAGAGTATCAATGTCAGAATGCAAATATCTTACCTTGATACCATTTTCATGTAAGTATTCAGTTAGATCTTCGGCCATTTTTTTTGTCAAAGTAGTAACAAGAACTCTGTAATTTTTTTCAATTGTTTTTAGACATTCATGCATTAGATCATCAACTTGATTTTTTGCTGGCTTTATTTCAACGGGGGGATCAATTAATCCAGTTGGTCGAATAACTTGATCAATAAATTTACCTTTGGTTTGTTCTAATTCCCATGGACCAGGTGTTGCTGATACAAAAACAGTTTGTGTTCTCATCATATCCCACTCTTCAAATTTTAATGGTCTGTTATCCATACATGATGGAAGTCTAAAACCATATTCTGCTAAAGTACTTTTCCTAGATCGATCTCCTTTAAACATTCCATTTAGCTGTGGAACTGTTACATGACACTCATCAACAAATATTAACGTATTATCTGGAAAATATTCGAATAGAGTAGGCGGAGGTTCACCAGGTTTTCTTCCAGACAAAAACCTTGAATAGTTTTCAATTCCTGCACATGACCCTGTGGCTTCAATCATCTCAAGATCGAATTTCGTTCGCTCTTCCAATCTTTGTGCTTCAAGTAATTTATTTTGTTCTTTATGTTTTTTAAGAGTTATCTCTAATTCTTTTTTAATATTTATTACAGCTTGTTCTATTGTAGGTTTTGGAGTTATGTAGTGGCTGTTAGCATAAACTTTAATTAAATTTAATTCTCTTACTTGATCACCAGTTAGTGGATCAAATTCCTCAATTTTTTCAAGTTTATCTCCAAATAAACTTAGTCTCCAGGCTCTGTCTTCTAAATGAGAGGGAAATATTTCTAAATATTCACCCCTCGCTCTAAATGTACCTCTATAAAAATTTTGGTCATTTCTTTTGTATTGAAGTGCAACTAAAGATTTTATTATATGCTCTCTATTATAGTCATAGTTTTTTTGTAGAGTAAGTGTCATTTTACTGTAAGCTTCAACAGATCCTAATCCATAGATGCACGATACACTTGCAACTATAAGAACGTCATCTCTTTCAAGAAGAGAACGAGTAGCAGAGTGTCTCATTCGATCAATTTGCTCGTTAATTGATGCCTCTTTTTCTATATAAGTGTCTGATCTTGGAACATATGCCTCTGGAGTGTAATAATCGTAGTAGGACACAAAATACTCCACAGCATTGTCTGGAAAAAAACCTTTCATTTCACCGTATAGCTGAGCAGCAAGAGTTTTATTTGGTGCAAGTATTAAAGCTGGTCTGTTTGTTTCCTCAATTACCTTAGCCATCGTAAAGGTTTTACCTGACCCCGTTACTCCTAATAAAACTTGATTAAATTGGTTTTTTTTAGCACCATTAACCAAATTTTTAATTGCTTCTGGTTGATCTCCTGCTGGTTTAAAATCAGATTTAATTTTAAATTTTCTGCCACCTTCAAGTTTTCCACTTATTTTTGGATTTTTACTTTGAATATCTGTAATTAAATCTTGATATGTATTTTCCATATATTAAATAAAGTAATAGAATATAAACAATTTTCAATGAGCATAATATCAAACAGTTTAAAAAGAATTAAACCTTCTCCAACAATAGCTGTGACCCAAAAAGCGAGAGAATTAAAAGCTGCTGGAAAAGATGTAATAGCTTTAGGCGCAGGAGAACCCGACTTTGATACTCCAGATAATATTAAAAAGGCTGCGGTAAAAGCCATAAGAAAAGGCGATACTAAATACACCCCAGTTGATGGAACTCCTGCAATTAAAAATGCAGTTATAAAAAAGTTTAAAAGAGAAAATAAACTTAATTATACTTCAGACCAGATAACTGTAGGCACAGGAGGTAAACAAGTTTTATATAATGCTTTTGTAGCAACATTAAATAAAGGAGATGAAGTTCTTATACCAGCTCCGTTTTGGGTATCTTATCCAGATATGGTTTTGCTTGCTGGTGGAAAACCAAAATTTATAAAATGTGGAGAAGAAGACGGTTTTAAATTAACACCAGCTAAACTTAAAAAAGCAATCACAAAAAAAACAAAATGGATAATTTTAAATTCTCCATCTAATCCTACAGGTGCAGCTTATACAAAAAAAGAAATTATTAGTTTAGGTAAAATACTACTTAAAAATAAAAATGTTTTTATTTTGAGTGATGATATTTATGAGCATGTAAAATTTGATAATTTTAAATTTTTTACAATTGCACAAATCAAAAAACTTAAAGATAGAACATTAACTATGAATGGTGTAAGTAAAGCTTATGCTATGACTGGGTGGAGAATTGGTTATGCAGCTGGACCAAAAAATATAATTGCCGCAATAAGAAAGATTCAATCTCAATCAACATCAAATCCATCATCAATAAGTCAAGCAGCAGCTGTTGAGGCTCTAAATGGATCACAAAGTTTTATAAAAAAAAGAGCAAAATCTTTTAGTGACAGAAGAAACTTTGTAGTTAATTATTTAAACAGTATTAGAGGAATAACTTGTTTAATGCCAAAAGGTGCTTTTTATGTTTTTCCAAGTTGTAAAGGATTGATCGGAAAAAAAACAAAAATCAAAGATGATACAGATTTTGTTCAAAAACTTCTTGAAAAACAGAATGTGGCTGTAGTCCAAGGATCTGCATTTGGTTTAGACGGTTATTTTAGAATATCTTACGCAACTTCATTGCAAAAATTGAAAGTTGCAATGGTAAGGATCAAGCTTTTTTGTGAGAGTTTAGGCTAATTTTAGTCTTACTACTGATTTTGCAGCATCAACGACTGCAGTTTCTGATGGTAAAAATTTCATCTGAAGAATTTCCTCTGCGTATGTTTGATCTGTTTGCATTGTAAGCCCTAAATCTGGAACCATATTTTTTGCACTTGTGTCAATGTAACTAAGAAGTTTAACCATAAAATTTGGTAATTCTTTTTTGGGAAGTTTTTTTGCATGGCTTGGAAGATTTTCAGCCATTATTTTTGATAATTCAAGAATACTTCTTACTTCAGATCCAACAATTAATCTTCTACCACCAGCTCTTTTATTTGCCAAAGATATAACATGCGCTCTAGCAATATCTTTTACATGGGATATCATTACTGAAAATTTTGGTGCAGCTGGAAATTTTCCTTGAAGTAATTGTTTTATATATTCCATGGATGTACAGCTTTTTTCGTTTAAAAAATCTCCTAAAACAAAGCCAGGATTGATACAAGTAAGATTATTTTTTAGACCTCTACTTTCCATAAGATCCCATGCAGCTTTTTCAGCTCTTGTTTTAGATACAAAATAATCAGTAGTTTTGTTCCATTCTACATCAGTCCAATCATTTTCACCAAAAGTGTAGGGATTTGTCCTGTTGGGTTTTCTAAACATACATACAATAGACGAAGTCTTTACAAAGTGTTCAACTCCTGCATTTATCCCCGCATTCAAAACCCTTAAAGTTCCATCTTTTGCAGCTGGAGTAAGTGACTCTCTATCATTCGATACTTTCAATGGAAAAGGAGACGCAACATGAATAATATACTTGCAACCCTTTGCAGACTCATTCCAACCTTCATCTTTTAGTAAATCTAACTCTACAAAAGATAATTTTTCTGTTGAAACATTATTCTCTTCTAATGTTTTTTTAGTTTGTTCAATTGAATTTTTATTCCTCACTGTTCCTAAAACTTCAAAGCCTGAACTTAATAATTCAATTGCAACATGTTTTGCTACAAAACCACTTATTCCAGTTAATAAAACTTTATCGGGCATTTCTTTGAAAATTATTTAGTTTTTTTCTTTTTCTCTAAACCAAATACTGGAGAGTTTCTAAATCTTAAAACAAGTATTGCTATAGCGATTAAAACAATAGCACCTGCTTCATATAATAATACTTCTGGATTAATTGATTTTCCTTGTAAAATTATAAATCTAGAAAGGGCAGTAATTGCAATAAATAATGGAAGAGTTATTTGAATTGATTGACTTTCCCAAAATACTCTTACCATTGCTAAAACTTCTAGGTATAGAAAAAGTAAAAGCAAATCAGCCAAAGTAACTTTTTGAACAACTATCATTTGATATATCTCAATACCAAATGCTATAACTGTAGCAGCAAGTATAATTACTAGAGCTATTAATTGGATTTGTTTTACTATATTTTCCATGGATAACTTATAAATGATCTTAAATTAATTTGAAGCTAAAAATTTTTCTGCTTCTAGGGCAGCCATACAGCCCATTCCTGCTGCTGTTACCGCTTGTCTAAAAATTTTGTCTTTAACATCTCCAGCAGCATAAACTCCCGGAACATTTGTCTCTGTAGAATCACTTTTTGTAATTAGATAACCTGTATTATCCATTTCTAATTGATCTTTAAATAGTGAAGTTGCAGGGTCATGACCAATAGCTATAAATAAACCATCAATTTTTAACTCTGACATTTCATTAGTTTTAATATTTTTAATTTTCAAACCTTTTACATTTTTTGGTTCTTCATCTCCAATCACTTCTTCAACAACTGAGTCCCAGATAATTTCAATTTTTTTGTTTTCCATTAATTTTTTTTGCAAAAGTTTTTCTGCTCTAAGTTCATTTCTTCTGTGAATTAACTGCACTTTTGATGCAAATTTTGTAAGAAACATTGCTTCTTCAACTGCTGCATTACCACCTCCAACTACTGCTACTGTTTTATCTTTAAAAAAGAAACCATCACATGTTGCACATGCCGAAACTCCAAATCCTTTAAATTTTTCTTCAGACTCAATGTTTAACCATCTTGCTTGAGCACCTGTTGAAATTATAATTGAGTCTGCAGTATATTTTTGCCCACCATCGCCTATCGCTTCAAAAGGTTTAGATTTTAAATTTACTGATTGAATATGATCTTCAACTAAATCAGTTCCCACTGCTTTTGCTTGCTCTCTCATTTGTTCCATTAACCATGGTCCTTGTATAACATCAGCAAAACCTGGATAGTTCTCAACATCAGTTGTAATTGTTAGTTGACCACCTGGCTGCATTCCTGCAACTAGCATTGGTTTCAGCATAGCTCTTGCTGCATAAACTGCAGCAGTGTATCCCGCTGGACCAGATCCAATTATTAACACTTTTGTATGTTTAGTTGGTTTTTCACTCATAGAGGTCTATATAGTTAATAATGAGCAAATTAAAAGGTATTTTATTGACCGAGGGTATGCACGGAATGCTGAGCCAGGTTGAAGGCTTAGCTAAAGCTTTAGATATAGAATTTACTCACCACAAGGTTGAACTAAATAATTTGTGGAAGTTAATTCCATCAAAATTTACGCCAATTTCTCAAATAGTTTATAAAAAAATAAATCACTCAGATTATGATTTAATAATATCTTGTGGCCGAAAAAGTATAATTCCATCTATCCATTTAAAAAGTATTTCAAACAAAAAAGTTTTAAATATCCATATTCAAGATCCAAAAATAAACTTAAATTACTTTGATTTTATAGTAGCCCCTGAACATGATGGAATTAACGGGCCCAATGTCATTACTACTAAAGGTGCCCTCCATTATCTTACAGAAAGTGAAATAGTTGAGCATAAGAATTATTTAAACTCTTTTATAAAAAAAGATGAAAGAAAAATCTGGTGCTTAATAATGGGTGGGCCCACAAAATACTATGATTATTCAACAAAAAATATGAAACATATTTTTTCAATATTTTACAAACTATTGAAAAAACATGAATTTCAACTTGTTGTGATACCATCAATGAGAACTCCACTTAATACTATTCACTATGCTAAAGAATTTTTTGGCGAAAATCATACTGTTGTAATGAACGTTGACAAAAAAGCTTACTTATCAGCTCTAGCTATTTCTGAAAATATTGTTGTTACTTGCGACTCTAGCTCAATGATTTCAGAAGCTGCTTTAACTGGAAAACCAGTTTATATTGCAAATATTTTGCCTAGAAAAAATGATATAAGATTTCAAAGATTTAGAAATTTATTTAGAGAATTAAATATCATAAGAAACCTTGGGGAAGATATGGAAACTTGGACTTATCAAAAACTTGATGAAGCAAATAGAGTAGCAAAAATCATAAAAGAGAGATTAAATAGCTAATGTCCTATTTAAATTCTATACTGAATGATTCAAAAAAATTTGACAGTCCTTTCGTACATTGGGAATTAAACAAGCCTCTTACAGATGAACAAATAAATGAAATAGTTTCAGCCGATATCACCGATCCTGCAAAACATAATCTCAATTATGATGGTACTAGAGCCATAGATGGGGGAGAAGGAAATTTTAGAGAAGGTATTTCAGATGGTGGGAAGGCCTTAAAATTCAGATGTTTTGTCACCAAGGAAAATAGTAATGAATTCCCAGGACTCACCAGTCTAATTAAAGAACTTCAAAATAAAAAGACTTATCAAAAAATATCTGAATTAATCGATAAAGACCTTTCAAATTCCTATGTAAGAGTCGAAGTAATTTGTGATCGAGAGGGCTTCTGGTTAAAGCCACATTGTGATATCAAAGAGAAACTTATGTCGTGCTTGTTATTTGTTAATAAACATAATGAAAGTGAGGATTTAGGAACTGATTTTTATAATAATGATTTAAAACTAATAAAAACATTGCCTTATAAAGATAATTATGGATATTTTTTTTCAAGTGGACCAGATACTTGGCATGGAATGGAAAAAAAAGAAATAATTAAAGAGAGAAGATGTTTGCAAGTAAATTATGTTACTTTTAAAACTGATTGGAAGGTGGAAGATTAATCTTCCCAATCGAATCTAGGAAAAGTATCAAAGACTTTAAAAATTCCTTCAGACCAAGTATTACAAACTTTCGAATAATCATCATCATTTATACTTAGACACTTTAAAGATGCTAATTTATTTTCATCTTTTTTGTAAATTGCAAAATCAATGGGTGGGCCTACAGTTAAATCACTTTTTAAAGTTGAATCCATCGAAATCAATGCACATCTTGAAGCGTCACCAATTGAAACATCTGGTTTAATAACTCTATCAAGAATTGGTTTTCCATATTTAACTTCACCGATAACAAGATAAGGTTTGCTATCTGCAGGCCTAATGTAATTTCCTTGTGGATAAATAAGATACAGTTCTGGTTTTTGTCCTTTTATTTGTCCACCAATAATGAAAGTTGAACCTAAAAGTACATTATCAGTGTTAATTCCTTGAGGAGAAGAGTGCTCAATATTTAAAGATCCAACATACGAAGCGACTTGCTCAAAATCTTTGCAAGTATTTAAATTCATTATACCAGATGAACTTCCTAAATCTTTTTCGATTGATTTATAGACTGCCTGTGATGTTCCTAAATTTCCTGATGTAACAATTACTATTGTTCTATCCCCAACATCATGCGTAAACATTTTAGAATATATATTTACGTTATCCAAACCAGCGTTAGTCCTGGAGTCTGATGCAAATACCAGTCCTTCGTTTGTTTTAATTCCTATACAATATGTCATAGGTAATTCTTATTTAAAAAAGCCACATTTTTCAAACATTTTACGACATAGCTGTTATTTGCTTTTAGCATTTGTTTTGCAAATTTATTTATTAAAAAATGTATGAATGGTCACTCCATTCTGGAAAAACTATGATGCTAAGTCCGCATATGACGGATATTTGACAGAGGATAACAAACTTAGAAAGCATGCTAGAATTATGTCAGGTATTCTAGAAAGGCATGGTAAAAAAAAATTACAGGAAATTGAAAAAAATTGTCAAAGCACAATAAGTGCTAGAGGTATAAATTTTAGAGTGTATGCTGCAAATAATAGAGCAGAGGAAAAAAAGTGGCCCCTAGACATCATTCCTAGAATCATACCAAAGTCTCAATGGAATAAAATATCAAGAGGATTAACCCAAAGGGTAAAAGCATTAAACTTATTTATTGATGATGTTTATAACAAGAAAAAAATTTTTAAGGATAAGGTTATACCTAGGGATTTGATATTTAATTCACCATACTATTTGAGAGAATGCGAAGGTTTTTCACCAAAGTATAAAGCTTGGGCAAACATTTCAGGTATAGATTTAATAAGAAATTATAATGGAGAGTATTTAGTCCTCGAAGATAATTTACGTGTACCATCTGGTGTTTCATACATGTTAGAAAATAGAATGGTTATGAGGGATGTATTCCCAGAATTATTTACAAGGTATAAAGTTTCATCAGTTCATCAATATTCTAATAAACTTTACCAAAGTATGGTTGAGTGTATTCCAAAAAAAACAGATAATCCTCATATGGTTGTTTTGACACCAGGCATTTATAACTCTGCTTATTTTGAACACTCGTTCTTGGCTGAACAAATGGGAATAGCTCTTGTAGAGGGTAAAGATCTGTTTGTTGAAAATGATAATGTTTATATGAAAACTGTTAAAGGTAAATTAAAAGTTGATTGTATATATCGAAGATTAGATGACACATTTCTTGATCCAAAAGTTTTTAACAAAAGTTCTCTTATTGGAGTGCCAGGATTATTTAAATGCTGGAAAAAAGGGAATGTTGGAATTATTAATGCAATTGGAACTGGTGTAGCTGATGATAAAGCTGTTTATGCTTATGTAAACAAAATGATTGTTTATTATTTAGGTGAACAACCAAAATTAAACCAAGTAGAAACGTTTTTATGTGAAAATAAAATTCACAGACAGCACGTCATTGAGAATATATCAAAGTTGGTTGTTAAACCTGCAAATGCCTCTGGAGGGTATGGGATAATGATAGGTCCTAAAGCTCCAAAAAAAGAGAGAGAGGAAATGGTAAAAAAAATAAAACAAAATCCTAGAGAATTTGTGGCTCAACCTTTGGAAATATTATCAACAATTCCAACAATTTCTGAAAACGGAATAGAGCCTAGGCATTTAGATTTAAGACCGTTTATATTAAATGGCAAGTCTACTTATGTGACAATGGGAGGACTTACTAGAGTTGCCCTAAGGAAAGGAAGTACTATTGTTAATAGTTCACAAGGTGGAGGTTCAAAAGACACAATGGTGGTTGAGACCTAATTTTCTTGAAGGGGTTTGACCTTTAATTTTTTTGTCTTTAGTGAGTTTATTGCCTCTAAAAATGAATAAGCTGTTGACATATTGGTACAATAAGGAATTTTGTTAGCCAAAGTTCCTCTTCTTAAAGCTAAAGCATCATTAATTCTGCTTTCACTATTTCCTCCACCTGTATTTATAACTAAAGCAATTTTTTTAGAATTTAAAACATCAACTATATGAGGTTTTCCACTACTTACCTTATTAATTTTTCTACATTTCATTCGATTTTTTTTTAATATATCTGCTGTTCCTTTAGTAGCTGATAATGTAAATCCAAGTTTTATAAGTCTTTGAGCGACACCAATAATTTCTTGTTTGTGAGAGTCTTTTACAGATAAAAATGCTAAACCTTTAGTAGGAAGCGAGTTTGCTGCTGCAATTTGACTTTTAGCAATTGCCATTCCAAAATCATCATCAAACCCCATCACTTCACCTGTTGATTTCATCTCTGGACCAAGTAATAGATCACTATCTGGGAATTTGTTAAAAGGAAACACAGCTTCTTTAACAGCAAATTTTTTATTCGTTTGATATTTTAATTTATATTTTGAAAGTTTTTCACCTGCCATTATTCTTGATGCAATTTTGGCTAATGGTATTCCATTAGCTTTTGATACAAATGGAACAGTTCTACTAGCTCTTGGATTTACTTCTATAACAAATATTTCATCTTTTTTAATTGCAAATTGAATATTTAAAAGTCCTTTAACTTTTAATGCTAAAGCTAATTTTCTTGTTTGAATTTTAATTTCTTTTAAAAGATTATCTTTGATAGAAACTGGAGGTAGACAACAAGCAGAGTCTCCAGAATGCACCCCCGCTTCTTCAATGTGCTGCATGATACCAGCAACATAAACATCTTTACCATCAGAGATAGCATCCACATCAACTTCCATTGCGTGATCTATAAATTTATCGATTAAAATAGGATTTTGTTCTGAAGCTTTAAAAGCCTCATTAATAAACTTTTTAAGTTGGCTTTTATCATGAACAATTTCCATTGCTCTTCCACCTAAAACATATGAAGGTCTAACAACAACAGGCAGTCCAATTTTTTCACTTATTTTAATTGCTTGATCAAATTTGTTAGCAATTCCACTTTCTGCTTGTTTTAAATTTAATTTAATTAATAGATCTCTAAATCTATCTCTGTCCTCTGCAAGATCAATCGAAGTATATTGAGTACCAAGTATTGGTAATTTATTTTCATGTAAGAATTTTGCCAATTTAATTGGAGTTTGACCCCCAAATTGAGCAATAACCCCTATAAGATTTCCTTTTGATTTTTCTTTAAGAATAATATTTTGAACGTATTCTTCAACCAATGGCTCAAAATAAAGTCTGTCACTGGTGTCATAATCAGTTGATACTGTTTCTGGATTGCAATTAACCATTATTGTTTCAAAGCCTGCTTCCTTTAAGGAAAAACTAGCCTGGCAACAACAATAATCAAACTCTATACCTTGACCAATTCTATTTGGACCTCCTCCTAGTATTATTATTTTTTTCTTATTGGTTGGATCTGCTTCACACTCAGTATTTACTGAAAAATTTCTTTGGTATGTAGAGTACATATATGGCGTAAAGGACTTAAACTCTGCTGCGCAAGTGTCCACTTTTTTAAACACAGGTAAAACTTTAAGTGCAACCCTTTTAGATCTAACAATTTGTTCTTTTATTCCGGTGATTTTTGATAACTTTTTATCTGAAAAGCCAATAGATTTTATTCTATTAAATTCATTATATGTTTTAGGCAAACCTTTGTTTATTATATTTTTTTCTTCGTCTACTAAATCCTTAATTTGATTTAAGAACCAAGGATCAACTTTTGATAATTTATATATTTTATCTAATGAAATATTTTTTCTAAAAGCCTCAGCAATTAATAATAGTCTATTTGGAATATTAACTTTTAAATTTTTAATAATATCTTTTCTTGAGTAGTTAAAAAAATTATCCAATCCAGAAAATCCTGTTTCTAAAGATACCAAGGCTTTTTGAAAAGATTCTTTGAAGTTTCTTCCAATTGCCATTGCTTCACCAACAGATCTCATTGAAGTTCCAAGTACCGCTTTAGTATCTGAAAACTTTTCAAATGTAAATCTTGGTATTTTTGTAACAACATAATCAATTGTTGGTTCAAATGAAGCTGGAGTTACTTTTGTAATTTCATTTTTTAATTCATCTAAAGTGTATCCCACCGCAAGTTTGGCTGCTACTTTAGCAATTGGAAAGCCTGTTGCTTTTGATGCAAGAGCAGAGGATCTTGATACTCTTGGATTCATTTCTATTATAACCATTCTTCCATTTCTAGGATTTATCGCAAACTGAACATTTGATCCCCCCGTTTCAACTCCAATTTTTCTTAAGCAGGCAATAGATGCATTTCTCATGACCTGGTATTCTTTATCGGTTAAGGTTAATGCTGGAGCAACTGTGATAGAGTCTCCAGTATGGATTCCCATTGGATCCACATTCTCTATTGAACAAATTATTATGCAATTATCTTTTTTGTCTCTTACAACTTCCATTTCAAATTCTTTCCAGCCTTCTAACGACTCTTCGATTAAAACCTGATTTTGAGGAGACTCATTCATCCCAGTTTTGACAAGTTTAAAGAAATCTTTTTTGTTTTTAGCGATACCTCCTCCCAAACCACCTAAAGTAAAAGATGGTCTAATTATTGCTGGCAATCCTACCTCCTTCAAACATTTAGCTGCATCTTTAAAGTGATTTATAATTCTTGATTTTGGCAGATCTAAATCAATGTCAGACATATTTTTTCTAAATTTTTTGCGATCTTCAGCATTTTCAATTGCCTTAGACTTTGCGCCTATCAATTCGATTTTATATTTTTTAAGTAGTCCAGCTTTTTCAGCACTTATTGCTAAATTTAATGCGGTCTGCCCCCCCATTGTTGGTAAAATTGCGTTAGGTTTTTCTTTTTTAATGACTTCTTCTAAAACAGGAATTGTGATGGGTTCAATATAGGTTTTATCAGCAACTCCAGGATCAGTCATGATAGTTGCAGGATTTGAATTTATTAAAACTACCTCAAAACCTTCATCTTTAAGAGCCTTACAAGCTTGTGTGCCCGAATAATCAAATTCACATGCTTGTCCAATTATTATTGGGCCTGCTCCAATAACTAATATCTTTTTAATGTCTTTTCTTTTTGGCATGTTTTTTTACATCTTGAATAAAGTTTTTGAACAAGTATTGACTATCTTGAGGTCCAGGATTTGCTTCTGGATGATACTGAACAGAAAAGACAGGTTTGTTTTTTAATTTAATTCCCTCAATAGTATCGTCAAAGAGTGACTTATGAGTAATTTGAATATTTTTAGATAAGCTTTTTTCCACAACAACAAATCCATGATTTTGACTTGTAATCTCAACTGAATTATTCATAAAATTTTTGACTGGATGATTGGCACCTCTATGACCTAATTTCATTTTTTTTGTTTTTGCATTTAAAGCCAAAGCTAAAATTTGATGACCGAGGCAAATTCCAAATATAGGATAATTTAATTTAATTAATTTTTGAACCGTATCAATAGCATATTTACCAGTGGCTGCTGGATCTCCAGGCCCATTTGATAAAAAAATACCATCAGGTTTTAATTTCACAATTTCATCAGCAGTTAATTTACAAGAAACTACCCTTACCTCACAGTTATAATCTGAGAAATATCTTAAAATATTTTTCTTAATCCCATAATCAACTGCGATAATTTTAAATTTCTTTATTGGATTTTTTTTATATCCGACATTCTTTTTCCACGTTTTAAACCCTTTCCATATATAAGTTTTTTTTGTTGATACTTCTTTAGCAAGATCTAATCCATTTAAGCCAGGCCATTTAACTGACATATTGGTAAGTTTTTTAATATTAAATTTACCTTTTTTATTATTTGTAATAGTACCTTTTGGAGCACCTTTATCTCTAATAAAGTTTGTTAAGCTTCTAGTATCTAATCCAGTTAACCCAACAATTTGATTTTTTTTAAGCCATTTATCTAATGTCTGTAATGCTCTATAATTTGATGGAGAAGTAATTTCGGAATTAAATATTACACCTTTCGTCCAAATTTTATCAGCCTCTAAATCCTCATTATTGGTTCCAACGTTTCCAATGTGAGGAAATGTAAAGTTTATAATTTGTCCAGCATAAGATGGATCTGATATAATTTCCTGATATCCTGTTAAAGATGTGTTAAAACAAACCTCTCCGGTTGAAGTTCCCTCATATCCAAGCCCATAACCTTTAAAAATTAGCTTATTATCTAGAACTAAAATACCTGTAGGAAATGGAAGATTAATTGCAATTTTTGTTTTTTGTTTTTTGATCAATTACAACTCATGAGTTAAAGGTCTATACAATAAAACCTTTTTTTGCGCAACACATCTAATGTATATTTTATAAAAAAAATATTTTTCTTTTTGAAGAATATTTTTAATACGCTAAGATTAAATATGTCATTAAGAGAAAGTATAGAGTCAGACTACAAAACAGCTTTAAAATCTAAAGATAAAAATAAAATATCAACTTACAGGTTAATATTATCTGGGATTAAGGATTTGGATATTAACAATAGATCTGGGGCCGAAAAAAAAGAGACTGATAATGAGGATATTAAGAAATTGTTAAAAAAAATGATTAAACAACGTAGCGAATCAATTGAATTGTATAAAAAAAATAATCGTAAAGACCTCCAGGATATAGAAGAACAAGAAGTGAGTGTAATTAGTCAATACTTACCTAAACAAATTAGCGAAGAGGATACTAAGAAAATTTGTGAAGAAGTAATTAAAACAACGGGCGCAAACTCAATAAAGGATATGGGAAAAGTTATGGGTGAATTAAAGAAAAATAATGCTGATAGTATTGATTTTTCTAAAGCGGGAGCAATTATAAAAGAATTATTAAATCAAAGATGAAATATCCTAAGGAGTACTTACAAGAAATAAAAACTAGGTTAAAAGTTTCAACTGTAGTTTCTAAAACTGTAAGCTTAAAAAAAAGAGGAAAGGAATATGTAGGTCTTTCACCATTTAAGACTGAAAAAACACCTTCATTTACAGTAAATGACGAGAAGGAATTTTATCATTGTTTTAGTACTGCTGAGCATGGAAATATTTTTGATTTTGTAATGAAAACGCAAAATCTTAAATTTGGTCAGTCAGTCAAATATTTAGCAAATTTAGCAGGGATGAGACCTTATACATTTTCAAAAGAGGATGAGATTAGAGAAGAAAAGTGGAACAAATATAAATTGATATATGAAAAATATGTTGAATTTTATCATCAAGATCTTTTTAAAAACCCTTTAGCAAAAGAAGCAAAGGATTATTTAAAAAATAGAAATTTAACTATTGAAGAAGTAAAGAAATTTAAAATTGGATATATCTCAAATGATGAAAACTTTAAAGAAGAGATTTTTAAGGAATTTACTGAAAGTGAAATCAAAGAAACAGGATTATTTTATTTTGACGAAAATAAAAAAAAATATGTAGATAGGTTTAGAGATAGAGTAATTTTTCCAATAAATAATATTTCAGGTGATCCAATAGCTCTTGGCGGTAGAATATTAAAAGATAATAAGTACCTTGCTAAGTATATAAACTCACCAGAAACTCCATTTTTCAAAAAAGGATCTAATCTTTATAATCTAGATTTTACAAGAAAACTTTCAAACAATATTGATAACATATTTCTTGTTGAAGGCTATATGGATGTGGTTGGTCTTAGTAAAAACAAAGTGGAAAATGTAGTTGCAAATCTGGGCACATCTTTAACTTCAAGACAAATATTAACTCTTAATCAATTTTTTCAACATATCACTGTTTGTTTTGATGGTGACGAAAGTGGATATAAAGCAGCTTTAAGAGCAGCAGAAAATTCTATTATTGAATTAAAACCTGAAAAAGAAATTTCGTTTTTATTTTTACCTGACAAACATGATCCAGATAGTTTTGTAAATGAAAAGGGAAAGGATTTTTTTGAAAATTTTTCTAAAAGTAATTCTGTCCCTATACATAAATTTATATTTAATCATTACTCGAAAGAAATGAATGACAACCCTTCGTCAAGAGCTACATTTGAAAAAAAAATTAGAACAATTGCATCTACGATTAAAGATGAATTTATCAAAAAATATGTACTTGAAGAATTCTTAGATAAAATTTCTGAGTTAACACCAAATACAAACTTTAAATATAAAAAAAATTATACCAAATCTACAAAATCACTTAGATCAACTCAGAATTATTATAACGAAACAAAGTCTTTAACAGCTATTGATATTAAAGAGTTTTCTTTTCTATATATTTTACTGAAAAAACCTGAACTTATAAAAGAGAATTTAAATTTAATAGAAAATGTAAAACTATTTAGCAGTGAAAATAAATTATTACTTGAAGAAATTATTAATCAAACAAATAATTTTGAAAATACTGACATTGAAAATTTGCAAATTGACCAAGGTTTGTTAGAAAGGGTTTTTAAATATGCATCTATTAAGCATATATTAGTCAAAAGCTTAAATGATGACCAAAAAGTCCTTGAAATATTATCTGAGTTAATAAGAGACCTTAAAAATTATGAGCTTGAATTAAGAATTGCAGATTTAGAATCAAGATTTTCAAAGGATTTAAGTGAGGCAACTTTTAATGAGTTAAAAGAGCTTAAAAAACTGCAAAAAATCAATTAAATAAAAATGAGAATCAAATAGATTTTTTTTAATTTAGCATTATATACATCCTGAACTTTTTTATTGTGGAACGTATAATTACAAAATCATTTGCAAGATTGATGGGCAGAGGTGTCCATAGAGGTTTTATAACCCATGAAGAGCTTAATAAATCCTTAGGGAAAAGAAATTTATCTGATGAAAATTTAGAACAAGCTTTCATACATATTCTTGATGAAAAAATAATATTAGTAGAAAAAAAAGCAGATTTCAAAATTTTAAGAAAAAAAGACAATGGCTCAAAAGATGAGGGTAAGTCTGTTGAAAAAAGTGATGATCCAATAAGAATGTATCTTAGAGAGATGGGTGGAGTTGAACTCCTCTCTAGAGAAGGTGAAATTGCAATAGCAAAAAGAATTGAAGCTGGAAAGGATGTTATGCTAAACGCGCTTTCGCAAAGTCCAATTACAGCTCAACAGTTCTTTGAATGGAATACAAAACTACAGAATGATGAAATTTTAGTTAGAGAAATAATAGATATAGATACAAATTATATGGAGGACGAAGATACTGGTCAAAGTGCTAAACAAAAAAAAACAGGTGAAATTGATAATAATCAAAATACAGAAGAAGCTGGTAATAATACAGAAGATGATGAATTTAACCCAACACTTGCTGCAATGGAAACTGAGATCAAACCTAAAGTTTTAAAAACAGTTTATAGTTTAACCAAAGATTACAACAAACTCATTAAATACCAGAACGAAAAACTGGTCTGCGTGTTAGATTCAAAACAATTTTCTGCTTCAAAAGAAAAAAATTATAGAAAAATAGTTGATGATATTTTAGAAAATATAAAAACTCTCCAATTATCACCATCAGTTCTAGAGGAACTGGTTCAAAAGCATTATGTAGAAAATAAAAAAATAATATCTTTGGAAGGAAATCTTTTGAGACTTGCATTAAATGAAAAAATCTCCAGAGATGAGTTTATCAAATTTTATGTTGGAAATGAAATTAACCCTAATTTAAAGAATTTTTTAGGTACAAATGAAGTATGGAAGAAATTTTTTCTAAAATATAAAGTTGAGTTTAAAAATATTAGAGATAGGTTAATTGAGATAAGCAATAAACTTGGAGTTTCTGTAACTGAGTATAAGTTATTAGTAAGCAGAATCCAAAAAGGAGAAAAAGAATCACGTATAGCAAAAAAAGAAATGGTTGAGGCTAACTTAAGATTAGTAATATCAATTGCAAAAAAATATACTAATAGAGGACTACAGTTCTTAGATTTAATTCAAGAGGGAAATATTGGATTGATGAAAGCTGTAGATAAATTTGAATATAGAAGAGGATATAAATTCTCCACATATGCTACATGGTGGATAAGACAGGCGATTACAAGGTCCATAGCTGATCAAGCTAGAACTATTAGAATACCTGTTCACATGATTGAGACAATTAATAAAATTGTAAGGACACAAAGATTAATTCTTAGTGAATTTGGAAGAGAGGCTACACCTGAAGAGCTTGCTAAAAAATTGAGAATGCCTCTAGAAAAGGTCAGAAAAGTATTAAAAATATCTAAGGAACCAGTCTCACTTGAAAAACCAGTTGGAGATGAAGAGGATAGTAGTCTAGGAGATTTTATTGAGGATACAAAGGCTTTAGCTCCTTTAGAACAAGCAATTAAATCAAATTTAAGTGAGGCTACAACTAAAATACTTTCAACTTTGACCCCAAGGGAAGAAAGAGTACTTAGAATGAGATTTGGCGTTGGAATGAATACTGACCATACATTAGAAGAGGTTGGGCTACAGTTTTCTGTAACAAGAGAAAGAATTCGACAGATTGAAGCGAAGGCACTCAGAAAATTAAAACATCCTAGCAGATCCAAACAGCTTAAAAGTTTCTTGGAAAGTTAGAAGGGCCGTTAGCTCAATAGTAGAGTACTGCATTGACATTGCAGGGGTAGTTGGAGCGTAACCAACACGGCCCACCATATTATAAAAAATTATCTACAATTGATAACTATGAAAAAATGGTATAACTAAGAGTAAATTTTGGGCCTGTAGCTCAGTTGGTTAGAGCAGTACACTCATAATGTATTGGTCCCAGGTTCGAGTCCTGGCGGGCCCACCAATTTATTTAATTATAAATTCTTCTAAAGATTTAAAAAGATAGTTTATATCTCCATCATTATTTTGAAGTATAGATTTAAACTCTTCTTTTTGAGTTCTTGCTAAACTTAAGCCTTCAACTATCAGATCTCTTATTACAGGTCTTTCCGGATTTTTTGTATAAATTCTCCAATCGATGTTAAGTTCAGGGTTTTTAGATGTCGCTTCTAATTTTGTATTTACAATTGTATATTTATTATTAATTTTTTTTTCTGAAATCACATTAATTTTTGGATCAGAATAATCAACCAATCTACTTGAAAAACTCTTTAAAAAATAACTCTTAAATAGTTTTTGATATTTTAACATTTGTTTATCTGACAGAGTTTTACGATAACTTCCAAGCGTATACATCCCAATACCCTCAATATCTACATTAATTTCGGCAATATTGTTTAATTTAATTATTTTTGATTCCACGGGATCAGAGCTAGATAAAATTGTTGATGCTTCATTTACAATTTCATTTATTAATTCACTTGGTTCTTTTGCATCTACCACAATGCTAAACATTGTAATTATTATAGAAACTAAATAAATTTGAATTTTAAACATTAATATTCTATTGAGAATCTATTTCTTCCCAATCGTCATCTATCATTGTCTCTGTTTTTTCATCTAAATTGAGAATTTTTCTTTTTCTGTCTTGAAGGTATAAACTTCTTACAGAGGCATAAAGGTCAAGAGAATTTTTCTCAAGACTATTAAATGCTTCTAAATTTTTAGCCCTAAAATCTACACCAGCAGTTAATCTAGAATAGTAATAATCGGAGTTTTCGAAATATCGAGTATCATTTGCTATAGTAACATTATACCATGCATCTCCACCTGATATATTAACTAATTTACCAATAGAATCTCTCACAGTGGTTGGACCAAGAACAGGTAATACAAAGTAACACCCTTCTTTAACTCCCCACTTTCCCAAAGTTTGACCATAGTCTTCTTTTTCAAGTTTATCTAATCCATAATATGAGGCAACATCGAAAATGCCTATAATTCCAAGTGTAGAATTAATTGAAAATCTTAATGTATTAATTACTGCGTATTTGAACTGACCTTGCAGAATATTATTTGGTATTGTGACAACATTAGATAAATTATTTAAGGCGTTACTTGTTCCTGATCTTATTGGCTTAGGGAGATATCTGTATCCTTTGGCTATTGGTTTGAAAAAAATTTTATCCAGACCTTTGTTAAATGCAAATACTCCTCTATTAACTGTTTCAAAACAATCTTTAACTTCTGGGATTTGTTCTGTTGATTGTTTCTTATTTTTTATTTCAAGAGATCCATCTGACCCTGCATACACATTTAAAGATTTAAACTGTGATATTAAGATTATAAGCAGTAAAACTAAAATCTTTTTCATTAAGGCAGTTTATATTATATTTAATATAGATTTAAAGATTTAAATGTTTGAAATAACGCAAAATAATGTTGAAAAAATGACTTTAGATTATTCACCGAATTTTGATCTAAAAAAAAGAGATAAAAAAAAAATAAAATACTTAATTTACCATTACACAGGCATGAAAAATGATAAATTAGCCATAAGAAAATTAACCAGCTTCAACTCAAAAGTTAGTTGTCACTATTATATTTCTTCATCTGGAAAATTAATACAGATGGTACCAGATCTATATATAGCTTGGCATGCAGGAGAATCAAGCTGGAAAAAGGATTCATCTCTCAATAGAAAGTCTATAGGTATAGAAATTTCAAATCCTGGTCATTATCATGAATATAAAAAATTTAGTAAAAGGCAAATTAAATGCCTAATAAAGTTATCAAAATTTCTTATTCTTAAATATAAAATAGATAAGAACAATATACTTGGACATTCAGATATTGCACCTTTAAGAAAATTGGATCCAGGCGAAAAATTTCCGTGGAAAATTCTTTCAAAAAAAAAAATAGGGATTTGGCATAATATAAAATTAAATAAACTTAAATTTTACAGGAAGAAAAAATTCAAATTAAATCCAAATTTGTTTATTAAATATTTAAAAAAATTTGGTTATAATCTTCGATATTCTAATTCAAGAGAATTAATAAAAATTATTAAAAGCTTTCAAAGTAGATTTAGACCTGAATTAGTTGATGGAAAAATTGATCTTGAATGTTTTGAAATAATAAAATCCCTTAATAATGCAGAATAATTTATATTGAATTTTAATAAAATATTTATATTGTAGTAGTTGCCAGATAAAAGACTTATCGCTTTAATTTATTAAAGAGGAAAGTCCGGGCTCTACAAAGACACAGTGCCAGTTAATAACTGGCGGGGGCGACCCTAGGGATAGTGCCACAGAAAACAAACCGCCTTATCAAGGCAAGGGTGAAAAGGTGTGGTAAGAGCACACCGGCTAAGTTGGTAACAGCTAGTGCATGGAAAACCCCACTGGGAGCAAGACTGAGTAGAGATGACAGAGTTAGAAATAACAAAAAGCAGTCTTTGGCTAGTCATCTGGGTTAGTTGCTTGAGCCTTAAAGTGATTTAAGGCCTAGAGAAATGATAAGTTTAAACGACAGAACCCGGCTTATATTTTATCTGGCAAAATCATAATATTTTAATTCTTATCTCTTACTAAATTAAATCATAATTTCTATTTTGCTAAGTTGTAGAAATTTAGAACAAATCAAGAATACCTGATTGTAATATTAGGTGTTGACGATTAAAATTAAAACCCATAATATCCCATAAAATCCCAAATAAGGAATTTATGGATTATGTTTTTATCTACTTACCAAAACAAATTAGACAAAAAAGGAAGGGTGTCCGTGCCTGCTAGTTTTAGAAGCTATCTCTCTAATATGGGATACAACGGAGTCGTATGTTTTCCATCATTTAATAATCAGTCAATTGAGGCTTGGCCACAAGATAGAATTGAAAAAATTTCAAATGCAATAGACACTTTAAATCCATTTGAAGATAAGAAAGATTATTTTGCAACCTCAATACTATCTGAAAGTATTAACTTACAATTTGATAGCGAGGGAAGAATTCTCATTACGGAAAAATTATTAAGACATGCAAAAATTAAAAGTAGCATATTGTTTGTAGGTCAGGGAAAAACCTTCCAAATATGGGAACCAACAAGTTTTGAAAAATTTAGGGTCACTGCAAGGAAAAAATCTAACATTAATAGAGCTAACCTTAAATGGGAGCAAAAACTTAATAACTAACGGGGGAAAAATGACAATTAATTTTAAGACACCAGATATAAAAGAGTTGAAACCAAGAATATTAGTTCTTGGGATTGGAGGAGCAGGAGGTAATGCAATTAATGGAATGATAGAATCGGGTTTACAAGGAGTAGAGTTTATAGCTGTAAACACTGATGCTCAAGATTTAAGACTAAGCCATGCACAAACCAAAATCCAAATGGGATTAAATTTAACAAAAGGATTAGGTGCTGGAGCAAAATTAGATATAGGTGAAGCTGCTGCTGATGAGTCCTTAAATGAAATTGTTAATGTTCTTCAAGGATCTAACATGGTTTTTATAACTGCAGGAATGGGTGGTGGAACTGGAACTGGTGCTGCTCATGTTATTGCTCGTGCTGCTAAAGAATTAAATATTCTAACGATTGGAGTTGTTACCCTACCTTTCTTATATGAAGGTCCTTCAAGAATGAGAAAAGCAAATCAAGGTCTTGAGGAATTAAGAAAACATGTAGATACTATAATTGTAGTTCCAAATCAAAATTTATTCAAAATTGCAAGTGAACAAACTACATTTGAAGAATCATTTTTACTATCTAATGATGTATTAAAGCATGGAGTTCAAAGCATCACTGATCTTATGGTAAGACCTGGTTTAATAAATTTAGATTTTGCTGACGTTGAAACAGTTATGAGTTCGATGGGTAAGGCCATGATGGGTACTGGTCAGGCTGAAGGTGAAGGTAGAGCAATTAAAGCTGCAGAGATGGCTATAAGCAATCCACTTATAGATGACTACACATTAAAAGGAGCTAAAGGCTTGCTCGTTAATATTACTGGTGGAAAAGATCTTAAACTTTTTGAAGTTGATGAAGCTGTTAATAAAGTAAGAGCTGAAGTAGATCCAGACGCAGAGCTAATAATAGGTGCTATTACAGATGAAAATCTTGATGGCTTAATGAGAGTTTCAATTGTAGCTACTTCATTAGATGGGCAACAACCAGAACCAAAATCAGTAATTAATATGGTTCATAGAATACAAAATAGAAATCCAGGATATTCCGATTTTTCTAATAATAATCCTTCTCAGGCGTTTACATTTTCAAATCAAAATAGCTCAATTCTGACTAATGGTGCAAATGCACTTAAAATTGAGGAAGAAGTAAAAACTGAAAGTCAAGTATCATCTAGCATTAGCGCCTCAGAGGAGCTAGCAAGCACTTCTAGTGTTGAGGAAGAAACTAATACAGTAGAAAAGGAAGTATCTACAGTTCCTGACCATTCAACTGAAGTAACCGAAAGTAACACCTCCCTTTCTAATGGATTAGAAAACTTTGATTTTGAGGAAGAAATACCAGAGCTATTTAATTCCGATGGAACAATTAATGAAAATGATGAGGAAACTTCATTAACATCAGAAACAAATATATCAAAAGAAGAAGACGATTTAGAAATCCCAGCATTTTTGAGAAGACAAAAAAATTAATGGTCTTCAAAAAAATAAATGAATGCCACCATAAATCTGGAAAACAAACATTTTCCAGTTCTGCTAAATGAATTAATTAGCATTATTTCCCCTCTTTATGGTGGCACATTTATCGACTGTACTTTTGGTCAAGGTGGATATTCAGAAAAAATTCTTGAGAACAAAAAAAACGATATTATAGCATTAGATCGGGATAATGATGTTTTATTTAAAGCATCAAAACTTAAAAAAAAATATAATAGTAGATTTAAATTTTACAACATTAAATTTTCTCAATTAGATAAAATAAAATTAAAAGACAATAAGCTTAAAGGTATAATTTTTGATTTAGGTTACTCCCTAAACCAAATTAAAAATTCTCAAAAAGGTTTATCATTTTTAGACAAAGGAAAACTTAATATGAAAATGGGTATTAATGATATCTCTGCAAATGAGATTATATCTAATATGGATGAAAATAATCTTATTAAAGTGTTTAAAATATTTGGAGATGAAAGTTATTCAAAAAAAATTGTAAGAGAAATTGTAAAAAAAAGGAAAGAGCAAAATATAAAAACTGAAGATTTAGTTCAAATAATAGATAGTGTAAAAAAATATCAAAAAACAAAAATACACAATTCCACCAAAGTTTTTCAGGCTTTAAGAATTTTAGTCAATAAAGAAATTAGTGAGCTGATAAATGCTTTGATTAACTCATTTCGTCTAATTCCTATTGGTGGCATAATAGCTGTAGTTACCTTTCATTCAATAGAGGATAGAATTGTAAAATTTTTCTTCAAACATTATTCTGAGCAAAGAAATTCTTCAAGATATTTACCTGAAGCAGAGGTTTCAGAAAGATGTTTTAAATTAATAAATAAAAAACCTATTTTACCAAGTGAGAGCGAGATAAAGCAAAACCCACCTTCAAGATCAGCTAAATTAAGGTATGGAATTAAAACAAATGATAAGTGTGATTTTACTGAATTCAGAGAAAAATTTAAAAATCTAACTGATGTTGAGAATCTAAGATAATTAAATGAAAAAAATAATTTTTTTTGGACCTATAATTTTTTTAATGCTTGCAACCACCTTAACTAAAAACTCCACAAAAAAACTTGATAAAGAAATTTTTCAATTAAAAGAAAATATCAGAATATTAGAAGATCGTTATGAACTCACTTTACTTGATTATAGTATTTTAACTTCACCAAAAAAACTGATGGATTATCAAAAATTTTACTTCGAGGACAAATTTGTACAAAAGAAACTAGAAAATTTGAACACTATTGAAATTTTAAATGAAAAATTAAAAATAGATAAAATGGTTAAGATTGATGAATGAATTAAATAAACACTCTGAACGTTCTGAAAAATATAATGACAGTTTTTCATTCAAAGAAAATAAGTCATATCTAAAAATATCTTTTGAGAGGATTGCTTTTATTTTCTTTGTATTTTTTATCTTGGCAATTATTTTTTCATCAAAAGTAATATTATTGAGTATAAAAAAAATTCCTGAAATTAAAAAAATAGTTAAAAAAGAAAATTTCAGATCTAGTATCTTAGATAATGAGGGAAATATTTTAGCTAAAAGTGTTCCTGTAATTAATTTGGGGATTAATCCTAATTTAGTAATTAATAAAGAAAAATTATTAATTTCTCTTAAATTAATCTTTCCTAATAAAAGTTTTGCGAAGGAAATGTATGGAAAAAAATTTTTTTATGTAAAAAAAAAAATAAGTCCTAAAAAACTTGATGAAGTTCTGCTTTTGGGAGATAAATCTTTTATTCAAGAAGATAGCATAGCAAGAGTTTATCCTAACGGGAATTTATTTAGTCATGTGATTGGTCAAATTGATAATGATAATAATGGTATATCGGGTATTGAAAAAGCTTTTGATTACGAGCTTAAAACTACAAAAGAACCTTTAATATTAACTCTTGATAAAGATCTTCAATATTTAATTAAAGAGGAATTATCAAAATCTAAAGATATATTTCAAAATATTGGGAGTGCTGCGATTTTAATGGATATTAATAATGGTAATATCTTGTCAATGCTTTCTCTCCCAGATTTTGATCTTAATAAAAGAGAAGAAATAAATGATGTAAAATATATAAATAGAGCAACAAAAGGTGTTTATGAATTTGGATCTGTTTTTAAAACATTTACTTTGGCTGCAGGTTTACAGTACAATGTTGTGGAACCAGAAACAGAATTTAAAGATCTTAAAAAAAGAATTACTTGTGCAGGAAATTCTATATCTGAGTATGATGATAAAATACCATCAGATTTAACAGCTGAGGAAATTCTGATAAGATCAGGAAATATTGGATCAGTTAGGATAGCTGAAAAGGTTGGTATTGAGAATTATAATGAGTTTCTTCAAACTATTGGGATTATATCAAACTTAGAATTTGATATACAAGAAGTAGGTACAACTCAATTAGGAAGATGGGGCAAATGTAAACTCGCAACAGTTGCATTCGGTCATGGAATTGCAACAACTTTATTACAACTTTCAAAAGGGTATTCAATTATAAGTAATGGAGGATACGAGGTAATACCAACATTATTAAAGAAGGAAAAATTAAAAAGACAAAGAATACTTAATGAAAACTTATCAGAAACTATAAATCCTATTCTTAGAAAAATAGTATCAACAAAAGAAGGAACTGCAGGTTTTGCAAATGTGAAAGGCTACGAAATTGGAGGAAAAACTGGTACTGCGGATCAACCATCAAAGGGTGGCTATTCCAAAAAAAAGGTTAACACCTTTGCCTCAGTCTTCCCAACCTCAGATCCAAAATTTCTATTAGCAGTAATGTTGGATGAACCAAAAGCAAATAGAGAATTTGTATATCATTATAGAGACGATAGATATCCTTACAAAGGTAATTGGAGAAATACCGCAGGTTGGACTACTGTATGGGTAACTGGTCAGATAATGGATAAAATCGGGCCAATTTTAGCCACAAAATATTAAGACCGTAAATCATGTTACTCAAAGACTACTTTCCAAATTTACATAAAAAATATCATGAATTAGGCTTTAAAGGGATAGCTTTTAATTCCAAAGAGGTTAAAGGTGGGTATATTTTTTTTGCATTTAAAGGAAGTAATACAGATGGTAACTTATTTATAAAAGATGCAATTAAAAATGGATCTAAAATAATAATTTCTGACAAAATAAAAATTAATAATTTTAAGAATGACATATTGTTTTTAAATGCTAAAAATCCTAGAAATTTACTAGCTCAATTTAGTTCAAAAATATTTAATAAGAAGCCAAACAATCTGATCGCCGTCACGGGCACTAATGGAAAATCTTCAATAGCAAACTTTTATTTTCAAATTTTAAATTTAAATAAAATTAAAGTCGCTTCGATTGGAACATTAGGAGTAGATGGTATAAAAATAAGAAATAAAATTTCAAATACTACGTTTGATACAATACAAATAAATAAAATTTTAGAAAAATTAAAAGAAAAAAAAATCGAAAATGTTATTTTGGAAGCCTCAAGTCATGGATTAAACCAAAATAGATTAGATGGATTAAAATTCGATATTGGTATATTTACAAATTTATCTAGAGATCATCTAGACTATCATAGATCTTATAAAAATTATTTAAATTCAAAATTATTATTATTTAAAAAATTATTGAAAAAAAAGTCTTATGCTATTTATGATGAAGATTTAAAAACTTCATCAAATTTAAACCGAATTTCTAAATCAAATAAAATCGAAAAATTTACAATAGGAAATAAAAAATCAAGTTTTACAATACTAGAACACCAATTTTTAAAAGACGAACAGAATATAATATTTAGATTTGATAAAAGGGAATATTCTTTTTCAACTAAATTAATTGGACGAGTACAAATTAAAAATTTACTAATGGCAATTATGGCTGCAATTAAAAGCAAAATTCCATTAGAAAAAATTTTAAAAATTACCCAAAAAATAAAGCCAGTAAATGGAAGATTAGAAAAAATTGGAAGACTTTATAATAATGGAATTATCATTCTTGATTATGCACATACACCAGATGCTTTAAGAACATGCATTAAAAATGTGAAGGAACAATTTAAATTAAGAAAAATTAATCTTGTATTTGGATGTGGAGGAGAGCGAGATAAGCCCAAAAGAAAAATAATGGGTATAATTGCTAATAGATATTGTGATAAAATATATTTAACTGATGACAATCCAAGAAGTGAAGATCCGAAAAAAATAAGAAGAGATATCAAATCTAATATTCCAAAGAATAAAGTATTAGAAATACCATCAAGAGAAAGTGCAATAAAATCAGCAATTTTGAATATAAAATCAAACGAGGTAGTTATTATAGCTGGAAAAGGCCATGAAGTTTATCAAGAATATATCACAAAAAAGTTTTTTTCAGATAAAAAATGTATTGAAAAATATATTAAGATCAAAAATAAATCACTAGATAGAAATTGGAAATCAAATATTGTTTCAGAAATAACTAAAAAAAAAATAAAAAGAAATATTTATATTAATGAAGCCTCAATTGATTCTAGAAAAACAAAAAAAAACAATATTTTCTTTGGCATAAAAGGAAAAAACTTTGATGGAAATAAATTTGTTAATCAAGCTTTTAAAAATGGAGCCTCTATCTCGATTAATGAAAATAAAAAAAAAAATAAATTTAAAAATAATATATACGTAAAAAACTCATTAAAAACATTTTCAGAAATTGCCAAACTGATAAGAGTTTCATCAAATATTTCCTCTATAGCAATCACAGGATCTTCAGGCAAAACATCATTAAAAGAGATGTTGGGACAAATGATGAGTAAAATATATCAAACATCTTATTCAAAAAAATCTTTTAACAACAAATATGGAGTTCCAATTTCTTTATTTAACATAAATAAAGAAGATAAAATTGGTATTTTTGAAGTTGGGATGGATAAGAAAGGAGAGATTGATTTTTTAACTAAAAAGATAATACCTAATATTGGCATTATCACTAATATTTCATATGCACATATCAAAAACTTTAAAAACTTAAAAGGTGTGGCCCATGCCAAATCAGAGATAATTAATAATATTGTTGAAGATGGTTCGATCATATTAAATGCTGATGATAAATTCTTCAAATTTTTTAAATCTTTATCTAAAAAAAAAAAATTAAGAATAATTTCATTTGGAATCAAAAAAAAATCAGATGTGAGTTTAATTAATATTAATAAAGGAAAATTTAATTCTGTTATTTATATAAAAAACAACAAAAAAAAATTGAAATTTGTTATTAAAAAAAATTTAGAGAATTATATTTATAATATTTTATCAACTTTAGCAGTGATATCTGTATATTTTGATCTAGAAAAATTAGATAAATCTTTCTTTAATGATTATCGATTTCCAGAGGGAAGAGGAGATTTAAATATAATCAAATTAAAAAGAAAAAAAATTAACCTAATTGATGAAAGTTATAATTCTAACCCTTTGTCTCTTCAATTTGCATTAAATAAATTAAATAACTTAAATACTAAATCTAAAAGAAAATTAATTCTTTTAGGGGATATGTTAGAACTGGGTAAATATTCAAAAAAACTTCACAGAGAGGCGGCCCAGTATATTAATGACACAAAAATTGACAAAGTTTATGTATATGGCAAGGACGTTATTGAAACATTTAACAAAATTAAACCACAAAAAAGAGGAAAAATATTAAATTCAAAACAAGATATCTTAAATTTTATGATAAGTGATATTAAGAATGGTGAATATTTAATGATTAAAGGTTCCAACTCCACAGGTCTAAATAAAATAAGTCAAAGCTTAAAAGTAGGAAAAATAAATGCTTTTTAGTCTATTTTCTAACTTAGTCGAAATTTTTAGTTTTCTTAATGTTTTTAAATATTTAACTGTGAGAACTGGTCTAGCAATGTTCACATCAATGACAGTAGTTTTTTTAGTTGGAGGACCACTAATCAATTATTTTTCTTCAAACCAGATTCATGACCCAATCAGAGAAGATGGACCTAGTGATCATATAGTTAAAAAAATAGGAACCCCTACCATGGGAGGTTTAATGATTTTGCTAGGTATTTTCTCAGGTGTTATATTATGGGGGGATTTTTCAAATCCTTATAATTGGTTCTTACTTTATATAGTTGGATCTTTTGGATTACTTGGAGCTTATGATGATTATCGAAAAATAAAAAAAAATAATTCAAATGGTATAAGTTCAAAAACAAAGATTTCAATTCAAATTATTTTAGCATTAGTTGGAATTTTTATACTTTATTATTATAGTGGGTCTAATGAACTCCAAAACCTATATTTCCCATTTTTTAAAAACTTAATAATTAATTTAGGTTGGTTTTTCATTCCATTTTATCTTTTTGTTATTGTGGGGTCATCTAATGCAGTTAACTTGACAGATGGACTAGATGGCTTAGCTACAGTGCCTGTAATATTAGTTGCAGCATGTTTTGCTTTTATTAGTTATGTAACAGGAAATATAGTTTTTTCAGGATATTTACAAATTACATATATTGAGGGTGTAGGAGAAGCATCGATTTTTTGTGGAGCAATAATAGGATCTTGTTTAGGTTTCTTATGGTTTAATGCACCGCCAGCCAAAATATTTATGGGTGATACAGGTTCCTTAGCTTTAGGAGGATCATTGGGGGCAGTTGGTATCATTACTAAACATGAAATTGTTCTTGCAATTACGGGTGGGCTTTTTGTCTTAGAAGCTGTTTCGGTAATTGCTCAAGTGATATCATTCAAACTTACTGGCAAAAGGATATTTAAAATGGCACCGATACACCATCATTTTGAAAAAAAAGGATGGCCAGAGTCTACCGTGGTTATAAGATTTTGGATCATATCAATTATCTTAGCAATGATAGGACTGGCAACACTAAAATTAAGATAATGAATGAAAAACAAATTTATTTTAAAAATAGAAAAATTTTAATTTATGGTTTTGGCAAGTCTGGCATATCTTGTTTTAATTTTTTAAAAAGAAATAGTATCTGCTCAATTTTTGATGATAATAAAAAAAATATCCCAGTTAAGTATAAAAAAAAATTAATAAATATTCACAAATTATCATCTATAAACTTTGATTTTATTGTTTTAAGTCCAGGGATAGATATGAAGAAATGTAAAATTTCCAGCTATTTGAAAAAAAATAGGTCAAAAATTATTACTGAACTTGATATATTTGAAATTAGTTATCCAAATATAAATAAGATCACAATTACAGGAACAAATGGTAAATCTACTACTTCGAAACTGCTGTACGAAGTTCTTAAAAAAAGTAAAAAAGACGTAAGATTAACTGGTAATATTGGATATCCAATATTAATGGAGAAAAATATTAAAAATAATACAATTTTTGTAATTGAGGCATCTTCTTATCAACTTGATTATAGTAAATACTTTAAGTCCAAGTATTCAATTATACTTAATCTAAATCCAGATCACTTAGAAAGACATGGATCTTTCAAAAATTATGCTGAAGCAAAATTTAAAATAGTGAAATCTCAAAATCAAAATGACTATTTTTTTATTGATAGTGAAAATAATTTTCTAAATAATTTACTTAAAATTAATCAAATTAAATCCAAATTAATAAAAATTGATTATTTAAAAAATAAAAAATACTTTAGACAAATTGATAATATTTACTTTAACAATTCTAGTAATAAAAAAAATCTTAGCTTTGTTTTTGGTATTGCTAAAATATTAAAACTCAATTTAAAAATAGTTATAAATATTGCAAATAAATTTAAAGGGTTGGATTATAGACAACAAATAATTTATAAATCAAAAAAATTATTAATTATTAACGATTCAAAATCTACTAGTTTCTCATCAACAGTCCCATTACTTGAAACTTATAAAAATATCTATTGGATATTGGGAGGACTTGCTAAAAAAGGAGACAAACTAATATTAAAAAAAAAATATATTTCAAATATTAGAGCTTATGTTTACGGAAAAGATAGAAATTTTTTTATTAAATCACTTCCAAACCAAATTTCTTATAAATCCTCATCAACACTTAAAGATATTATGATAAATTTAAATAATAATATTAAAAACGATTATGCTAAAAAAGTGATTCTTTTTAGTCCTTGTGCTGCATCTTTTGATCAATTCAAAAACTTTGAAGAAAGAGGAAAATTTTTTAATAAAATTATAAGAGTCATGCTTAAAAAAAATAGAATATGAATAAATATTTAGATACTTTTTACGACTGGTGGAAAAACATAGATAAATTTTTATTATTCTTAATTTTAGGTTTATTTTTATTAGGTCTTTTCTTTTCATTAGTTTCAACTTCTCTCATAGCCTCGGACAAATTAGAAACAAAATCATATTATTTTTTTTTTAAACATTCTGCTTATATAGCTTTAGCAATTGCGATTTTAATTATATTATCTTTTTTGAGTCAAAAAATTTTAACAAAACTTTCATTAATTTTATTCTTAGTCTCATTTCTAAGTTTGCTGTTAGTACCTTTTCTAGGGATTGAGGTAAAAGGATCAAAAAGATGGCTAGATTTGATTTTTTTACCAAGATTTCAGCCTGTCGAGATAGTTAAACCCTTTTTTATTGTATCATTGTCATTAATGTTAACTATTCAAAATAGAAGATTATATTTTAAATACTTCTTAAGTGTTTTATTAATACTTCCAATATTAATGTTGCTTGTTTATCAGCCTGATATTGGTCAAACTCTTTTGATATCAATGGTTTGGTTAGCTTTAATATTTGTATCTGGAATTAATATCTTTATTTTTTTTATATTCTTTCTTTTTGTTGGTTCAACTGTAAGTTATTTGGTTTTATTTGTTACAAAGTTTGAATATATAAAAATTAGACTTTTTGCTTTTTTAGATTTAAGTTCTGGGAACAATTATCAAGCCGAAAAAGCAAGTGATGCAATTATTAATGGTGGTTTTTTTGGAAAAGGTATTGGAGAAGGTACTCTAAATTCGAGAGTTCCCGAGGCACATACTGATTATATAGTTTCAGTTATATCAGAGGAGTTTGGTGCAATAATAGTCATTGGAATATTATTTTTATATCTAATCTTTTCTTATAGGGTAATTCGAAAAATTAATTTTGTAAATGAAGATTTATCAAAACTTATTTTAAGTGGATGTATTTCTTTAATTTTGATACAAACTTTTATTCACGTTGGTGTTAACATAAGAGTACTCCCAACTACAGGAATGACCTTACCCTTTCTAAGTTATGGTGGGTCGTCTATTGTTAGTACGGCAATTTTATCAGGATTAATTTTAAATTTAACAAAAAGAAAATTAGATTGAACTAATGAAAAAAATACTTATCACAACTGGCGGTTCAGGTGGACATGTAATACCATCATTAAGTATATATGATGCTTTAAAAGATGATTATGAAGTACAAATTTCTACAGATTTAAGAGGATCAAAATATATCAATAATAAGAATTATAAATATTCATTAATAGATGCACCAAATTTATTCTCAAATTTATTATTGTTTCCATACAATTTAATTAAATTTTGCAAATCTATAATTACATCTTATCGGTATTTAAAATTAAGTAATTTTAATATACTAATTAGTACTGGTGGATATATGTCACTACCTTTGTGTTTGGCTGCAAATTTATTGAATATAAAAATTTATATTTTTGAACCAAATTCTGTTTTAGGAAGAGCAAACAAATTAATGCTTAGTTTTGCTGAAAGAATTATTTGTTATGATAAAAATTTAAAAGGTATTTCTAAAAAACTTTTCAATAAGATTTATTTAGTTAAACCATTACTTAGAAAAGAAATCTATAATTATCAAAAAAATGAAAAGACTACAATTACAGGAAAAAAAAATTTATTAATTATTGGAGGAAGTCAGGGAGCAAAGTTTTTCGATGAATTTATTACTAAAATTATAATTAAACTCTCAAAAACACATAAAATCCAAGTTTTACAACAAGTAATTAACCTCAATTCAAAAAAAAATATTAAAAAATTATATCAAAAAAACTATATAGAGCACGAATTATTTGACTTTGACGATAAGTTTTTAGTTAAAGCTGTTAATTATGATCTAGCTATTACAAGATCTGGTGCATCTACAATTTCAGAATTAGGATATTTAAATATTCCATTTGTGGCAATTCCATTTCCGTATGCTAAAGATAATCATCAATATTACAATGCTGAATATTATGAAAAAAAAAAATCTTGTTGGTTAATTATGCAAAAAGATGTCAATGAAAAAAGCTTTAAAGACTTGATGATAAAAATATTTGAAGATCAAAATGAATATTTTTCTAAAAAGGATAATTTAATTCGACTTGCCGAAGAAAATAACTGGGAAAAAAATAAATCTAAACTAATTGAGCTTATAAATGAAAATTGATTTAGGAAAAAATGAACTTATTCATTTTGTTGGTATTGGTGGAATAGGTATGAGTGGCTTAGCATTGATTATGAATGGATTAGGTTACAAAGTTCAAGGTAGTGACATCGCTGATAACCGAAATATTGAGAGATTAAATGAAAAAAAAATAAAAATATTTTTAAATCATAAAAAAGAGAATATAAAAAAAATAACTGTCCTAGTAATTTCTTCAGCAATAAAAAAAAATAACGTAGAATTAGTTGAGGCTATAAAAAAAAAATTACCAGTTTACACAAGAGGAGATATGTTGGGTCATATAGTATCTTTCATGAGAAATGTTGTCGTAACTGGTTCTCACGGGAAAACTACAACAACATCGTTAGTATCAAGTATTTTTACAGCAGGAAAATTGGATCCAACTATTATTAACGGTGGCGTATTAAACTCATTTGGTAATTCTGCAAAACTTGGTAAAAGTAATTGGTGTGTAACAGAGTCTGATGAGTCAGATGGTAGTTTTTTAAAAATTCCCTTTACATATTCTATAGCAACAAATTTAGATTCCGAGCACTTAGACTTTTACAAAAATATGAATAATCTTAAAAAAAGTTTTCTAAAATTTATTGAAAAAATACCATCTGTAGGTAAAGGTTTCATATGTAATGATGATCAAAATCTTAAAGCTGTTCTTAAAAACTCACAGAATAAAAATTTTTACACATATGGTAAAAATAAAAATTCAAATTTTCAAATAATAAATATTAAGCAAACTGCTAATATTTCAAGTTTCGATATTAAAATTAATATACCTAGCAAAAAAAAAATAATTAAAGGTATTAAACTACCAATGATAGGTATCCACAATATTCTAAATGCAACAGCTGCAGCTTCTCTAGCATTTACAATTGGATTGCCTGAAAAATATATCAAACTTGGACTATACAAATTTAAAGGAGTGCAGAGAAGGTTTTCTCATTTATTCAATCATAACAAGATAAGTTTTTATGATGATTATGCTCATCATCCAACAGAAATACGCTCAGTTTTAACTGGTGTTAAAAATGTCTACAAAAATAAAGAAATAGTGTGTGTTTTTCAACCTCACAGAATTTCAAGGGTAATAAATTTGAAAAAAGAATTTTCAAAATGTTTTAAAATGGCGGATACAATTTTATTATGTCCAATTTTTACAGCTAATGAAAAACTAAAGCTTAATTTTACATATCATTCCTTTGCAAAATTAATAATAAAAAATTCTAATGTTAAGTTAATACTAGTTGACGATGAATTACAACTACGAAGATTTATAAAACAGAATGCATTTGGTGAAAAAATTTATATAGGCATGGGTGCAGGGTCCATATCAAATTGGATGAAAAATTTAAAAAATATTTTTTAATGAAAATTGAGGATATAAAAAAGTCAGGGTTAAATATTGATGGAGATATTTTTTTCGATCAGAGTATTAAAAATCTTAATTGGTTTAATATTGGAGGTAAAACTAAAATTTTTTTTAGACCGAACTCTCTTAAGGGATTAATAGAATATCTAAAACTTTATGGTTCAAGAGGTAAAATATTTATTTTAGGAAACGGATCAAATGTTTTATTTGATGACGATACATACCAAGGCACAGTAATTAAGTTAGGCAAAAGTTTCTCAAACATAACTTTATTGGACAATGAAACAATTATTGCTGGAACCGCTGTTTCGCAAAAAAAAGTTTCAGAATTTGCTAAGGATAATGGTATTTCTGGATTAGAATTTATGTCGTGTATACCAGGCTCTATAGGAGGTGGTATTAGAATGAACTCAGGATGTTTTAAGAAAGAATTTAAAGATATTCTTATTTCTATTCAACTAGTTGATTTTAAAGGTCTTGTAAGAAGTATACCTGCAAACAAAATTAATTTTAGATATCGATCAATAGAATTACCTGCTGATTTAATATTTTTAAGTGCTACTTTTAAAGGAAAAGAAAAAAATAGTGAAGAAATAAATAATTATATGAATGAGCTGAATACAAATAAAAACATGGCTCAACCAACCAGAATTAAAACAAGTGGCAGTACTTTTAAAAATCCTATTAATCAAACTGATAAAAAGGTTTGGGAGCTAATTAGATCAAGTGTTCCTAATGAAACAAGTTATGGAGATGCAGTTATATCAGAGAAACATGCTAATTTTTTTGTCAATAAAAAAAATGCAAAATCTGAAGATATGAAGTCTTTAATTAATTTTGTAAAAAAGAAAGTCAAAGACCATACAGGTGTAAAATTAGAATTAGAAATTGTGGTAGTTGAATAATGGATAAAATTTTAATATTAGCAGGAGGGTATTCTAATGAAAGGCAGATCAGCTTAATAACAGCCAAAAGTGTTATTGAAGAGTTGAAAAAAGCTAAGAAATATAATCTTTTATTAATCGAACCGGATGGAAATTTTGTTAAAAAATTAAGAAAATTTAAGCCAGATTTAGTTTTTAATCTTTTACACGGAAGATATGGAGAGGATGGTTATATCCAATCAATACTTGAATCTGAAAAAGTAAAATACACTCATTCGGGTGTTTTATCATCATCTCTAGCAATCGATAAAGAATTATCAAAAAAAATATTTATTAAAAATCATATTCTAACACCACCATATTTTAAATTTTCATTTAAAAATAATTTTAATATTAAAATTATATTAAAAAAAATTGATAATAATTTGAAATTCCCTGTGGTGTTAAAACCTATTAATGAGGGATCTAGTGTAGGAGTATACATTAGTAACAAAAAAAATTTCTACAGAAACCTGATGAAATTGGAAAAATTTAAAGAAGTTTTAATTGAAAAATACATACCTGGAAGAGAAATCCAAGCTGCAATCTTAGGTAATAAAAAACTAGGAATAATAGAGTTAAAGCCTAAAAGAAAGTTTTATGATTACAAAGCTAAGTATAGCAAAAGTGCAAAAACACAGCACATCATTCCAGTTAATGTAAGCTCTAAAAATTATGATAATGTCAACTCTATAGCTATGAAAGCTCATAAACTATTAAAATGTAGGGGTGTATCTAGGTCAGATTTTAGATTTTATAATAATAAATTTTATCTATTAGAGTTAAATACTCAGCCTGGTATGACATCTTTATCTTTAGTGCCAGAAATTGCAAGATATAGAAATATTAGTTTTATGCAACTTATAGAAGAAATAATGAATGATGCATCCATCAATAAGTAAATATAAGTTATACCTTTATTTATTCTTTTTTATTTTTTTAAGCTCAATTTTTAATTTTAAATTTGTAGAAAGTTTTAAAGATAAATTTAGTTTAAAAGAAATTACCATAAGTGGAATTTCCCAATATGAAAAAAAAATAATAGAAAATGAACTTAAAAATTTTCGAAATACAAATATTTTTAAATTAAATAGGAATAAGATTTTGGAAACAATAAAAAAATTTAATTTTTTGGAAAATATATATATAAGTAAAATTATACCATCTACTATCAATATAGATTTGTCCAAAACATCAATACTTGGAAAGACATTAATAGATGGAGAAATTTTTTTTATAGGTAAAAATGGAAAGCTTATTAATTCTAATCAAATACTTGAAAAAAATAAAGTCCCAATGGTGTTTGGAGAATTTAAAGTGCAGGAATTTTTAAAAATATATAATATTTTAAATAGTCATCATTTAGAATTAGTTCAAATTGAGAAGTATTATTATTTTAAAAATAAAAGATGGGACTTATTATTCTCTAATGGAACTGAATTAAAGTTACCTTCAAAAAAAATAGAGGATTCAATTAAAATTTACAAACAGTTATTGGATAATAAGAATTTAATAAATATAAAAACTATTGATCTAAGGGTGGCTGATCAAATTATATTAACAAATAAAAATGAGTAATTTAGAAACAGTAATAGATTTTGGATCTAAAAATTTAAGGTTAGGTGTATTTGATGAATCTTCAGAAAGAATTTATTCATCAAATGCCAAAATTGCTGAATTTGATGAAAATAAAGGTTTCGATAAATCTTTAAATCAACTGATTAGAGATGCTGAAAAAAAATTATCAATGCATCTAGTTGATGTTAATATACTATATGATACATCAAAATTTAATTTTATAGATCTTTCAATTAAAAAATCCTTTGATCAGCCTACTTTAATATCTAAACATTATGATAGCCTAGTAGAAGAAGCTAATTTTATAGTTTCAGAAAATAATTTTAAAGATCAGGTTATACATATTATTGTAAATAATATTATTATTGATGGTAACAAAAAAATTGAAGTTATATCCGATGAGATAAAAATAAAATTTTTAATACTGGAAATAAAGTTTATTTGTTTAAATAAATCTTTAATATCAATTATTTCAAATGAATTTAAAAAAAATAATTTAAATATTTCAAATATATATTGCTCAAGTTATGTAAAATCTATTTTCTATAAAAAAAATTTAGAAATAAAAAATAATCTTATCTTTTTAGATATTGGATTTGAGAGAACCAGTGCTTTATTTTTTAATAATAATAAATTTCAATTTTTAAATTCTATACCTTTAGGTGGTAATAATATTACAAAAGATATTTCAAAAATTTTTAAACTGAGTATTGAATATTCTGAGAATTTGAAAATAAAATTTAATAAAAATGAGAAAGAGATATTTTTACAAAGAAATTTTTCAAATAATAAAAATTTATATACTGAAATTATAGAAAAAAATATTTCAATTGATTTATTGAAACAAATTATTGAAGCAAGAGTTAATGAAATTATTGAATTAACAATACTAAACAATAATTACTTTAAAAAAATTAATTCTACAAAAAAACAATGTATAGTTTTTATTGGAAATGGATCAAAGCTAATACCAAATATTAACAGTATTAATTCAAAAAAAATATTTTCAGATTTAATTTTTTTTGAAGAGAATGATTTGAAGATTTGTGATGCTGGGATAAACTATTATAAAAGTAATGAAAGTTATCTAACAAAAAATAAAAAAAAGCCCAAAAAAACAGGCTTTTTTGAGAAATTTTTTAACTTATTTTCTAAATAATTGTATTTTCTTGTAACATTACTTGAATATTAAATTTCCTTAGTTTTTATATATTTTAGATAATGTCATTATTATCACAATCAACCATATCAAATGAAATATCATTATCTGGAATAGGAATTCATACTGGTAAAAAAGTAAACCTTAGAATTTTACCTTCTTCACCAAATTCTGGAATAATATTTAAAAGAGTTGATATTAAAAATAATAATATAGTTATTCCTAATTTCGAAAATGTCTCAGACGCAACACTTTGCACAACAATATCGAATCAATATGGAATAAAAGTTTCAACCATTGAACATCTTATGGCTGCTTTTTTAGGAATGGGAATAGATAATGCTATTGTAGAACTTGATTCACAGGAAGTTCCCATACTTGATGGATCTGCTACAGGTTTTGTAAAAATTTTAAAAGAAACTGGATTAAAAAATAGCGATACCCCAATTAAATTGATTAAAATAAATAATAGTGTCGAAATACATGAGGGAAATAAATTCATCTCTATAGAAAAGTCAAATGCAACTTTAGAAATTGAATTTGAAATAAATTACGAAAATCAGTTAATTAAAAATCAAAAAAATAAAATAAATGTTTTTGAAGATAAATTAGATGATGTATTTAATTCAAGAACATTCTGTTTATATGAAGACATAGAAAAATTGAAAAAAATAGGTTTAGGAAAAGGTGGATCTTTAGAAAATGCAATAGTTGTAAAAGAAAACGAGATACTAAATGAAGAAGGCTTAAGAAATAAAAATGAGTTTGTAAACCATAAAATCCTTGATTGTATGGGTGATCTTTATCTAGTTGGATATAGAATAATAGGGTCCCTAAAATGTAGACAGGGTGGTCATAGCTTAACAAATAAATTATTAAGAAAAGTATTTAGTGATAATGAAAACTATTCTTTACTTGAAATCAAAGGTAAAAATTTACCTCATTCACTAATTAATAATCGTCAATATTTAAAATCTATTGCTTAAAAATTAGAATTTTATAAATATTCTGTTAAAATTCTCAAATGAAAATTATCAATTTTTTACTAATCTTTTTTATAACATTTGCTCTAGTATCTTGTTCCAAAAAAGAGGAAAAAATATCATTAATTAAAGAAAATAATTTAGAGATGCAAATGATAGAAGCTTACAATGAAGGATTAAAGGAATTTAATAAAGGAGATATTTTTTTTGCTGCAAAAAAATTTAATGAAGTTGAGCTTTTATACCCACAATCGATTTGGGCACCTAGATCAACTTTAATGGCGGCGTACAGTTATTATTCTCAATTATACTTTACTGATGCAATTTTAGAATTAGAAAGATTTTTAGATAAATATAAAAACCATCCAAATACAGATTATGCCTATTACCTAATAGCTATCTGTCATTACAATCAAATCATTGATGAAACAAAGGATCTTGGTGAAATTGTTAAATCAAGGGAATATTTCACAGTATTAATCGATAATTTTCCAAATACTGAATTTGCAGAGGATGCTCAATTTAAACTTGAATTAATAAATGAGATACTTGGTTCTAAAGAATTATATCTGGCAAACTATTATTTAGAGAGAGAAAAATGGATACCAGCAATAAATAGGTATAAAAAAATAATAGAATATTATGATACAACAATTTTTGTAGAAGAAGCGTTATACAGGTTGGTAGAGTTAAATTACAAGTTAGGTCTAATTGATGAGTCAAAAAAATATGCTGCTTTACTTGGGTACAATTACCAAACAAGTTATTGGTATGAAAGATCTTATAATATTTTAAATAAAAATTACAAAAAAACTAAGATAAAAAAAGATCTTAACAAAGAAAAATCATTACTTAAAAAATTCAAAAAATTATTTGAATAAAAAGAATTTAATGAAAGAAAGTGAAATAAAAAAAATCTTTAAAAAAAAAATTAAAGAAATTAACAAGCATAATAAATTTTATTTTAGCGAAAGTTCACCTCAAATTTCTGATTCAGAATATGACCAATTAAAAAAAGAAATAATTAGTTTAGAAAAGAAATATTCTTTTTTAAAAAGCTCATTATCGCCTACACATTCCTTAGGATATGCTCCTTCAAAAAATTTTATTAAATCTAAACATAGAGTTAAGATGTTGTCATTATCTAATGCTTTTGATATCAAGGATCTGGAAAATTTTGAAAAGAAAATCTTTAATTATTTAAACAAAAAAGTAGAAATTGAATATAGTGTTGAACCAAAAATAGATGGGATCTCAGCTTCATTAACCTACAAAAATGGCGAATTGGTAAAAGGTACCTCTAGAGGAGATGGTACTACAGGAGAGGTTATCACTGAAAATTTAAAAACAATTAGTGATATACCTCAAAATATAAATTTTAAGGATTTCCCAAAAGATATTGATATTAGAGGAGAAGTTTTTATAACCAAAGATGATTTTGATAAATTAAAAAATAATTTTGCAAATCCCAGAAATGCAGCATCGGGTTCTCTAAGACAAAAAAATCCTGAGGAGACAAAAAAAATCCCTCTAAATTTTATAGCTTATACTTATGGTTATTTTGAAAGTGATAAAATCAAAAAACAGTCAGATTTTTTAAGTTTATTAAAAAAATGGGGTTTCAAAATAAATCAGCATAACAAAGTTTTAAAAACTATTATTGATTTGGAAAATTTTCACAAAAAATTTGAAAATGATAGGTTTGATTTAGAATATGATGTGGATGGTCTTGTTTATAAAATAAACAGTCTAGAACTTCAAAAAAGATTAGGATTTACTTCAAATTCTCCTAGGTGGGCTATAGCTCATAAATTTTCTGCTGATAGCGCCTATTCTCAAATAAAAGATATAAGTATTCAAGTTGGTAGAACAGGTGCATTAACCCCAGTAGCAAGAATAAAACCAGTAAATATTGGTGGTGTAGTAGTTTCAAATGCAACACTTCACAATGAAGATGAAATAATTAGAAAAGATATAAGACTTGGTGATACTGTAAAAGTAGAGAGAGCGGGTGATGTTATTCCTCATGTTGTTTTAGTTGATCTTGAAAAAAGAGAAATAAAATCAAAAAAGTTTATTTTTCCAAATAATTGTCCTTCTTGTGGTTCAGAAACAATAAAAGAATTCAATAAAACAACAAAAAAACATGATGCTGTAAGAAGATGTACTAATGAAGGTTATGATTGTGAAAAAATTGCAATTGAAAAAATTAAACATTTTATATCTAAAGATGCGATGAATATTGATGGACTTGGAAAAAAAGTTGTAGAAAATTTTTGGGATCTTAATTTAATTAGATTTCCACAAGATATATATAATTTAGATTATGATAAAATATCAAATTTAGAAGGCTGGGGGGATCTATCAGTCTCAAACCTAAAATATTCTATAGAGCAATCAAAAAAAGTTTCTTTAGATAAATTTTTGTATGCTATTGGAATAAGACATATTGGAATTGAAAATGCAAAACTTCTAGCAGAACATGTAAAGTCGATAAAAAATTTTATAATTTTTGTAAGTAAAAATAAATTAAATGAACTGCTAAATATAGATGGAATTGGAGAGACTCAAGTAAATTCTTTAAAAAAGTTTTTCGAAAATAAATCTAATTATAAAATAGTTGAAAAATTATCTTCCCTTTTAAACATTTCTGATATTAAATTAAATAAAGATGGTAAACTGTTAAACAATACATTTATGTTTACTGGAAAATTATCAAACATGAGTAGAGCTGAGGCAAAATCATTAATCGAAGAGAATTCGGGGTCTGTTGTAAGTTCAGTTAATAAAAAATTAAAATATTTAATAATTGGCGAAAAACCAACAAACCGAAAAGTTCAAGAAGCTAGAGAATTGGGAATAAAAATATTATCTCAAAAAGAATGGCTTAATTTACTAAATTAGCTTAGCTAACCATTTTTTCTCATTTTTATTCAAGAATGGTGAAATTTTATTATAAACATCAAAGTGATATTTAAATAAATAATTCTTTTCGTATTTATTAAGCATTTTAAAGTTAATTAGGTCAGTATCTAAAGGTGCCATTGTTAGATTTTCAAAAAAAAGCTTAGATTTAATTTTTTTAATAAAAACTAAATTTTCAATTCTTATTCCAAATTCATTTTTTTTATAAAAACCAGGTTCATTACTCAAAACCATTCCCTCCTTTAGTCTTACATAATTATTTTTTGATATTCCTTGTGGTCCTTCATGAACATTAAGAAATGCTCCAACTCCATGACCAGTCCCATGACGATAATCAAGTCCAATAGAATTGAGGCTCATTCTAGCAATTTTATCAATATTATGGCCATTTCTCTCTTTATTTATATTTGTTAAGGCAACAGCAATATGACCTTTTAAAACCCTCGTAAATATATCTTTAATTTTATTTGAGACTTTAGAAAAACATACAGTCCTTGTTACATCTGTTGTTCCCCATTTATATTGACCACCAGAATCAAGTAATAATAAATCGTCTTTTTTCAACTTTCTGTTTGAAAATTTATCAGATCTATAATGTATAATTGCTCCATTTGGTCCGGATCCAGCAATTGTATCAAAGCTTGGGTACAAATAGTTTTTTCTACTTTTTCTAAAACTCTCTAATTTCCTTTCAATTATTTTTTCTGTAAGATTATTTATTTTAAGATTTTTAATCCAATATAAGAATTTTGTTAAAGCAACGCCATCATCTATATGTGCATTTACCATATTTTTAATCTCAGTTTTATTTTTTAAAGATTTTAAATTATAAATAGGGTCTTCTCGGTTGATTATCTTAAATTTGTAGTTAATTAAGCTTTCTTCAAAAATTGAACAAGTTTTACCATCAATACAAAAATTTCCATTTTTTAATCTGACTAAGCAATTTAAAATTTTATTTTCTTCGAAAAAATGTATTTTTAGCTTTTTGAAACTTAATTTTATTTTTTTAATTTTGTTTTGATTTGAAAAAAAATAGATTTTCCTGTCTTTTGTTATGATCATTTTACAATTAGCAATAGGAGAGTTTGGAAGATCTCTACCTCTGATATTTAGAAGCCAACAAATATTTTCACCTGAACTAATAAATATATAATCAATTTTCTTATTTTTCATAATTTGAATTAACCGATTAACTTTTCTGCTTACTTTTTCACCTGCCACAATAGGATCTAAGCTAAAAAATGGATAATCACTTTCATTTTTATTTTTATTTTCAAATTTAGTATTTAAAGGAATTAAGTTATAATTTTCTCCAAAATATTTGTTTAGAGTTGACCAAGTAAAAAGATCAGGATCGTATCCAATTTTAATTTGTTTCTTTAAAATATCTTTTGGCCACACATATGGAATCTCACAAATTTTAAATTTTTTACCTGATTCTTTTTCTGCTTGAATAGTATATCTACCATCAACAAATAAATATTTTTTATTTTTCAAAAAAATTGCAAATCCAGCTGAACCTGAGAATTTTGTAATCGATTTTAGATTATTTAATCTAGAATATTCAGTAAAATAATTATCATTTTTTGGTAAGATATATCCATCTAAATTATTTGAAAAGATAATATTATTTATTTCAGTACTCATTTTAATTTTTTTTGATATCGTATCCAACCAGGGCTTCTAATTTCACTATCACTATCGAAATCAATATCTTGGTTAAATTCAAAATCTTCTTCTTTTTCATCTACAAAATTATTATTTTTTTTAATATATTCATCTGGTAGCTCATCCACAAACCTTGATGCCATACTGTCTATCCAGTCTCCTTGATAAAATCTGTTCATTGAAAATGATATTTTAGCAAGCTTTTTTGCCCTAGTAATCGCAACATAAGCCAATCTTCTCTCCTCCTCCAAACCACTTTCGCCTTTTTCCTCAATACTTTTCTGATGAGGAAATAAACCTTCTTCCCACCCAGGTAAGAATACGACATCAAATTCCAATCCCTTGGAAGCGTGTATTGTCATTAAATTGACTTTT
>CACLEJ010000007.1 GCA_902605865.1 uncultured Pelagibacteraceae bacterium
GAGATCTAAAAGATCATTAGACTACATTGGTAGTGAAGAAACTATTAAACCTCAATATGCGATTGAAAGATTATATGAACTTACCAAAGATAAAGATACTTATATAACAACTGAAGTAGGTCAACATCAAATGTGGGCTGCTCAACACTATAAGTTCAATAAACCAAATAGATGGATGACTTCAGGGGGTCTTGGTACAATGGGATATGGCTTACCTGCAGCTGTTGGAGTTCAGATTGCACATCCTAAAAAATTAGTTATTGATATTGCTGGAGAAGCCTCTGTTTTAATGACTATGCAAGAAATGTCTACTGCAGTGCAATACAATTTACCCATAAAAATATTTATTTTAAATAATGAATACATGGGAATGGTAAGACAATGGCAGGAATTACTACATGATAAAAATTATTCAGAAAGTTATACAGCCGCATTACCAGATTTTGTTAAAATGGCAGAAGCTTATGGTTGTGTAGGCATAAGAGCAAAAACACCTGAAGAATTAGATGATAAGATTATTGAAATGTTAAATACAGATCAACCAGTAATATTTGATTGTCTTGTAGATAAACAAGAAAACTGTTTTCCAATGATACCGTCTGGAAAACCTCATAATCAAATGTTACTAGGTCCTAAAGATCAAAAAGAAAAAAAGATTACTGGAAAGGGTAGAACACTGGTTTAATGGCTAACTCAAAATCAGCATATAGTTTTGCAGGAAAAAAACAGAAGCCTGATACTCATATTATAGTTGTATGGGTAGATAATGAGGCTGGAGTTTTAGCTCGTGTAGTTGGTTTATTTTCTGGAAGAGGCTACAATATCGAGTCCCTTGCAGTAGCTGAGGTCGATCAGAAGCAAAATATTTCAAGAATAACAATTGTAACTACCGGTACACCACAAGTAGTAGATCAGATTAAACTTCAATTAAAAAAATTAGTTCCAGTTCATAAAGTAGCAGATTTTAAGAGAGAAGATAAAAATGTTATTTTTAAAGAAATGGCATTGTTTAAGTTTGTTGCAAACAATGGTAAATTAAATAAAGCTTTGAAGCTTGTAAAAATTTTAACCCAGTAATATTAGATCAAACTTATAAATCAAATGTTATACAAATTACAGCTTTAAGAAGAGAAATAGACACTATGTCAAAAAATTTAAAAAAATTTGGTTTAGTGAGTGTTTCAAGAACAGGCGCAGTCGCTATGACAAGAGGATCAGAAATATTTAAATAAATTAAAAATTAAAGGAGAGAAATTATGAAAATGTTTTATGAAAAAGATACTAATGTAGATTTAATAAAAGATAAGAAAGTTGCAATTTTTGGCTATGGAAGCCAAGGACATGCGCATGCACTTAATTTAAAAGATAGTGGTGTTAAAGAAGTTGTGGTAGCTTTAAGAGAGGGCTCATCAAGTATTGAAAAAGCTGAGTCTAAAGGTTTAAAAGTTATGAATTTATCTGATGCTGCAGAATGGGCAGATGTAGTTATGATTTTAACTCCAGACGAATTACAAGCATCAATATATAAAAACCATATAGAGCAACGTGTAAAAGAAGGAACATCAATTGCGTTCGCTCATGGTTTAAATGTTCACTATGATCTTATAAAAGCTAGAAAAGATTTAGATGTATTTATGGTTGCACCAAAGGGACCTGGACATTTAGTAAGAAGTGAATATGAAAAAGGTGGTGGAGTTCCTTGTTTATTTGCTGTTCATCAAGATGGTTCTGGTAAAGCAAGAGATTTGGCAATGTCATATGCATCAGCTGTTGGTGGTGGTAGATCTGGAATAATTGAAACTACATTTAAAGATGAGGTTGAAACGGATCTATTTGGAGAGCAAACAGTATTATGTGGTGGACTTGTTGAGCTGATTAAAAATGGATATGAAACTTTAGTTGAAGCTGGATATGAACCAGAAATGGCTTATTTTGAAACTGTTCACGAAGTAAAACTGATTGTGGATTTAATATATGAAGGTGGAATTGCTAATATGAATTATTCAATTTCAAATACAGCAGAGTATGGCGAGTATCAGTCAGGTCCAAGAATAATTAAAAAAGATGAAACTAAACAAAGAATGAAAGAAGTTTTAGCAGAAATTCAATCTGGTAAATTTACAAAAGAATGGATGGAAGAATGCAAAAATGGTCAAAAAAACTTTCTTGCAACTAGAGCTAAATTAGCAGAGCACTCGGTTGAAAAAGTAGGTGCTGAACTTCGGGCTATGATGCCTTGGATTTCAAAAAAGAAACTTGTTGATAGCGATAAGAAGTAGATAAATTATTGTTTTATTTGGTCTAAAATAGCCATTTTATTTTGCAATCTGAGCGTGAGCATGTATGATACACATGCTTAAATTAATTAAATGACTGATAATAACAGAGTATACATTTTTGATACTACAATGCGTGATGGAGAGCAGTCTCCTGGCGCATCAATGAGTTTGGAAGAAAAAATCCAAATAGCTAGAGTATTTGACGAACTTGGAATAGATATTATTGAAGCTGGATTTCCAATTGCATCTCCAGGAGATTTTGAAGCTGTAACCGAAGTCAGTAAAATATTAAAAAAATCAATACCTGCAGGTTTAGCAAGACATTCAAAAAAAGACATTGATAGATGCTATGAGGCACTTAAACATGCTCCAAGATTTAGAATTCATACTTTTATTTCCACAAGTCCTTTACATATGAAGCATAAGCTTAATAAATCACCAGAAGAAGTGTATGAAGCAATAAAACAAAACGTAACATATGCAAGAAATTTTACCGATGATGTGGAATGGTCTTGCGAAGATGGGACTAGAACAGATATGGATTATATGTGTAAGACAGTAGAACTTGCAATTAAGTGTGGTGCAAAAACTATTAATATTCCTGATACTGTTGGCTATACTATTCCATCTGAATTTACAAAAATTATTGAAACTTTGCTGAATAAAGTTCCGAACATAGATAAAGCAATTCTTTCAACGCATTGCCATAATGATTTAGGTTTGGCAGTTGCTAATTCTTTGGCAGGTGTTCAAGCAGGAGCTAGACAAATTGAATGTACTATTAATGGCCTAGGAGAAAGAGCTGGAAACGCAGCTCTTGAAGAAGTTGTGATGGCTATGAAAACAAGACCTGATTTAATGCCATATGAAACTGGAATTGAAACTACTCTTCTAAGTAAAGCATCCAAGATAGTATCAAATGCCACAGGTTTTCCTGTTCAATATAATAAAGCTATTGTTGGAAAAAATGCTTTTGCTCACGAAGCAGGCATTCATCAAGATGGAATGTTAAAAAATAGGCAAACATATGAAATTATGACACCAGAGAGTGTAGGCGTTAAACAAACATCTCTTGTAATGGGCAAACATTCAGGAAGACACGCATTTAAAGATAAGTTAACTAGCTTAGGATACCCAGATCTCACTGATGATGTTGTAGATAATGCATTTGCAAAATTTAAAATTTTAGCAGATAAAAAGAAACATGTTTATGATGAAGATATAATCGCTTTAATAGATGATAGTTTAATAACAGACAATAAAGTAAGTGCTATTAATTTAAAGTCTTTGAAAGTATTTGCTGGTACAGGGGAACCTCAAAGAGCAGAAATGACACTAGATGTTTTTGGTGAAGTTAAAAAAGCATCAGAAACAGGCGATGGACCAGTTGATGCAATTTTTAAATGTATAAAAAAACTTTACCCGCATGAGGTAAACTTGCAACTTTACCAAGTTCACGCTGTTACGGAGGGAACAGATGCTCAAGCCACAGTAAGTGTTAAAATTGAAGAAAATGGAAAAACAACTGTAGGACAAGCTGCAGATACTGATACTTTAGTTGCATCTGCAAATGCTTATATAAATTCACTTAATAAAATGATTATAAAAAGAGATAAAACTGCACCAGGGACAAATATAGAAAATCAAAATTTTGAAAATCAAAAGATGAAAGGTATATAAAAATGGCAATGTTCAGTAACTTAAAGAAATTATGGAGTCAAGATATGGCAATAGATCTTGGTACAGCAAACACACTTGTAGTGTTAAAGGGCAAGGGTGTAGTTCTGAATGAACCATCAGTAGTTGCAGTTGTTGACAATAAAGGAAAAAAATCAGTTTTAGCTGTTGGAGATGAAGCAAAGACTATGCTTGGAAGAACACCAGGAAATATTCAAGCAATCAGACCTTTGAGAGATGGTGTCATTGCAGACTTCGTTGTTACTGAGGAGATGATTAAACACTTTATTAAAAAAGTTCATAAAAAAACATTAGCTAATCCAAGAATTTTAATTTGTGTACCAACTGGTTCAACGCCAGTTGAGAGAAAAGCAATTCAAGATAGTGCACTTGCAGCTGGAGCTCGTAAAGTTAATTTAATTGAGGAACCAATAGCTGCAGCAGTAGGAGCCGGACTACCAATCTCTGAAGCAACTGGGTCAATGGTTGTTGATATAGGTGGAGGTACAACTGAAATTGCAGTTTTGTCGTTGGGAGGAGTCGTATACTCAGAGTCATTAAGAGTAGCAGGAGATGCAATGGATAATGCCTTGAAAGAATATATGAGAGAAGAGTACAATTTAATGATTGGCGATAGTACTTCAGAAAAAATCAAAAAAGATATTGGTACAGCTATCCCAACAAATAATAATACATATGCAGTTAAAGGTAGAGATTTAAGATCTGGAACTCCCAAAGAAGTAAATATTTCAGAAGAAGATACTGCAGAAGCACTAAATCCAATTCTAAAAGATATAGTATCTGCGATAAAAAAAGCTTTAGAGAATACTCCACCAGAGTTATCAGCTGATTTAGTTGATATGGGCTTAACTTTGACAGGTGGTGGTTCTCTTTTAAATAATATAGATAAAAGATTTTCGAAAGAAACAGGACTTCCAGTAAATGTTGCTGATGATCCCTTATCTTGTGTTGCAATTGGAACTGGTAAAGCTTTAGACCAAGAGGAAACTTTTTCATCAGTCTTATCTGAGTATTAATCAAAATGTCTAGAGAAATGGGCAGAGATGATTTGGTTATATCTGCTCGTTCAATTTTTTTGAATAAAGGCAATAGACGAAAATTTTCACTTTTAACTTTAATTGTAGTATCCATAATTGTTCTATCATTAGAATATTTTAAAACAGGACCTATTAATCAGTTTAGGTCAGTAGCCAAAGATGCTGTTTTTAAAACTTCATATATTATATCATTACCATTTTTATCTTTAAAAAATGCTTATTACGGTGTTAGTGATATTTTAAAAATACATGAAGAAAATAAACAACTTAAGATTATTGATTTAAATATTGAAGAGTTAAAACTTGAAAATCAATTTTTAAAAGAAGAAAATTTAAGGCTTAATGCACTGATTGAAGAAAAAAACCTCTTTTCAGATAATTATCATTTAACCAAAATTTTACTTGATCAGAATAGCCCATATTTACGATCAATTGTGATTAATAAGGGTTTCAAACATGATATTAAAATAGGCTCAGCTGTGCGAAGTGGATCATATTTTATAGGTAAGGTAGTTGGAGTTAATTACTTAACCTCGAGAGTTTTATTAATAAATGATCTTAATAGTAAGATACCAGTAATAATTGAACCTAGTGGAACCAGCGCAATAGTTTCAGGGAATGGAAGTAAATTTAATGGTGATATTGAGTATCTGCCTGAAAAAGATCAAGTCCAAGAGGGTCATATTGTTTATACTTCAGGAGCTGATGGGATAATTTCCTCTGGAATACCCATAGGCAAAATAACTTTTATAAACAACAAAAAATATGTGAAATTTTTTGCAGATTTCGATCAAATAAAATTTGTTAAGGTTTATTTTAAAAAGTGAGTTTATTTGCTAACAGAATTTATTCTAAGACAATCACAAGTTTACCCACTTTAATTTTATTTTTAGTCGTAATTTTAGGTTTAAATATTAATATTATTTATAAAAATTATGATTTTATCATAAACTTTAGCTACATAATTGTATTCTTCTGGAGTTTAAAAAAACCAGACTATCTAGGTTATGGATTAATTTTTTTTGCAGGTATTATAAATGATGTAGTTCAAAGTTTGCCAATTGGAATATCTTCCCTAGATTATTTATTATTATCTGCGATTGCAGCATTTATAAGAAATAGAATAATCATAAACAATTTAATTTTTGATTGGATATCATTTTTCATAGCAATTTTAATTGTAGGATCAGTAAATTACATTATATTAATAACAATATTTAAAATTCCAATTGTCTATGAAAGTTTAATATTGGGTTTATTCGTTACATTTTTAATTTACCCTATATTTTTCAAAATATTTGTTTGGGTAGATAATATGGTGCTAGTTAAAAATAATGATAAAAAAAACAGATAATTTAAATAAAAATAAAATTATAAGTAGAAGACTTTTTATTTTAGTTGCTGCAAAAATTGGGTTACTTGGGATTGTTACTTCAAGATTATATAATCTGCAAATTTCTGAAAAGCAAAAATATGAAGTTTTATCTGACAAAAATAGAATTAGAGAATGGAAAACTCCACCTCAAAGAGGAATAATAACTGATTATTTTAATAATGTTATTGCAGACAACCGAAGAGTTTATCAAGTTCATTTATCTCTTGAAGAAGTTTCCAATTTTAATAATTCAATTTTTAAACTTAAAAATATTATAAATCTTAAAGAGGATGAAATAAAAAAAATATATGAGAATAAAGAAAAGTCTAAGCCGTGGGATACTTTAATAATTTCTGAAAATTTATCATGGAATGAATTTTCTAAATTAAATTTGTACTTGCATGAATTGGAAGGTGCAAAGCCAGTTTTGTCTACTTCAAGACATTACCCTTATTCCAATGATCTAGTACATGTTATTGGTTATGTGGGTGATGCAACAACTAAAGATATTCAAAATAAAAAAAAAATAGAAGAAAACTTTGTACCAGGTTTAAAAGTCGGAAAAATTGGTATCGAAAATTCAAAAGATACTGACCTAATAGGAAATCATGGAACTAAAAGATATGAAGTAAATGCATCAGGAAAAAAAATAAGTGAAATTAGTTATAACAAAGAAACTCAAGGTGAAAATTTAAGAACGACCATTGACTTAGAAATTCAGCAATTAGCTCAAGAGTTATTAAAAAAAAAGGCAGGCTCAATATGTGTTATGGACATATACACAGGTGAAGTAATTACTATGGCATCGTCCCCAACCTATGATCCAAATAAGTTTACACATGGAATAAGTACTAAAGATTGGAATGAAATTAAAAATAATAAGTTAAGACCTTTACTAAATAAATCATTAGCTGGATTATATTCTCCAGGATCAACCATAAAACCCTTAGTTGCACTTGCTGCATTAGAATATGGAATAATTGATCAAAAGTTTAAAGTAAACTGCAAAGGCCATGATCATCCTTATGAGTTGTATGGAGAAAGATATCATTGTTGGAAAAAAAATGGCCATGGGATAATGAGTATGAGAAATGCCATTAAACAGTCATGTGATATTTATTTTTATGAAGTCGCAAGGCTTTTAGGTGTAGATAAGCTTTCATTAATTGCAAAAAGATATGGTCTAGGTTCAAAAGTTTTAGAAGATTTTTTTTCAGAAGAAAAAAAAGGAATTGTCCCCTCAACGAAATGGAAAAAACAAGTTTTAGAACAGTCTTGGTACCTTGGTGAAACTGTAATTACTGGAATAGGACAGGGTTACATTCAGACTACCCCACTTCAATTATGTTTGATGACAGCGCAATTGGCTAATGGAGGCTATAAAATTAAGCCAAATTTAATTTATGATAAAGAAATAGATTTAGATAAAATTAAATCTAAAATAGAAAGTGAAAAAAATAAATCTGTAAGTAAAAATATTTTAAAAGATCATAAATTTAAACACTATGAAAGACTTTACAGAAATCCAAATAATTTAAAGTTAGTTCTTGATGCAATGTATGGGTCAACTAATGAACAATTTGGAACCTCCTTCAGATCTAGACACAAAGAAGATAAATACAAGTTTGCTGGAAAAACTGGGACATCTCAAGTTAAAAGAATTACTGACCAAGATAGAGAGCTTGATTTAGAACTTGAAGAGATAGAATATAAAAGTAGAGACCATGCCTTATTTGTTGCATTTGCGCCTTATGATAAACCAAGATATGCTCTTAGTGTTTTAATAGAGCATGGAGGCTCTGGTAGTAAAGCAGCTGCCCCACTAGCAAATAAATTAATAAAAAAAATTTTAGATAGGCATGAATTAAGAGAAAAAATTAGAGAAGATTTAAAAAAATTTGCATGATACTTTCAACGTCACTAAATTCTACTAGCTATTCATTTTTTGATAAACTGAAGGCTGTTGACTACTTTTTAATAATAATTGTTGCAATAATTGGTTCAATGAGTGTTTTTTCAATTTATTCTACAGAAAATGGGAACTTCTCTTTTTATACTAAAAATCATCTAACTAGATTTCTAATATTTTTTTCTATGTTTTTAGTTCTGTCATTTGTAAGAGTTTCGTTTTGGTATAGACAGGCATATATTTTTTATATTCTTGGAATTTTACTTTTACTACTTGTAATTTTTTTTGGAATTTCAGCCTCAGGGTCTAAACGATGGTTAAATTTTTTCATAATGAACCTTCAGCCTTCAGAACTGATGAAAATTGCAATAATAGTTTGTTTTGCAAGATATTATCATCGTATTCAAAGCTCAGATATTCAAAGTTATAAATATTTATTACAACCAATTATACTTTTGTTGATACCTTGCTATTTAGTTATAACTCAACCTGATTTAGGAACAGCGATTTTAATAGCAGGAAGTGGGTTGGTTGTTATTTGGTTAGCAGGACTTAATTTAAAATATTTTATATATTCAGGATTAATATTATTAGTCTCATTACCTTTTGTAATTTCAATTTTAAAACCATATCAAAAATCAAGAATATTAACTTTTTTTAATCCAGACAGAGACCCATTGGGTGCAGGTTATCAAATAATTCAATCTAAAATAGCAATTGGTTCAGGAGGATTGATAGGCAAAGGTTTCTTGCAAGGTACACAAAGTTATCTTGAATTTTTACCTGAAAAACACACTGACTTTATTTTTACTCTTTTCTCTGAAGAATTTGGCTTTCTTGGATCTATAGTATTAATTTTATTTTACGCTTTATTAATTTACAGAATAATAAGGATTGGATCTTCTAGTAGATCATTTTTTGCAAAACTATACTGTTTTGGTTTTGCATCTGCTTTATTCTTATATATTTTTGTAAATATTGCTATGGTAGTTGGGTTGTTGCCAATAGTTGGAGCACCACTTCCTATCATGTCATATGGAGGATCATCTATGTTATCAATAATGCTTGGTTTAAGTATCGTAATGAGCTGCAAAATTTACAGTCGAGATCCGATCGGTAATTAAGATATTGTAAATAGTTGTCCACCGCGATCAAATAACATCTATTATAATTTATCTTACCAACTATATTTTTTTTGTGTCAGAAAAAATGTTAAAAGTTGGTATAATTGGAGCAGGAATTCAAGGAGTCTGTAATGCTCTTTTTCTTCAAAAAAAAGGATATCAAGTAATTTTATTTGATAGAGATGAACCTGGAAATGCAGCTTCATATGGTAATGCAGGTCATTTTTCACCTTATGCATCAGTTCCATTAAATAGACCTGATGTTTTAGGGGATGTGCCATCTATGCTTATGAGCTCAAGAGGACCTTTGGCACTTAAATGGAATTATGTTCCAAAAATGATCCCTTGGTTTTCAAAATTTTTAATGAATTGTACTAATGATAAAATGATGCATACCGCAAAAAATATGCATCAAATTTTAGATCAATCATTACTGGCTTATGATGAACTATTCGAAGAGATAGATTTAGATGGTTTAGTTGAAAATAATGGAATTTTATATGTCTGGAATGAAAAAAATTTAAAAAGTAGAGAATTAGAAATAAAAATTAGAGACGATCTAGGCGTTAAACAACAAGTGGTAAATAAAAAAGAAATACATGATTTAGAACCAAATTTAAAACCATTTTATCATGGAGGTGTTTTCTATGATTATGCAAGACACGCAAGAAATCCAAAAAAAATATTATTAAAGCTATTTGAAAATTTTATAAAAAAAGGTGGAAAGTTTTTAAAACTTAATATCCAAGATTTAAATTTTGACGAGCAAAAACCTGTTTTAAGATCAGAAACCCAAAGATTTGTTTTTGATAAATTAGTTATTGCATGTGGTGCGTTTTCAAAAAAACTTACTGATAAACTTCATGAAAATATTCCACTGGATACCGAAAGAGGGTATCATGTTCATTTTAAAGATTTTGATCATTTAATTTCTAGACCAGTGGTTTATTCTAACAGAGGGTTTGGAATGTCACCAATGGATCAAGGGTTGAGAGTAGTTGGAACTGTGGAGTTTGGTGGTCTAGAAAATGCTTTATCAAAACCTAGGATCAAAAACTTAATTTTAAATGCAAAGGATATGCTTGACGGTTTGCCTGAGCACAAAGATGAGTGGTTAGGGTTTAGACCTACACTGCCAGATTTTTTACCAATAATTGGACCATCAAAAAATTATAAAAATGTATTTTACTCATTTGGTCATCATCATTTAGGATGGACTTTAGGTGCAATTTCTGGAAAAATAGTGTCTGGTATGATTGCAAATGAAAATACTAATATGGATTTAAAGCCTTACAGTTCAGTTAGATTTGCCTAAAAAGGTTAAATAGTGTGGAAATTAAACTTGAAGACAAATATAAATTAAGTAAAGGCACTAGATTTTTAACAGGTGCTCAAGCTCTTGTTCGAGTTCCAATTGTTCAAGCAAGAAGAGATAAACAAAAAAAATTAAATACAGCGTGTTATATTTCTGGTTATAGAGGTTCTCCTTTAGGGGGGTATGACCAACAGATTTTAAAAAATAAAAAATATTTGAATGAAAATAATATTTTTTTTCAACCAGGAATAAATGAAGAACTTGCAGCAACTTCTTTATGGGGCACACAGCAAGTTAATTTAAGAAAACATGATAAATATGATGGGGTTTTTGGCATATGGTATGGTAAAGGGCCAGGAGTAGATAGAGCAGGAGATGCTTTAAAACATGTAAATCTGGCAGGAACCTCAAAGTTTGGAGGTGTCATTGCTTTAATGGGAGATGACCATATATGTGAATCTTCAACAACCTCTCATCAAAGTGAATTTGCAATGATTGATGCGATGATACCTTTTTTTAATCCAAGTGGTGTTCAAGAAATATTAGATTATGGAATAATAGGAATCGAATTATCAAGAAAAAGTGGTTGTTGGGTAGGAATAAAGTGTGTTCATGATAACGTGAGTTCTGGAGCGACAGTTGACTTGGATGAAAACAGATTAAAACTTACTGATGTTTTAAGTGATAACTATCCATCCGAAGGTTTAAATATAAGACTCAAAGACACTGCACAAGAAAAAGAATATCGGCTACACCACCATAAAATAAAATATGTAAAAGAATTTTGTAAATTAAATAGTTTAAATAAATTAATTTTTGATTCTGAAAATCCAAAAGTTGGAATAATTAGCACTGGAAAATCTTTTTTGGATACAAAATTAGGGCTAGAAAAAATAGGAATAAATGAAGATATTGCTAATCAAGTAGGAATTAAATTTCTTAAAATTGCTATGCCTTGGCCATTAGAGGAAACAATAATTGAAAAATTTTCTGAAAATTTAGAAAAAATTATTGTTGTTGAAGAAAAAAGATCAATAATTGAAACACAAGTTAAAGAAATATTATTTAATAAAAATTTAAATGTAAAAGTTGTTGGAAAAAAAGATGAAAATAATAATGATTTATTTGTTTCATCTGGAGCTTTGGATCCAGGAGAAATTGGTTTAAAAATATCTGAAATAATTAATTATCTTAATTTACCAGATAAAATAAATAATTTTTCAAACGAATTAAAGTCTTTGAAAGAAAAAACTAATTCAAATATATCTTTAAAAAGAATTCCACATTTCTGCTCTGGATGCCCTCATAATACCTCAACAAGAATACCGGAAGGTAGTCGAGCAATTACAGGTATCAGTTGTGCTTATCTTGTTGAACATATGGAAAGAGACAATGAGGGCTTTTCACAAATGGGATCCGAGGGGGCAACTTGGGTTGGTGAGTCTGTATTTAGTAACACAGATCATGTTTTTCAAAACATGGGAGATGGGACTTACATCCATTCAGGAATTCTCTCCATAAGGCATGCAGTTGCTGCAAAAACTAAAATGACTTTTAAGATTTTGTATAATGATGCTGTTGCTTTAACAGGAGGTCAAGCATTAGATGGATTACCAACAGTTGCTCAAATGTCTAAACAACTTGAAGCAGAAGGTGTTGAAGAAATTGCAATAATCACAGATGAAATTGAAAAATATAGCGATAGAGGAGGTTTTGCGGGAAATTCTAAAATTTACGATAGAAAAAATATTATAGATGTTCAGATTGAATTGAGCAAAATTAATGGAACAACTGTAATAATTTATGATCAAACTTGTGCAGCCGAGAAAAGAAGGAGAAGAAAAAAAGGTATCTTGGAAGAGCCTAAGAAAAAAATTTTTATTAATAAAGACTTATGCGAAGGTTGTGGAGATTGTGGAATTCAATCTAATTGTGTTTCTATTGCGCCTGTAGAAACTGAGTATGGAAGAAAAAGACAAATTGACCAATCTTCTTGTAACAAAGATTACACATGTGTTGATGGTTTTTGTCCTAGTTTTGTAAGTCTTGAGGGAGATATAAGACTTAAGAAAAATTATGACGATAATTTAATTAATAAAATAAATTCAAAGATAGACGATCCAATATTACCTCAAATTAATAAATCTTTTGGAATAATGATTGCTGGAATTGGTGGCACAGGAGTTGTTACAATTGGAGCTGTGCTTGCAACCGCTTCCCAAATAGATGGAAAAGGATCAGGGGTTTTAGATATGACTGGATTAGCACAAAAAGGTGGAGCTGTTAAAAGTTTCTTAAGAATTTTTGAAAAACCAGAAGATGTTGGAGCAATAAGGTTATCTTATGGCGACACTAACTTACTTCTAGGATTTGATTTACTTGTATCAAATGATTTAGAAATAATAAAAACCTTAGATAAAAAAATTTCAAAATTAATAATTAATACAGATGAAATTATGCCTGGAGATTTTACAAGGGACAAAAATTTTTACTTACCATTTGATGAAATGAGAAATAATTTAATTAATATAGCAGGTCAAGAAAATATAAAGTTTATATCATCAAATAAAATCACATCAAAGATTTTAGGAAATTCAATTTTATCAAATATGTTTAATGTTGGAGTAGCATATCAATCAGGCTTAATACCAATTTCAGCTTCATCAATTGAAAAAGCAATTGAGTTAAATGGTGCAAGTGTAAAAGATAATATTAATGCATTTAGATTTGGAAGACACTATGAAAATTTAAAAGAGGAAGTAGTAGATATAATTAAAGATGAGCCAGAAGTACTAGAGGGTTTCGATGAAAAATATAAGAACAGATTTAAGTTTTTGGAAGATTATCAAAATATAAAATATGCTGAAAAATTTGGAGATCTTGTAAGCTATGCGAGAAAGATAGATAAAAATATAGGAAACGGCAGTCAATTCTCAACTGCAGTCTTAAAAAATTATTTTAAATTAATGGCATACAAAGATGAGTATGAAGTATCGCGATTAATGACAAATAAAAAATTCGTAGACGATGTAAATAAAAACTTTGAAGGTGACTTTAATTATAATTTTTATTTAGCTCCTCCAATTTTTAGTAAAAAAAGCAAAGTTGATGGGAAATTGCAAAAAGTTAAATTTGGAGGATGGTTATTTAATGTGTTTAAACTACTCTCTAAATTTAAATTTTTAAGAGGTACAAAGCTTGATCCATTCGGTTATTTAAATGAAAGAAAAAAAGAGAGAGAATTGATAAGAGATTACAAGCAAACAATTACTGACATAGGAATAAAAATAAACAAATCAAACTATGAAACAGCAGTTAAAATAGCATCAGTGCCTGATCAAATCAGAGGTTTTGGACATGTTAAGGAAAAGAATATAAAAGAAGCTATAAACTATAGAACAGATTTACTAAATTCTTTTCATGAAAACACTTAGCCCTTTATATTTAGCCTCTCTTTATTTGGTTTTAGCTTGTTTATTTTGGGCAGGCAACTTTATAGTAGGAAAAGCTGCAAGCATTATTGATATTCCTCCGATATCTTTAAATTTTTATAGATGGTTTTTGGCTTGGTTAGTTTTACTTCCGTTCACTTATAAAGAATTATTAAATAATAAAAAAATTATAATAGATAATATTTTTTTATTTTCATTGTTGGGAATTTTAGCTGTGACAGTTTTTAATTCAGCTCTTTTTTACTCACTCAGACATACCCAAGTTATTACTGGAGTACTTATGATTTCAACAGTACCAGTTATGATTATATTATTTTCATCTTTACTTAGAATTGAGAAAACAAATTCATTTCAAATAATAGGAGTATTTCTCTCACTTACAGGTGTTTTGTTTATAATAACAAAAGCAAATTTAAATAATTTATTAAATTTGTCTTTTAACAAAGGAGATATTTTTGCATTAATTGCAATGTTTGCATGGTCTCTTTATTCAGCTCTTTTGAAAAAAAAAGAATTTAATTTATCTCCTATTTCTCTATTACAGGTAGTTATTACTTTTGGAGTTATTTTTCTAATTCCTATGTATTTTATTGATTATAGTTTGGGTAGTGTAATTAAATTACAATCCTCTTTTTATTTAGTTTTATTCTATGTTGTTTTTTTCCCTGGTCTAATCTCATTTCTGTTTTGGATAAAAGGTGTAAAACTTATTGGGGCTAATAGATCTGGAGTTTTTCTTCATTTGATGCCAATTTTAGGTGCAATAATGGCTATGATAATTTTCAATGAAAAAATTTTATTTTATCATTTCTTAGGTGCAATTTTTATAATTGCTGGTATTACAATCTCGAACAAAAAAACTCAAAATGCTTAAGGTAGCCATTTTAGACGATTATCAAAACGTTGCTCAAGAATTTATAGATTTGAAAAATCTTTCATCAAAGTATGATATTGAGATTTTTAGTGAATCTTTTGAAAATGAAGATGATACTATTGAAAAATTAAAAGAATATGAAGCTCTGCTTATCATGAGGGAGAGAACTATAATAAGTTCAAATCTCATTAAAAATTTAAAAAAATTAAAATATATTTCAACAAGCGGAATGAGAAATAAAGCAATAGATCTAGAGGCAGCAAAGAAAGCAAAAATTATTGTTACTGGAACTGAAATTAATTCAAATCCAACATGCGAGTTAACATGGGCTTTAATCTTAGGCCTTGCAAGGAATATTAAAGTTGAGGTTGATAATATGTATCAAGGTTATTGGCAAACAACGGTAGGCATAGAATTAAAAGGTAAAATTTTAGGAGTTATTGGTTTAGGAAAAGTTGGATCTCAGGTTGCTAAAATAGCAAAAGCTTTTGGCATGCAAGTTATGGCATGGAGTGAAAATTTAAGTCTAGATAAGTGTAAAGAACTTGATGTTTTACCCTCTAGCAAAGAGGATCTTATTCAAAACTCTGACTTTATTTCAATTCATGTTCAGGGAGGTGCAAGATACAAGGATTGTATAAAGCTTGCTGAATTTGATAAAATGAAAAAATCTGCATTTCTAATTAATACTTCAAGAGGTCCGATTGTAAACGAAGACGATTTAATTATAGCTTTGTCAACTAATATTATTGCTGGAGCTGGTATCGATGTTTATGATAAAGAACCTCTACCCAGTGGTCATAAATTGAGATTTGTGCCTAACGCACTTTTGCTTCCACACGTAGGCTATGTCACAGCAGAAAATTATTCTATTTTCTATACACAAATGATCGAGAATTTAGAAGCCTGTGTTGCTGGTAAGCCTATTCGAGAAATAAAGTAAAGTGGAATTACCAGTTGTAAATCACCCTGATTATGAAGCAAAAATTGGTGATGTTAATAAATTTCCAATTAAAAAGTTTGGTGAATTAGCAAGTTTTCTTAAAAAAGAAAAGGTAGTTAAGAAGTTTTATAAACCTGATCCATGCTCAGTAGATACTCTAAAAGAAGTTCACTCGGAGGAGTATATTTTAAAAATTAAAAATAAAACATTAGAGCAAAGATTGATTAAAAAAATAGGTTTCCCTTTAGTTGATAGTGTGGTCAGAAGATCTTTAGTTGCAACAGGTGGAACCGTATTGGCCTCTAAATTAGCAATTAATTATGGAATAGCTTGTAATACAGCTGGTGGAAGTCATCATGCTATTTATGACGAGGGAGCTGGTTTTTGTGTTTTTAATGATGTGGCTGTTGCTGCAAAATATCTTTTGAATAGAGGGTTGGCTAACAAAATCCTAATAGTTGATTTAGATGTTCATCAAGGTAATGGAAATTCAGAAATATTTAAAAATGAAAATAACGTTTTTACATTTAGTATGCACACAAAAGTGAATTATCCACCAATTAAATCAAAAAGTGATCTGGACATTGAGCTTGAACAAAACATGGAAGATGATGAGTATTTAGATATTTTAAAAAAAAATTTAATTTTTCTAAACGATTTTAATTTCGATTTTGTTTTTTATATCGCAGGTGTTGACATTCACTTAGATGATAGATTAGGTAAGTTGTGCATTACTGATAAAGGAATTAATAAAAGAGACGAGATGGTTATTAAAAACTTTTTTACAAGAAGAGTTCCAATTTGTGGAGTTTTAGGAGGTGGTTACAATAAAGACTTTAAAAAACTTATTGAATTACATGCAAGTTTACATAAAAATTGTGCTAAATATTTAAATGACAAAAAATAATCCAAATTTAACTCATCAACAAAATAAAGTATTATTTGAAGAAGCAACAGAGCCACCAGGTTCAAGCGAACTTAATTTTGAAAAGAGAGAGGGAAGTTATCATTGTGCAAACTGTGGAGTGAAATTGTTTGACTCTAATACAAAGTATGAAAGTGGCTCTGGCTGGCCATCATTTTATGAGTCTCTACCTGATGCATTTGAAACTACAACAGATTATCATATCGGTTATGCCAGGACCGAGTACCATTGCAAGAATTGTGGAGGACATCACGGCCATATATTTGATGATGGCCCGCAACCAACAGGAAAAAGATATTGTAATAATGGAGTTTGCTTAGTTTTTAAACCTAAATAATTGATTTCAAATTATGAGTATAATTGAAATACAAAACAAGATCATGTCTGAAAAAATCAAGTTAAAAAATAAGTCGAAAAATTATTTAAGTAATTTTAAAAATATTGAGAAATATATCAAAAAAGAAGTTGAGTTAATTAAACGTTTTCAGAATTCGATTATCCCAGAAACAGAATTTAAAAATATTTTAATTGAAAATGAAAGGACTATTAATGAGAAAGTTCTGAAACGTGGTTGTGTAATAATTAGAAATGTTTTTAGTGAAAAAAAAATGAAAGATCTTAATAAAAATCTAGATCAATATGTTTTAGAAAATAATTATTTTGAAGATCAAAAAAAAAAAATAGGTATAGATAAATATTTCAGTGATCTCAAATCAGGGAAACCTCAAATTTTTGGATTGTATTGGTCCAAAGCACAATCAGAAATTAGACACTCTCAAGAAATGGAAAAGGTTAAAAAATGGCTAAATAATCTTTGGAATTATAAGTATAAGGATAAAAGTGTTTTTGATCCAAATAAAGAACTTGTATACGCGGATCGAGTAAGAAGAAGAGAACCAGGAGACGATACATTGGGATTATCACCACATTGTGATGCTGGATCGATTGAAAGATGGACTGATAATGCATATCAAAAAATTTATAATGACATTTTTTCAGATAATTTCGAAAATTATAATCCGTTTGATGCAAAATATAGAGACGAAACAATTGAATTTGAGTCACCTGCGGTAGCGCATGTATTTAGAACATTCCAAGGATGGACAGCCTTAACAGAGCAAGGTCCAAATGATGGAACTTTACAATTAATTCCTATCGCTAAAGGAATGGCATATGTTTTAACAAGAGCTTTACTAGATGATGTGCCTAAAAACGAGCTATGTGGTTCAAAAGCCGGGAAAGCTTTATCAATAAATGAAAAATATCATAGCTTATTGTTAGAAGGTTTAATTTCAATTCCAAAAATGTATCCGGGAGATACTATTTGGTGGCACCCCGACGTTGTGCATGCTGTTGAGGAAAAACATATGGGTAAAACATATTCAAATGTTATTTATGTAGGAGCAACTCCATACTGTAAAAAAAATATTGATTACATAAAAAAACAATCGAAAAAATTTATTGAAGGTAAAAGTCCACCAGATTTTGCTGCTGAGGATTACGAAATTAATTATAAAGGAAGAATTAAAATTAATGATTTAAGTGAATTAGCAAAAAAACAATTAGGTTTAATAGATTGGAATTAATTTACTTTAAAGATGCTTCTAAAGTACCATTTTTTTCTAGGTCTCTAAGTTCTTGATAACCACCAATATGCTCATCGTTAAAAAAGATTTGAGGAATTGTACGTTTTCCATTTGCTTTTTTAATCATTTCATCTCTTAAATCTGGACCAGTTGATACATCAATCACTTTGTATTCAAGATTATTTCTATTCAGTAATCTTTTTGCAGCATCACAAAAGGCGCACATCGGCCCTGAATACATAGTTATATTTTTCATACTTTAGATATAATTATATTTTGCTAATTTACCAGTTAAGAATTTCATTTTTCTTAATTTTTACTCTTATTTGTTTTCTTGAATATTCAAATTTTTTTCTATGTTTAATACTTTGTGAATTTACTCTTTTTCTCCATAACCTAAAAGACGAGGGTTTAAGATTTCCTCTCATTATCTTGATAACTTCAGCTTCAGTTTTTCCTGTTTTTTTTTCTATTTCCTCAAATGTAATTCTGTCAGCCCATGCTGCCCAGATAACCCAGTCTGGACTTCCTGGTTTTGGCTCAGGGTTTTTGACTTTAGTTGTAGGCCTGTGACTTTTTTTCATAGATTTCTCAGTAAAACTCTAAATAAATCTTAATGCAAATTTTAATGCTTATGATAATATCACTAATAGATAGTCCTATCTAGCCATCTTTAGCTCCCGGTTTTTTAGGACTATCCTAAGATGCTTCCTCTAAATTACTTCCTTTTTCTCCAAATAATTATCCTCATGTTTATAACCCCTGGAACACCTAGGATAGTAATAATTTCATATTCAATGAATTATGGTGTTAAGAAATGCGTATGGACAGCATTAGGAGATGTTACTGCAAATATTATTCAAGCAACTCTTGTTATATTTGTTATTGGTTCATTTATTTCAGATAATCCTAAGTTGCTTAATACATTTAAGTGGGTTGGAATAGTTTATATTCTATATCTTGCTTATGATATTTATAAATCCCGACCAAAAAGTATAAATTCTGAAGAAAAATCTGAAAAAAGTTTTTTATCTTTTTATAAAGATGGCTTTTTAGTTGCTGGAACAAGTCCTAAAGCTTGGATGTTTTTTCCATTTATTTTTCCACAATTTATTGATTTTAGCTCTAATTATGTTGTTCAATTTATTATTCTAATAACAACATATGTATTTTTAGATTTTTTATCTTTAGTCGGTTACGCAATTCTAGCAAATAAAATGATTACTTGGGTTAAAGCTAACGCAAAAGTTATAAACACAATTTCTGCGTGCGTTTTAATAGTAATAGCCGGCATAATTGCATTTATGCAACAATTTTAGGCGTTAATGCGATACTACTGTTACTTGCAAAAAAATTAATTTCTTAGTTAAATAAGGTTTAAATTAATTAATTAATAATAAAAGAGGAGATAAATGAAAATTAAAAACATTATAGTTACATTTGTTTCTGCAATAGCAATTTTATTCTCAACATCAGTTGTTTCTTTAGCAAAAGTTGTTGGTGATAAAATTATATTAGGTGCTGCAATTTCTTTAACTGGAAAATATTCATCTAATGGTGTTCATACTCAAAACGGTTACAACATGGCCGTCGACAGAATTAACAGCATGGGTGGTGTTAAAGTTGGAGGAAAAACTTACATGTTTGACATTATCTACTACGATGATGAATCAAACCCTAAAAGAGCAGCGCAACTTGCAGAAAGATTGATTTCACAAGATGGTGTTGAGTTTATGCTTGGACCTTACAGTTCAGGTTTAACTAAAGCAATTGCACCTGTAACTGAGAAATATGGTGTCCCAATGGTAGAAGCTAATGGTGCATCAAGATCTTTGTTTACAAAAGGTTACAAATATTTATTTGCGGTGCTAGCGCCAGCAAACTTATATTTGGATGTTGCAATCAGAACAGCAGTTGAGCTTAATGGTGGAAAAGGTGTAAGAATTGCACAAGCTTTTGAGCAAGATGCATTCTCACAGGACGTTAGATTGGGTATTTTAGATGCTGCAAAAGAAACAGGATCAAAAATTATAATCGATGACAAACTTCCAAAAGAGCTTAATGATATGGCGGCAACTTTAGCAAAAGTTAAAGCAACTAAACCCGATGTTCTTGTTGTTTCAGGACATACAAAAGGTGCTTTAACAGCCATTAGACAAATTGCTGAAATGAAAGTTGATGTTCCAATGTTAGCAATGACACACTGTGATGCCGCTAAATTGTCTAAGCAACATGGTGCAAATTCACAATACGCTTTGTGTGCTTCTCAATGGCATAAAACATTAACATATAAAGATGATTTCTTTACTGATGGTATGACTTATGATGCAGACTTTACAAAAGAGTTTGGTTATGCACCACCATACCAAGCAGCAGAATCTTCTGCGGCTTTGTTAGTGTTTAAAGATGCTTTTGAAAGAGCAGGATCTTTTGATCAAAAGAAAGTTAGAGATGCTCTTGCTGCTACTAACATGCAAACTTTTTATGGAAACATAAAATTTGCTGAAGGTGGTCAAAACGTTGATAAGCCAATGGTATTATTTCAAGTTATGTGTGATGATGCAGGAAAATGTGAAAATAAAGTTGTAGCTCCGTTAAAATGGGCTTCAGCGGAATTAATTCACCCAATTCCTAAGTGGTCAGACAGATAATATAAAAAAGAATAAAAGCCCCCTAGCATTAGGGGGCTTTTTTTTATAAGCATTTAAAAATTTATGGATTTTTTAATATTTCAAGTTCCAATGTTAACCGTTCAAGCTGTCTTAGACGGATTGTTACTTGGAATATTATTTGCACTTATTGCATATGGAATGGCTCTTCAATGGGGAGTTATGAATATAATTAATATTGCTCAAGGTGATCTTGTTATATTAGGTGGATATATTGCATACTTTATGTATCTTTATGGAATTCACCCAGCGTGGGGAGTAATAGTCTCACCAATTATAATGTATTTTGTTGGGGTTATCATTTACAAATTGGTTATTAATAAGGTTGTTGATAGAGATTTGTTCATCTCAATTCTTGCAACGTTTGGCATAAGTATTTTATTTATGCAGTTAATGAACTTTGCTTTTGGTGCAGATGTTGTTCTTGCAAATTCAGGTTATGGGACAACTATGTTATTTGATAATTCTGTAACATTGCCAAACTCTAAGATTTTCTCAGCATTTATAAGCATAGTATTTGCTATTGGATTAGTGATTTATATGAAAAAATCAAAACTAGGACGAGCTATTAGAGCAACTGCTCAAAATGCTAGAGCTGCAAAAATATTAGGTGTAGATACAGAAAAAGTTTACGCAGCAACTTTTGGAATAAACGCAGCATTGTGTGGAGTTGCTGGAGCACTAATCTCGATTACATTTACCATTCATCCTTATATGGGATTACCTTACACAATAAGATCTTTTATGATTGTAATTGTTGCAGGTTTGGGAAATTTACCTGGCGTAGCCATGTCAGGAATGGGTCTTGGTGTTTTTGAAGAATTTGCAGATTATATTTTAGGAACAGAATTTAGAATAGGCTCTGTATTTTTGTTATTAGTTTTAATTTTAGTTTATAGAAGATTTAAACTTTCTAAAAAAAGAGAGTACTTAAAATAATGAATAAAAATATAATTTTATATGCTGCTATTTTAATATTTGGTGTCTCAGCACCTTTTGTTTTCCCAGCATTTAAAGTTCAATTGTCTATTCTTTGTATCTTAATCATCTTAGCAATTACATGGAATGTTCAAGGTGGAGAAATGGGATATAATACTTTTGGAAATATTCTTTTTTATGGACTTGGAATGTATCTCTGTGCCTCGGTTCAAGTTGGGATGTTCTTTCCTTTAGCTGAATGGACAGAAGGTGGCGGAGAAAAAACATTTGTCCATACTCCTGCACAATTTTTTCAAGGATTTGCAGTAGGACTTGCTGTAGCTGCAATTGTTCCTGCAATAGTAGCAGGTTTAATTGGCTACTCAATTTTAGGTCTTAGAGGACATTATTTTGCGATTTGCACATTAGGTTTAGGTGTTGCTGCTGGAGAAATTTCAGGAGGAATAGAAATAATTGGAGCAGGTCAAGGATTTACCACTCCTCCTTTTCCAAAAGTTGGAAGTTTAGAAGCAAGAGGAGAATTTTTTTATTTTTGTAGTTTTGCAGTTTTAATTTTTACATTTCTTGCTGTTAAAGCAATTTACTCAACCAGATTTAAATTAGTTCTAAATGCAATAAGAGATAATGAAGATAAGGCAGAAGCCATGGGCATCCAAACTATGAAGTATAAAATTATTGGTTGGATGATATCTGCTTTTTTCTGCGGTCTAGCTGGAGGTATCATGGGTGGACTTGTTGGATATATAGATTCAACCGACGTTGCTTTTGATGGAAGAGAAATGGGAGTGTTTATGGTATTGATGGCAATATTAGGTGGTAAAGGAACTTTGTGGGGACCCGTTATTGGAGCTACCGTTTTTCATATATTTAAAGAGGGTTTTTGGACATTCTTCCTTGGATGGCAGTATGTAGCCCTTGGAGTGCTAATAGTTGTCATTGTTATCTATTTTCCTGAGGGAATTATGGGGTGGTTAAGAGAAAAATATCCTGAAAGATTTGGAGAAGTGGTCGATGAGGCTGATCGTAAGGCACAGGTTGAACTCAAATGAGTATACTTGAAGTAAATAATGTGAGTAAATCTTTTGGAGGTGTTAAGGCCAATGTTGATATTTCTATGGCAGTCGAAAAAGGAAAAATTGTTGGACTTATTGGTCCAAATGGATCTGGAAAAACGACGTTATTTAATTCTATAGTAGGAACTTATCCCATAGATCAAGGTTCAATAAAATTTAATGGTAAAGAGGTTTCAGAATTACCAGTTCCAATTATTGCAAAACTTGGTCTTCTAAGAACATTTCAACAAACAAGAATATATGGAAAACTTAATTGTGTTGATAACATGCTAATAAGTCATAAAGCTAGTGACGAAAGTTTAGTTTCCATTTTCTCTAAAGTTCCTAAAAACTTAACAGATAAGGCCGAAAATTTGTTAAACTTTGTTGGACTATATCAGAAGAGAAATTTAAGAGCAGGTGACTTATCATTTGGTCAACAAAAACTTTTAGAACTTGCAATGGCATTGATGAATGAACCAGAAATGTTACTTTTGGATGAACCAACCGCAGGTATTAATCCAACATTGATAAATGGAATTATAGATAGATTAATAAAAGTAAATCAAGATTTTGGAATTACTTTATTAGTCATTGAACACAATATGAGAGTAATTATGCAATTGGCAGAAAGTATTTTTTGCTTAGCACATGGAAAAATGCTTGCCAATGGAACACCAGATGAAATTAAAAATGATAAGCGAGTTATAGATGCTTATTTAGGAGCACAATAATGGCTAATCAATATGAAGTATTAGGTAAAGCACCTGGTGCTGACGATCTAAAAAAACTTTCAGAGGATAATATTCACTTAACAATTAAAGGTTTATCAGCTGGCTATGGTAAAATGGAAATTCTTCATAATTTAGATTTGTTTGTCAGCAAGGCACAATCATTATGTTTGATTGGTCCCAATGGAGCAGGAAAATCGACAATCCTTCATTCAATATATGGTTTTACGAATATTTTTTCTGGTAAAATCGAAGTTGATGGCAAAGAAATTACAAACCTTACGCCTGCAGAGAAACTAAAATCTCAAGGAATAGCTTATATACTTCAAGATAATTCTGTTTTTCCAGACATGACTGTAGAAGAAAACCTTTTAATGGGCGGATATATAAAAGATAAAACTGAAGAGTCATTTGAAGAAGCAGAGAGAGTTCTTCAGAAATATGAGAGATTAAGAAATAGAAGAAACCAACCAGCCAAAGTTTTATCTGGCGGTGAGAGAAGATTGTTAGAAATATCTAGAGCTTTAGTAATGAAACCATCTATTTTATTAGTTGATGAACCTTCAATTGGATTAGAACCAAGATATATTCAAATGGTATTTGAAATCTTAGATGATCTTCAAAAAAATGAGAAAAAAACAATTATATTGGTTGAACAAAATGCCAAAAAGGGTTTGGAGTTTGCCGACATTGGATATGTTTTAGTTTCTGGACAAACTGCTATTGCAGGTAAAGGAGATGAACTTTTAAATAATCCAGATGTAGGTCGTCTATTTTTAGGCGGTTGATGATCAGCTCCAAATATTTTCTTCAAGGAATAATTGCATCAAAAAAATTTGATAGCCCAGCCATTGCCTTAGGTGCGAGTTTTGTTGCAATCGGTGCTTTGCTTAAAAATTTAGGTTTTACTATCCAAGAAAGTATTTTTTCAACTTTGTTAACTTATGCTCTTCCAGGATCTTTAGTCATGGCAGAGTCTATGTTAATTGGTGCCTCGCTTGTAAATATTTTTCTTGCAGTGTGGTTGGTTAACTCAAGACTTTATCCAATGACGGTTTCAATTATGCCATTATTAAAACATGAAAGCCAACCAAGATGGAAATATTACTTATCATGTCATTTTGTTGCTGTTTCATCATGGTTGATTTTAAAAAGTAACTATGAGGAAATAGAAAGGAAATACAGAATAGATTTTTGGATTGGTATAGGAACAGCCACATGGTTGGTTGCAATTTTTTCAACCATTATTGGTTATTATGCCTCTGATTTTTTAAATAGAGATATGATTATTGCTCTAGCGATAATAAACCCAATTTATTTTATGTGTGCAATGATAGGTGTAATGAAGACAGTACAACTTACATCTGCAATTTTACTTGGTGCATTATTAGGACCTATTTTTTATTTTATTTCTCCCGAGTGGAGTGTACTTATCGGTGGGTTGGTTGCTGGGACAATTTCTTATTTTATTGGAGAAAAATATGGCAATTAACATAGTTTTAGCAATAATAGTAACTTCTCTCGCAACTTATTTATCGAGATTTCTTGGAGCATTTACCTCAGAAAAAATTAGTGAAAAATCTAAAATTTATAGATGGTTCAATTGTATAGCATATTCAACTTTAGCTGCCTTAATTTCAAGAATACTCATATTTCCGTCAGGAGATCTTTCCGAAGTCAACTATATTTCAAGGATAATTGTAATTTTATTATCAATATTAATTTTTTATGTCACAAAAAGAAATTTAGTTTATCCAACAGTATTATCTGCTATAATTTTAGCTGCATTAAATAGTTTTGCGGTATGAAAAAACTTATTTTTATTATATTTTTTTTAATTTTTAGTAGTAATGTAAACGCTGGTTGTGATGATCCTATAACTGATGGTGTAGATTATACAAAATGCAAATTTTCAGATGGTCAAGATTTACAAGGAAGTTACCTTCCTAATTCAAATCTGTCTTTTGCAAGTTTTATTCAAGTAAATTTCGACAAGAGCATAATGATGAATTCAAATCTTTCATTTGGAACATTTTCTGAATCATCATTTATTAGAGCGAATTTATATGAGTCAATTTTAACAGGGGCGAATTTTGAACTTTCAAATTTCTCAAGTGCTAATTTAACAAGAGTGGACTTCATGGGATCTACATTGATAGATACAAATTTTCAAAATTCAAACTTAATGGAAGCAAATTTTACGTCTTCAAATATTTTAAATGCAAATTTTGATGGAGCTAACTTAATAGGTGCGATCTGGACTAATGGTGAAATTTGTGGACCAGACTCAATAGGAATTTGCAATAAAACAAATTAATGCAAGATTTAAAACAAATAGATGGATTTGATATATCTTTTCATGAAAAATCAAAAAGAATTATAAATATTAAAATTGAAGATGAAATAATTGAAAGACTTATATTTCCTTTTAAAAAATTTGATATAACTGCACTCGAATATAAACCCTTTACACGTTTTACAATTGCAAAAAGTCTAGATGAGAGCACATCTCATAAACTAAGTAAACTTTTAAACCATATATTAAAAAATAGAAATACAGGTTGCTTCATAATAGGACCTAAAAACATTTCATCTAAAATTGATCAAACATTTCTAATTAAGCTATCTACAGCAATTACACATTTAATTGGCAATCCTAATCATGACTCAATGGCTGGAAAATATTATGCAAGATTTCATGTAAAGCATGATGATAATAGCGATTCTTATCTAAGAAAAGCATATATAAATATGGATCTTCATACTGATGGCACTTATGTAAAAGAGACTACCGATTGGATATTAATGTCAAAATTGGAGGAAGAAAATGTAGACGGTGGAGAAACTGCTTTATTACATCTTGATGATTGGGAACATTTGTCAGATTTAGTAAATGATGAAGTTGGTAAACAAGATTTTATTTGGGGTTCTCCTAAGAGTAAAAATGTTGGTTATAAAGTCGAACATCCAGTTTTTTCAAAAGATCAAAATGGAGAACCTACAATTTCTTATATAGACCAATTTCCAGAACCAAAAAATATGAAGCAGGGTTTATTTCTTCAAAAATTATCAGATTCATTAGAGGGAAGCCAAAATAAAATTGTAACCTCTCTACCAGTAGGTAGTGCTATAGTTGCAAATAATTACTTTTGGCTACATGGCAGAAAACCATTCAAAGAAAATAAAAAATTATCAAGGGAATTGCTTAGAATTAGAGGTTCCTTTTTTAATAATTAAGTATAGTAATTACCTCTATGAAACTTGGTTTTATAGGAACTGGAAAAATAACTGAATCAGTTGTTACAGGTATTTCTTCGTCAAAAATTAAATATTCCAAAATTTTAGTTTCATCTAGGAATCTTTCTGTTGCAAAAAAATTATCAAAAAATAACAAAAAAGTAAGTATTGGCAAGTCAAATCAAGAAATTATTAATAGTTGTGATTGGATTTTTCTTGCAGTTACACCTACGGTTGGAGAAGAAATAATCAAAACGCTAAAATTTAAGTCTAACCAAACAATAATAAGTTTTATCTCAACAATTACTTTACCAAGACTAAAGAAATTAATTAATGTAAAGGCAAAAATTTTTAGAGCTATACCACTTCCACCAATATCATTTAGAAAGGGACCAGTTCCAGTTTTTCCTCCAAATAAAACATTAAAAAACTTTTTCAATAAACTTGGAACAACAGTTGAAATCAATAATGAAAAGTTATCTAAAAACTTTTGGTCGACATCAGGTATGATGGCTCCATTTTATCAATTATTAAATACCATGTCTAATTGGCTTGTACAACGAGGTGTTAAAAAAGACAAAGCTCAAAAATATATAACTTCACTGTTTGTTGCATTGTCTGAAGATGCATTAAGAAACTCTGATAAGGATTTAAAATTTTTAGTTAAAGAGTCTCAAACTCCCAAAGGATTAAATGAACAAGGAGTACAAGAACTAAGAAAAGCAGGTTTTTATAAGTCTACAGAGAAAACATTAAATAGTATTCTTAAAAGACTTAACAAAGTATAATTCTCTATGTCATCAGATTTAAATATTCTGAAAATAGAAAATATCTCAAAATATTTTGGAGGACTTGCTGCTGTATCTAATTGTTCATTAACTATTAAAAGGGGCACAATAACTGGAATTATTGGTCCAAATGGATCTGGAAAAACCACTCTATTTAATCTTATTGCAGGAAATTTAAAATCCTCAAAAGGAAAAGTTTTTTTTAATAAAGAAAATATAACGGACATACCATCTCACGAATTATTTTCAAAAGGACTTCTAAGAACTTTTCAAATTGCACATGAATTCTCTAATCTTACTGTCTTAGAAAATTTAATGATGGTTCCAGGAAACCAAACTGGAGAAATACTGTTAAATGCATTTATAAAGCCTAAACTTATTAAAGAAGAGGAAGAACAAATAAGACTTAAAGCCTATGATGTAGCAGAATTTTTAAATTTAAAGCACTTAGCTAATGAAAGAGCAGGAAATCTGTCAGGAGGTCAAAAAAAATTACTAGAATTAGGAAGAACCATGATGGTAGATGCCAAATTAGTTTTATTAGATGAGGTAGGAGCGGGTGTTAATAGAACACTATTAAAAGAACTGGGAACTGCAATTTTAAGACTTAATAAGGAAAAAAATTATACATTTTGTATGATTGAACACGATATGGATTTCATTAGTAGGATGTGCGACCCAGTAATTGTAATGTCAGAGGGTGCAGTTCTATTTGAAGGAACCTCTGATGAAGTAAAAAAAAATGAGCAAGTTATAGAAAGCTATCTCGGTAGAGTAAAAAAAATTAATGGGGAAACTAGCTAATGGCATTTTTTGAGGGAAATAATATGACAGGTGGTTACGGTGATGGTCCAGATATTATTAATTCTTGTTCTATAAATGTCGACAAAGGGGAAATTGTTGCAATCCTAGGTCCAAATGGTGCTGGAAAGTCTACTGCCATGAAAGCAATGTTAGGTTTATTAAATTTAAAATCTGGAAGTGTAGTTATAGAAGATCAAGACATATCCAAATTTTCCCCACAAGAGAGAGTTCAAAGAGGAATCTCTTTTGTGCCACAGACAAAAAATGTTTTTTCAGAATTGACAGTAAGAGAAAATCTTGAAATAGGTGGATTTCTTAGAAAAGATGATATCGATATAGTCATCAATCAGATATACGAATTATTTCCAATTTTAGCAGAAAAAAGAGACCAAATTGTTGGACAATTATCTGGTGGTCAAAGACAACAAGTAGCCTTAGGAAGAGCTTTAATGATACAGCCATCAGTTTTAATGTTAGATGAACCAACTGCTGGTGTTTCACCTATTGTGATGGATGAATTGTTCGAACATATAGTTAAAGTTAAAAAAACTGGAGTAGCAATAATTATGGTAGAGCAGAATGCAAAACAAGCACTTAGCATATCAGACCGTGGTTATGTTTTAGTAACTGGTGAAAATAAATTTGAAGGTTCTGGAAAGGAATTGTTAAATGATCCAGAAGTAAGAAGGTCATTTTTAGGAGCTTAATTATGGATTTTATCAATGCAATTATTGTATTATTGAATTACACAATATTACCTGCCTTAACCTATGGGTCTCAATTAGCTTTGGGGGCAATATTTGTTACCCTTATTTATGGAATTTTGAGATTTGCTAATTTTGCAACAGGAGACATGATGTCTTTTGGAACTATGTTTGCAGTTTTATTTACTTATTATTTGCAATCAAAAGGAATAAGTTTCGGTTTTTTGCCAACAGCTTTACTTACTATACCTTTTGCCGTTGCAATGATGATATTCTATATGCTCATCATAGATAAAACAGTTTTTAGTTATTATAGAATAAATAAAAGTCCCCCAGTGCAATTAGCAATGGTTAGCATTGGTGTAATGTTCGTAACTCAAGCAATTATTAGAATAATTATTGGTCCCACTGATAGAAGATTTATGGATGGGGAAAAATTTATCCTAAAAGCGTCAGAATTTAAGGATATGACAGGACTAGCTGAAGGGTTAACAATCAAATCAACACAAATCATTACTATTTTAGTAACTATTATATTAGTTGCGATCTTATTTTGGTTTTTAAATAAAACAAAAACAGGAACAAGTATGAGAGCTTATTCAGATAATGAGGATTTAGCATTGCTCTCAGGAATAGATCCAAAAAAAGTAGTTCTTATAACTTGGATAATTGCAGGAATTTTAGCTACTATAGGAGGCGTATTATATGGCTTAGATAAAAGCTACAGACCTTTTGTTTATTTTAATAATATGCTTCCTATATTTGCTGCAGCTATAGCTGGAGGTATTGGTAATCCTTATGGTGCTTTTCTTGGTGGGTATTTAATTGCATTCGCAGAAATATTTCTCACGTATGCATATAAAAGATTTTTCATTTATATTTTACCAGAACAACTGGAACCAAACTCTTTGATGCAACTTTTATCTACGGATTACAAGTTTGCAATATCATTCTCAATTTTGGTCATTGTTTTGGTATTTAGGCCATCTGGAATTTTTGAAGGAAAGAAAATATGAAGAATTACTTAAATATAATTATTGCTTATTCAATTATGTTAGGGTTAATAATTTTAGTGGGTATTTTTCAGTCTTGGTCTATTGCTTTGACAATTTTTAATTATTGTATGATTTCAGCTGTAATGACTATGGGTGCAAATATTCAATGGGGATATGCGGGTCTTATAAACTTTGGAATAATGGGCTACACAGCTCTAGGGGGTTTAGCAGTAGTACTTGTGTCTGTTGCTCCAGTTTCTGAAGCATGGAGTGTTGGAGGAGTAAATATGCTAATGAGTCTTTTGCTGATAGTTATAATGATATTTTCTATAAGATATGTTCTCAAAAACATAGAAAAATCAAAGAAAAGAAACTACTTAGTTGCAGGAATAATTATAGTTGGGCTTTTTCTTATCAAAATAATTTCAGGGCCAGCTATCGAATTAATAGAGGCTGTTGAGCCAGCTAAAACTGGTTTTTTAGGTGGTTTAGGAATGCCGGTTTTATTCTCTTGGATTGTTGGTGGTTTTTTTGCAGCTGGTTTAGCATTTATAGTTGGAAAAGTTGCATTAGGTTTAAGAGCAGATTATCTAGCCATAGCAACTTTATTAATAGCAGAAATAGTTGTTTCAATTATAAAACACGAGGATTGGTTAGCAAGGGGTGTAAAAAATGTTATAGGATTAAAGAGACCTGCTCCATATGAAATAGATTTACAAACATCCCCATGGTTTATAGACTTAGTTGAAAAATTTCACTCTACAAAATTATCATTAACCAACTCATTTACGGAAAGACAAGACCTTTTAAACCAATTGGTAATAGATGCGTCTTCAATTTATGTAAAACTTTGTTTTGCTGGGTTATATTTAGTAGTAGTTATTATTTTATTGTTAGTTACTCAAAAAGCACTTTATTCACCCTGGGGAAGAATGATGAGAGCCATAAGAGACAATGAAGAAGCGGCAAGTGCAATGGGAAAGAATGTTGTTAAACAGCATTTATTTATATTTATCTTAGGTTCAGCCATTGTTGGAATAGCGGGAGCAATGATGGTAACTAATGATGGATTATTTACACCAGGAAGTTACCGACCTATGAGATATACATTTGTTATATGGGTGATGGTAATTGTAGGTGGAACAGGTAATAATTTTGGAGCAATTCTTGGTGGTTTTGTAGTTTGGTTTTTATGGGTAGAAGCTGCACCAATTGCATTATTTTTTATAAATCTATTTACTGCACATCTTCCAGAAACAAATGAGATAAAAATTCATTTAATAAATAGTGCACCGTATTTTAGATTTTTATTAGTTGGAATAGGTCTTCTTTTAATAATGAGATTTCGACCTCAGGGCATAATTCCTGAAAAGATTATTAAACAATAATCTTGGAAAGTGAGCTATTTAATATTTGGTTTTCTTACAGGTCTTAGTTTAATCCTAGCAATTGGAGCACAAAATATATTTGTAATTGAACAAGGTCTTAAAAAGAAACATGTATTTATTGTTTGCTTAATTTGTTCATTATCTGATTTTATACTTATTTTTTTAGGAATATTTCTATTTCATCATTTCCAGAGTTTTTTTTCACCATTAATTGAACTCATATTAAATCTTCTCCTTCTTTTATTTTTAATAAATTTTATCTGGAGGAAATTAAAGTCGATTAATAATCAAATTTCGATTAATAAAAATTCTGATAGAAACACTTTTATCTCAACAATTTTTAAAACACTTGGTTTTACTTACTTAAATCCACATGTGTATTCAGATACGGTATTTTTTTTAGGTAATTTTTCTAAAGATTTTTTAATAACTCAAAAATACCTTTTTGGTATTGGAGCATCATTTTCATCATTTCTTTTCTTTTTTATACTAGGATATCTCTCAAAATTCTTATCTAATTATATAAGTAGTGAAAGACTATGGAAAACAATTAATTATTCTATAGTCCTCTTCATGTCCTTGCTATCAGTTTATGTTTTTATGAGTATTCTAAAATAAAAAAAACTCCAGCAGCTTTCACCGCTGGAGTTAAATTTAACAAATATTATCTTTGTTTTTTGTCTTTGAATTTTCCACCTTTAATTTCTTTTTCAATAAAGGCACCTGATGCTTCTCCAACATCAGTAAATTCAACACTAGATGCACCTTCGTAGTTAACTGCTTTACCGCTAGCAAGTAAATCTAATGCTTTTTTTAATTCTCCTGGATATATTTTTTCTCCTGGAGCATTTGCAACTGACATTACATTTGCTTGAACAGTAGCTCGATCAGCTTTACCACCTGCTTGCATAGCTAAAACTATTAATGCTGCTGCATCGTAAGACTCTGAAGTATAAGGTCCAGATGAATCAATTCCTGCTCCACCAGCTACACCTTTAAATATTGTAGCACCTTTACCCATTGATCCTGGCAAAGATCCAAATGATTTGTTTAGATCATTTCCGAATCTGTCAGTTAAAGAGTCACCGATCATTCCATCAGATAAAACAAATACGTCAAACGCACCTGAGTCTAATGAACCATCAATGATACTTCCGCCAGCTTGGTCTAAGTAACCTAATACAGCTAAAGCATCGCCACCTGCTGCTGCCAATGTTGCAACTTCAGCACCGTAGTCTCCTTTACCTTCTTCATGAGCTGTAACAACTGTTACGTTTATTCCATGAGCTTTAACAGCTGCAACATATACATCTGCTAAACCTTTACCGTAGTCGTTGTTAGTGTGTGTAACTGCAATACTTTTTACTTTTCTATCTTTAGTAATATCTGCTAATACTTGACCACCTCTTGCGTCAGATGGAGCAGTTCTAAAGAAATATCCATTATCATTAAGATCAGTTAATCCTGGAGAAGTAGCTGATGGTGAAATCATAACTACACCATTTGGAACAGCAACGTTAGTTGCAATAGCTCCAGTTACACCAGAACAATCAGCACCCATAATTGCTACTACACCGCCAGATATTAAACCTTCTGCAGCAGCTGTTGCAGCAGCTGAGTCAACACAAGTTGAATCTGCTCTCTCAACAGAAATCTTCTTTCCTCCAAGTAATGAACCTGAATCTGAAGCTTCTTTAAATGCAAGCTCTGCAGATGCAGCCATTGCTGGAGTTAGGGATTCAATAGGACCTGTAAATCCTAAAATAATTCCCATTTTAATGCCATGTCCATCTGAATATGCTTTAGTTGCAAAGCAAGAAACAAATACAAACATCGCTAATACTAGTTTTTTCATATATTCCCTCTAATTGTTAACAATTTATATAAACAAAATTAAATCCTATTGATTTTAATTTTCAATGAGAAAATTATCTCATTTTTTGGGCAAAAAACACTGAAGTAATAACAATTATTCCTCCAATGACTGTTATTATAGATGGAATTTCTCCAAAAATAAAAAAAGTAAGGATTAAACCAAATACAGGGAATAAAGCGTAGAATGGCAATACCATATCAAGAGGATAAAACTTATAAAGATAGAACATCATTAAATGTCCAAGCAAAGAAATAATTGCTCCTGCATATAAAACTGTGAACCAACTTCCTAAACTAATATTTTTTATTGTTTGAAATGTATTTCCCTCAAATATTGCAGATAATATTATTAAAATTATAAATCCAGTAAAGCTCATTATAGTATTTGTAAATTTAACATCTAATTCTTTCAAATATCTCGAAAATACTTGGGATAGCCCATAGAAAAAAGCCATACCGCAAATAAGAAGTGACCCTATTATTTCCTCGACTACTTTAGGGTCGAATGCGAGTATGACAATACCAAAAAAAGATATCATAATTAATATCCATTTCTTATAACTTATTTTTTCATTTAAAAATATTGAGCTTAATATAATCCCAAAGGGAATTGAAAGTTGAGCACCTATTGTAATTGGTGCAAGTATACTTGATGCATTTATAGATAAATATAAAAACATATTTACTGCAACACCAAAACATAATGAAAACCCAATCAAAGGAATAATATATTTTTTGTCTATACTTTGAATTTTAAAAAATGGAATTAAACAAATAAAAACAATAGCCATTCTTAATGAACCAAAAAGAATTGGTGGAATAGTGTCGTTCAATCCAAGCTTACCAGTTGGATATGCACTTCCTAATAAAAATACAACAAATAAAATAAGTAAAGTATGTTTTGCAGACAAAAATTATCTTATAGAGAAAGGATCTAAAGTTGGTTCATCAGATGTGTAATACCAAGTTGTCTTAACTCTAGTATAATCCTTTATTGAGTCCATTCCCGCTTCCTTTCCATATCCACTATCTTTAATTCCACCAAAAGGTGCTGAAGGAGAAATCAATCGATAAGTATTTACAAACGTTATACCTGCCCTAATTGCATTAGAAACTCTTAGACCTCTAGAGAAGTCACTCGTATACACTCCAGAAGATAATCCATATTGATTATCGTTCATTTTCTCTATTACCTCATTTTCTGTATCAAATTTCATAACTGATAAAACTGGTCCAAAAAGCTCATTTTCTGCGGTTGGAAGATTGTGATTATCACATTCAATTATTGTGGGAGGAAAGTAGTATCCCTCATTTGAAAATGGATGCCTTTCACCACCGCATTTTATTTTTCCCCCCTGTTCAGCGGTTTTTTTTATGTTTTTTTCAATAATTTCTAACTGTTTATAATTACTCAAAGGTCCCATTTCTGTGTCTGGATCCATGGGAGCACCAATTTTTATTTTTTCAGCTCTTTTTGTGAGTTTATCAAGGAACTCATCGTAAATTCCTTTTTGAAGATATAGCCTTGAACCAGCAATACAACTCTGTCCGCTAGCTCCAAATATTCCTGCAGTAATTCCATTAACAGCATTTTCTTGATGAGCATCATCAAATACTGCAACAGGACTTTTTCCTCCAAGTTCTAAGCTTACTTCTGATAAATTTTCTGCAGAATTTCTAATAATATGTCTTGCAGTTTCGGGCCCTCCCGTAAAAGCAACTTTTTCAACTAAATTATGTGTAGTTAAAGCCTTTCCACATGGGTCTCCAAATCCTGTAATAACGTTAACTACTCCTTTAGGAATACCAGTTTCTTCAATCAGTTTTGCAAATTCAAACATTACTGCTGGTGCAAGTTCAGAGGATTTAATAACCACAGTATTTCCCATTGCTAAAGCAGGTGCAAGTTTTGTTGCTGTTAAAAACATTTGAGAATTCCATGGAACAATCGCAGCAATAACACCAATAGGTATTCTTGAAGTTATAGCTTGAATATTTGGTTTATCTATTGGTAGAACTGTACCTTCGACCTTGTCTGCCATACCTGCATAATAATCATAATACTCAGCAATATAATTTGCTTGTTTATTTGTTTCTCTATAAAGTTTTCCAGTGTCTATAGTTTCAATTTTTCCAAGTAATTCTGCGTTATCTCTAAGCTTGTTTCCAATAGCTCTTAGAAACTTTGCTCTTTCACGCGGTAATATTTTAGGCCAATCTCCTTCAAAGGCTTTTTGAGCTGCTTGAACTGCTTTATCTACATCTGACGCACTTGCTTCAGGAACAATTGCCCATGGTTTATTATCCTCTGGATTTAAAGTCTCAAAAGTTTTTTTAGCATCAGAGTCAACCCATTCTCCTCCTATAAACATTTTGTATTTTTTCAATTCAGGCATTTTTAATATGTTCTTTAATTGCTTTATTTACATCATAAGAGCATTCAATACTACACAGATGTTTACCTACAGGTATTATTTTTACTTCAGAATTTTTAATTTTTTTACTAAGATTATCAGTCATTTCTGGAGTTGAGCCGACATCGCCTTCTCCAGTCATCACAAGTGTTTTAACATTAATATTTTCAAATTTTTCGTTATCTTTGTGATTTACAAACAATGAGTAAACTTTAATAAAGTTATCCATATTATTATTTTTAAGAATTGTGATAATTTTATCTGAAATTAGAGGATTTTTTTCAATAAAATCCTTATTAAACCATCTTTTGAGTGCGTCTTTTGTCAGTTTTTGATCTTTTTTTGTCTGTTCAAACCTTTCATTTACTGTTTTTTGTTCATCATCAGATCTATTAAATATTGAGCAAAGCAATGTAAGTGATTTTAATCTATCACTAAACCTCGTTGCAAAGTTTCTTGCAATCAATGAGCCTATTGAAAATCCAACAAGGTGAATTTTATCAAATTTTAATTCATCAATTAGATCTATAATTTGATCTGAAAAATCATCAAAACTTATTTTTTCTTTATTTAAAGGTGTTCTACCATGACCAAGAATATCATAAATTAAAACTGTATTATCAAATTCATTAATTTGTGGATCCCAAATATTATGATCAAGACCCACACCATGAATAAATACTATTGGAGTTCCTTGTTTTTGATTTAGTTTATAGAATGTAGCTTTAGAATCTGTTGCATTGATCATTATTATTTTGGTTCAATGCCCATCTCCTTCATATCTTGGTACCTATCACCTGTCCTTGCATGAGCTCTACCTGTCGAGGCGCCACCGATTGCAATAACAATTTCATCATCAAATGGAGCATCATGAATTGTAAACTCATGTGTAAGATAATATGGTCTTAAACCAGAGTCGGTTTTGTGCATCATTGGGATAGATATTTTTGATCCAGCTGGACCTCTTGTGTTTGTAAAACTTAAATAAGAAGTTCCTCCAACAGCATCTCTAAATTTATTACCAAATCTTAATGTATGAATAAATGCTGATGCATGCTCTATTTCTCCATTCAGTCCAACTACACCTGCTTTCCCATAAGCTAATATTTTTTCAGGAGAACCTATTTCTTTTATAAGTTCTGGAACCAATAAATCTCCAAGTTTAGGAGCTAGATCTAAAATAATGGGTTTTAAATCTTCTACAAAACCTTTTCCATCCCAAGGATTTTTAAAAACTGCAGCAACAGAAACCATCAAAACAGGTTCTTTAGCTTCTTTTCCACCTTCGATAAAAGTCTTATCTACAAATTTAGTAAACTTTCGTAATTCTAATTTCATTTTTTAATTCTATGTGTAAAGCTATCTCTCCTAAAACTGTATAACGCTTTTGGATCTACATCAACATCTATAACAACTGGTTTATTTACTTTTAATGCACTTTTTACTGCCTCATTAACTTCTGATAATTTTTTAACTTTAATTCCTTTAGCACCGTATAGTTTCGCAACCTCATCAAAAGGAGGACTTTGAATATCAGCTCCTAAATATCTTTCACCATAGAAATCTTTTTGATAAGCTTTTTCTGCTCCCCAACTCTTATTATTCATTACAATTGTAATTGTGTTAATGCCATGCTCTACAGCAGTACTTAATTCAGAAATAGTCATTCCAAATCCACCATCACCCATTAAACTAACAACTGTTTTATTAGGTTTTGCAACCTTTATTCCCAAACCACATGCAAATGAGAAGCCTACTAAACCAAAATCAAGGGGTGTGAAAAGGGAAGGAGGATTGTAATATTCTAAAGCATCTGTTGCTTGAAGGCAAAGTGTTCCAGCATCAAGTGTTATTGCAGTATTTTTTGGTAGTACTTTTCTTAATTCTCTGAATAGACCATTTGGTTGGATTGGAAAATTTTTTGACTTTATATTATCTCTATCTTTAAGAAATTTTGATCTCTCTAATAAAAAGCTATTTGTCCATTCTTTGTAATTGTAAATTTTCTTTTGTTTTTTTAATTCAGCTAAAATTTGATTTGTCACAAGTGCAGCATCGCCATGAATACCTACATTAACTGGAAAGTATCTTCCTATCATTGTTTTTTCTAACTCAATTTGTACAATTTTCGCATTTTTATTTATATTGTCATACGAATAGAAAGTAGAATTGAAACCAAGTCTTGTACCAATTGCAATAATTAGCTCTGCTTCTTTGACTAATCTTGATGCAACAATATTTCCTCTAGGTCCCATTTGTCCAGCATTTAACTTATGACTGAAGGGAATTGCATCTCCATGTCCTGCTGCAGTTACAATTGGAATATTTAAAAATTCAGCAAGCTTTGTTACAGACTTAAATTTTGAATTATATTTTATTCCTCCTCCAGCAACAATTACTGTTTTTTTTGAGTTGAGAATAAGTTTTATAGTTCTATCAATTGAATTCTTTTTACTTTTTAAGTCACTTTCAGCTCTATAGGATTTTTTATTTTCATTAATCTTAAACTTTGAAGTATCAGAAAGAACATTTCTTGGAAGGTTTATACAAACTGGTCCTCTGCGTGGTGACATTGCAAGATTAAAAGCATCTTTAAAGGCCGTTGGTATATGACTTGCCTTTTTTACTGTCCATGTTTTTTTTGTTATAGGATCAAAAAGTGATTGTTGATCAAGTCCTTGGAAGGCGTCCTCCATCTTATCTTTAGTAGAATATAAACCTGCAATAGATACTACAGGAGAAAATGCTGCTTTTGCTTGCGCTATGCCCGTAACGAGATTAGTTGCTCCTGGACCGTTTTGACCGGCAATTATTACACCTGGTTGATTAGAAGCTCTTGCATATCCATCCGCCATATGCGTTCCAGTTCTTTCGTCTCTCACACCTATAAATTTAATTTTTTTTTCATGATATAACGCATCAAACATTTCCATGGTTGCTGAACCAATTAGACCAAAGACGTGTTTAACTTTTTCTTTTTTTAGTGATTTCACTGCCGCTTGACCACCGGTCAAGGTATTCTTGGATTTAATCACGATACTTTTTTTACTTCAGTATCTAAATCATCTTTAAAATTAGGCATTACTTTTTCAGTGAATAACTTAATACTTTTCATACAGTCTTCATGTTTAACACCTGGAAAGTTAGACCAAACTTGAAGATTTTGAAGATTAAGCTCTGATTGAAGTTCTTTAATCTTATCTGTTACATATTCAGGAGTACCAAATAACATATTTCGCTTATGTAAAAACTCGTAATTAAGAAGATCTAATTTACCCTTTGTTTCTGGAAGCTCTTCACCAGGATCCATGTGATTACCAAGACCTCTCCAATGACAAACCCATTTCATATAATTTACCATATGTTGGCCTGCTTTTTCTTTGGCCTCCTCCATAGTGTCAGCGACAAACATATCTCTGACGAGAGTAACGCCTTCACCTAAAGGGACATTTTTTTTAGTAACTTCAGATCTTTTATTTTTGTAAGCTTCAAATCTTATTTTCAATGCTTTAACTGTAGGTATCCACATAATTACATTTATATTATTTTCTGCTGCCCACTCTATAGATCTTATACCATCAACAACTTGATGTATTGGAGGGTGTGGATTTTGATAAGGCTTTGGAAGAACACTAATTTTTTTCATAGTGCTATCTGCCATATTCATAAATTCTTCACTTGGAGGGCTCATGTCATGCTGCCAAACATAATTTGGTGATGGGTAAGTATAAAATTCTCCATCATGATTAAAAAATTTCTCTGACCACGCTTTTTTCAAAATTTCTAATGTTTCAGCAAATAATCTAAAATTTTTTGCCTGATCTTTTAAATCTGCTTCTTTGTTTAAATTAATTGCCTCTCTCCCATAAACTCCTCTTGCAACACCAACTTCTACTCTTCCCTTTGAAAGTTGATCAAGTGTAGCAATATCTTCTGCTAATCTAATTGGGTTATGAAAAGTTATTACATTTGCTGCTTGTCCTATTCTTATGTTTTTTGTTCTTGCTGCAGCATCTGCTCCTAGCATTAAAGGATTAGTACATGACTCCATTCCCTCATGGTTAAAATGATGTTCAGTAAACCAAATTGAATTCCAATAGTTTTGATCACAATATTCAGTGATCTGTTTAGTTTCATCTAATAATTTGTGATATGGTTTGTGTGTCCAATTTGTAGTATTACAAAAATAACCAAACTTCATTAAAGCCTCCTTTAAAAATTAATTTAAAGACGACCGATCCCACTTTCGTATATGAAATTACGACGAGTTATGTATCGCTTTATAGGATTATATTATTATTCTTACCTTTGATATTCAACGAATTTTTTAAGGGATTTATTAAGAAATTTATCGTATCTGAGACCGCTATTAGTTAGTTTTTTCTTATTTAAAAATGAAAGATTCATTTTAAAGTCATATGAGGGTTCAAAAAAGAAAGGAACTGAGAGCCTTTTTTGCTTGTTCCATAATACCCTATGATTAGTTGCTTTAAATCTTCCCTTACTTAAATATTCAAGCGCTCTTCCAGTATTTACAACTAAAGCATTTTTATTAAAGGGAACATCGTACCATTTTTTTGTTTTACGGTTTTGTACTTGTAAACCACCCTTTTTATTTTGGTAAAGTACTGTGAAAATACCACTATCTACATGTGTTTCACATCCAAGAGCAACCCCATCTTGTTTAGAAATTTCAACAGGTCTTGTTTGATTAGGATAATAATTAAAACGTAATGTACTTAAAGTTTTTAATCTTGAAAATGCTTTTTTTGATATATCAGTATCCTTATTATAGATTTTAATTATACTTTTAAAAAGAATTTCACTTAAATTAAATATATCATCATAATAATCAGATAATTTAGAAATATTATTTGCGGTAAATGATTGCTTAATATTTAAATATTCTATGTACTGATTTTTTACTCTTTTTGAATATTTCTTAGTTACTTTTAAATCTCCCAAATCTAGTCCTTCTTTACCATTTACGTCATTAGGAAAGTAACCTCTATAAACATTTTTATTTTTTTTATTCCATTTTTTTGGAGCTAATTTAAGTTTATTTTTTATATTTAGTTTGAAAAAATTTTCTCCAACCTTGCAAATTTTATTTATATTTTTTAATTTTATACCATGACCTGTAATTTGAAAGAAACCAACATCTAAACAAGCTTTCTGAATTTCTTTAACTATTTTAAGGGTAGGTTTTGTATCAAAACCTTTTTCAAGAATAGAAGAAATATTTATTGTTGGAATATAGTTTTTTTTTATCATCTATTAGGTGTATCTGATGCAATCATTTGGCCTCGAATTTTTTCTCTAAAATAAATATATACACCTGCGCCAATAATTATTGCGGCTCCAAGAAAAGTTCTAGGTACTGGTATAGTTTCAAATAATATGTAACCAGCTATCATTGCAAAAACTATGTATGAATATTCAAACAGAGACACCACAGACGGAGAAGCAATACTATATGCTGTAAAAACACAAAAAAAAGATATTGATGCAACAATACCCATTACAAAAACGTAAGGCCAAGAAACAGCTGGATTTACAAACCATTCTCTAAAAATAAACTGCATTGTAGGATCGGAAAAACTATTAAACTTTCCATCACCACTTATTAAAAATATTATAACACTCGCAATTACTGCAAAAATATAAAGTAAAGTTAATTGAGTATAAATATTATCTTTTTCAGATGTATATTTTGTAATTGTCATAGAGCATGCATAGCAAAGTGAGCATGCAACTGGCGCCAATTTAAAAAAGTTAAAGTCCTCTAAAGTTGGATTTAGCACAACTAAAACACCAATAAATCCTACGGTTATTGCACTCCATCTTCTAATTCCAATTTGTTCTTTTAAAAATACTTTAGCAAATATTGACATGAAAAAAGGACATGAAAAGAATAATGCGCTGACCATAGCTAAAGACATAAATGTAAGTGAAATGTAAAAGAAACTAAAACCAAAGAAAAAACAAATTACTCTTAATAAAGTTAAAAAAGGATAATGTGTTTTTAATGTAAATTTTTTCTTTGTTATTAAGAATATAGATATAAGAACTGTAGCTTGAACAATAGTTCTACCAAGATATAACTCAAACAAAGCAATTTCTTCAAATATATATTTTATAAGAGAGTCTTGAATTGAAAAAAAAGCCATCCCTATCATAATAAATAGGATGCCTTTAGTATTATTATTTGCTTCCATATGTTAATTCAAAATAAAGTCAGCAGCTCTCTCACCTATCATTAATGTTGGTGCATTTAGATTTCCACTTGTAATTTCTGGCATCACAGATGCATCGGCTACCCTTATATTCTGAAGACCATGAATTTTTAATTTTTCATCTACTACTGCCATATCATCAATACCCATCTTTAAAGTGCATGACGGGTGATATGCTGTTTCTGCTTTTGATCTTATATATTCTTCAATTTCCTCATCTAAATTTGCATTATCACCTGGCCCAATTTCTTTACCAGCAAAAGGTTTCATAGAGTTTTGACATAAAATTTTTCTTGCTACTCGAACACATTTTATTGTTTCTTTAAGATCATAATCATCCTCTAAATAATTAAATTGTATTTTTGGATAATCATAAGGGTTTGAACTTTTCAAAGTAATTTCCCCTCTACTTTTAGGTTGGTTTAAACTTGCATGTAATTGGTATCCGTGTCTATCAGGATCTACTAAACCATGGTCTATTACAAATGCTGGGAAAAAATGAAATTGTATATTTGGATATTTTTTATCTGGGGATGATTTACAAAATCCACCAGCTTCTAAAAACGAGGTAGAGCAGGGCCCACTTTTGTTTAAGAACCACTGGATACCCACCTTTACCATATTAAATTTATTTACATATGAATATAATGTATCTGGAGTTTTACATTCTTGTTGAATATAGGTTTCTAAATGATCTTGTAAATTTTTTCCAACTCCTTTTGAATCATGAATAACTTCAATTCCTTTTTCTTTAAGATGATTGCTTGGACCAACACCTGATAACATTAATAATTGTGGAGAATTAATTGATCCACCACTTAAAATAATTTCTTTATTTGCGTAAATAGTCTTCATTTCATTTTTTATTTTAACTTGAATTCCAATAGCTTTTTTGCCATCAAAAATAATCTTTTCTACAAATGACTCAGTAAATACTTTTAAATTTTCCCTACTTTTAGCTGGTTTTAAATAATATTTTGAAGCACTTGCTCTCTCTCCTTTGTGAATAGTAACATCGTACATTCCAAAGCCTTCTTGGTCTTCTCCATTCATATCACTATTTATTTTATGTCCTGCCTCTTTAGCCGAGTCCAAAAAAGCTTTAAAAAGGGGATTTTTGTTATTTGATTGATTTACAGGCAATATACCTTTTCCACCTCTATAATTATTTTCTCCACCTGACCATGTCTCAATTTTTTTAAAAAAAGGTAAAACATTTTCGTAAGACCAATTTTTTAACCCAAATGAAGCCCATCTCTCATAATCATTTTTATTTCCTCTAACATAAACCATTCCATTATGCGCAGAACAACCACCAATCATCTTTCCCCTAGGACAAAATAATTTTCTATTGTTTAAGTGTGGCTCAGGTTCAGAATAGTATTTATAATTATATTTTGGGTCATGCATTGCATAAAGTATTGCAAGGGGCATGTTTACTTTCCATATATCACTATCTTTACCAGCTTCAAAAATTGCAACCTTATTTTTACTTTGTTCAGTTAGTCTATTAGCGAGAACGCATCCTGCTGTACCTGCTCCAATTATTAAATAATCAAATTTCAAGGTATTTATTGTGGGTGGTCACCTTCTATAGCAATTCTATCCATTACTCTTTCATATCCCAATCCTCTACCTGGATAAAAATCTGCAATTGCAAAGTGAATAACACTTCTATTATCCCATATACAGACTGTATTTTCAGTCCAGCTAAATCTACAGGTTAATTCAAGTCGTGCTTGGTGTTCAAATATTTTTTTTAAAATTTCGTCACTTTCTTCTTGTTCAAGTCCAATTATTTTTTTTGTGTATGTCCAATTGACAAATAGAATTTTTTTTCCAGTCTCAGGATGTGTTCTTACTATTGGATGTTCATTAGAATATTCATCAAAATTTCTTTTTTCATTTCCCTCCATTTTTTTATATTTTTCAATAAAAAATTCTGCGCCAAGAGAACTATGGATTGCTTTTTTATCTTTTATCTTTTCTTTTATATCTTCATCTAATGTTTCCCATGCAAGCTCCATGTTTGCAAAGCATGTATCACCACCAACAGGAGGAATTTTAATTGATTTTAATATTACTGCTTTCGTTGGTTTTTCATTGTAACTAACATCACTATGCCAATTCTCACCCCATTGGTTTTTTTCATCTTCTGCTTTAATTATTCTTACTATTTCGGGATGTTTACTTAATCCTTTTACATATGCATGTGTTTCTAATGGTCCAAATTTTTCAGCTAAGGCTATATGTTGTTCAGCATTAATTTTTTGGTCTCTAAAGAAAATAACTTTGTGTTCTAATAATAAATTATTAATTTCCTTGATGTTTTGATCAGAGGTATCTTTAAGATCTATCCCTGTTATTTCTGCACCTAGTGCTCCTGACAAAAGTTTAATTTCCATAACTTATTTTTTTAGCTTACCAGAAAACACTAAATTTTCTGAGTTAAAAGAAACCTTATTTTTATTTATAAAGTCATCCATTATTTGGATTTTATCTTGTTCAAATTCTGTGACCTTTCTTTTATCCAGATCAATATAAAGCGACAGGCTTTCAATAGTTGCAGCAAGCTTTTTTGACTTCTTTTCATACATTTCGCATTTTAAATGTAATCTTTTTTTATCATGATCAAAGAAGGTGCAATAAACATCTACTTCATCATTTTCTTTCACTTCATTGTCATAGGTAGTTCTCGTATCTACAACCATAGTACTTCTTTTATTAATTTGTGCATTTGAACCACCCATGTGAAACTTATTAAGCATTGTTTCCCATGCTTGATCAAAAATTAGAACATAGTATGCCATATTCATATGTTCATTGTAGTCGGTCCATTCCTTAATAACTTTTCTAGTGGCAAGATGAAATGACATAATTTAATTTAAACTTTATTTATTTTATCTGCTATCAATATTTTCCTTTTCATTTCTCGAAGGACAGGCTTTTCTATAAGTTTACCGTCTATGACTACTAGACCTGTATTTGAATTATTAAATTCTTCTAAAATTTTTTTAGCCTTGATAATTTCATCTTGAGGTGGTGTAAATACTTCATTTAAAATTTTAATTTGTTTTGGATGAATGGAACCTTTTCCAGTAAAGCCTAAGTTTCTTACTTGTTCAGCCTCTTTCCTCATTCCTTCCATATTCTCTAAGTCTAAATAAGGTACATCAATTACATCTACACCAACACTTGCACCTGCATGAACTAATTTAGATCTCGCATGGACAAGATTTTCCCATTTATTTTCAACTCTAAGCTCAGCTGCCATATCAACTCCACCAAAATATAAAGCAACTATTCTTTTACTGGCATGAGCAATATTATAAATATTTTCTAAAGCCTCATTTGTTTCCATTATTACATGAAGATCCGTATCTAAATTACAGTCTGTTAAAAGATCATCTATAAACGTTATTTCATCTGGAGTTTTAACCTTTGGTAACATGATAGCCTTTAGATTTATTTTGCTAGATATGAAAGCTTCTAAATCTAAAAGACCAAACTTTGTTCTTTGATTATTTAATCTGACAACTAACTCTACATCATTTTTTACTTCGAGAGTCTTTAGAGCCTCTATAGTATTTTTTCTAGCTTCTGCTTTATCATTGATTGCTATCCCATCCTCTAATTCAATACAAACCATGTCTGCACCTGATGCAATTGCTTTAGGAAACATTTCTGGATGAAGTCCAGGTGTAAAAATAAAACTTCGTCTTACTTTTAATTTGTTCAAGTCCATTTAATTTTTGTAATCAGGTTCTTCTTTATCTAAAATTAATCTTATTTGAGATAGGAATAGATTTGCAAAATCAGTTGGAAAGTTTGCATGTTCTTCTGCAGTTTTCTCTGCAACTTCATGGCTGACCACATTAAGTTCTTGGTTTGTTGAAAGGGCTGTAAGATATGTTTGTGCCGCTCTTTCAAAATAATAAAGTGAATTAAAACCTTCAGCCACAGTTTCTCCTGTTGTTAAAATTCCATGATTTGCGAGTAACATGTGCTGTTTATTCCCAAGAGAATTCGCCATTTTAATGGATTCGTCCTCTAGTCCTAAACCTCCAAATTCATTGTAAGTAGATACTCTATTGTAAAACATCATCGTATTTTGATCGATTGGTTTCAAGACAGGGTCTTTTAGCGTAGAAAGAGCAGTTGCATATTTAGAATGAACATGAAAAATACATCTTGCGTGTGGAGCTTTTTCATGAATTGCACCATGGATATACAAAGCTGTTGGATCAATAATGTCTGGCTTATTCTTCAACTCATCTTTATTTTCTTTAGTTACTAAGATCAAATCACTAGCCTTCATTCTACTAAAATGAATACCTGCTTTATTGCAGTAAAAATCAGATGTACCAGGTATGCATGCACTAAAATGGTTTGCAACTCCCTCATGCATATTAAGTCTAGCCGTCCATCTAAAAGTTGCAGCTAAATCCTTCTGTAATTCTGATATTTCCATTTGCATGATTTTAAAATATAGTTGAAAAATAAATTATGAACAACAACGTTTTTGTATCATGTGCTGTAACAGGGTCAGGCGATACTGCAAGCAAACACCCTGACTTACCAAAAACTCCAGAACAAATAGCTAAATCAGCAATAGAGGCAGCAAAAGCTGGAGCAGCAATTGCACATATTCATGTTAGAGAAGAAGATGGAACACCAAGTAGAAGGTTGGAATTATATAAAGAAGTAGTTGATAGAATTAGATCAAGTGAAACCGATGTAATTTTAAATTTAACTACTGGGATGGGTGGAGATTTGGACATAGGACAAGGAAAAAACCCACTAGATTTTGGCCCTATGACAGACATGGCAAATGTTATGGAAAGAATAGCTAATGCAGAACAATTTTTACCAGAAATTTGTACATTAGATGCTGGAACATTAAACTTTGGTGATGGTTCAGTCATTACAGTTAATACTCCTAATGATTTAAGAAAAGCTGCAAAAAAATTACAGGAAATTAAAGTTAAACCAGAGATAGAGGCATTTGATTTGGGAAATATGTGGTTTGGCTCTCAATTATATAAAGAAGGTTTGTTAGATGATCCTCCAATGTTTCAAATGTGTTTAGGTATTCCTTGGGGAGCTCCAGCTACTCCGTTAGCAATGCAAGCAATGAAAGATATAATGCCAGAACAAGGAGTGTGGTCAGGCTTTGCAATATCAAAAAATGAAATGCCTTTTGTAGCACAAACAGTTGTTATGGGAGGAAACCCAAGAGTTGGTTTAGAAGATAATTTGTATATATCAAAAGGTAAGCTTGCAACCAATGCTCAGTTAGTTGAAAAAGCCATCAGAATTGTAACAGATCTTGGTGCATCAATAATGACCGCAGAAGAAACAAGGAAAAAATTAAAGCTTGTTAAACACAGGTAATGTCCAAAATTAAAAAAGTTGCAGTAATTGGCACAGGAGTAATTGGAGTAGGGTGGACAATAAGACTCTTGGCTCACAACATAAAAGTTTTAGCATACGATAAAAATTTTATTCAAAGGAATATCTTAATCCAAGAAATAAAAAGAGCTGTACCTTTTGTAAAAAAACTATTTAATAAAAAAAATATAAATTTAAATAATTTAAAGTTTTTTTCTTCTTTAGAGAGTACCGTTAAAGATGCAGATCTAATCCAAGAATGTGCTCCTGAAAACTATAAACTTAAAACTCAATTAATAAGTCAAATTTCAAATTATTGTAAACCTGAGGTTTTGATATCATCAAGCTCATCTGGATTACTTCCCTCAAGAATTTTTTCAAAATGTAAAAATAATAAAAGAGGTATCATTGCCCATCCATTCAACCCTGTTTATTTACTACCTTTAGTTGAAATAGTTCCAGGAAAAAAAACAAGTTCTAAATCATTAAATGCAGCAAATAAATTTTATAAATCGATCTCAATGAACCCAATTACCCTTAAAAAGGAGCTGCCAGGATATCTATCTGATAGACTTCAAGAAGCTTTATGGAGAGAAGCGCTTCATATTATAAATGAAGAATATGCCTCAACAGAGGATTTAGATAGAGCTATTGAGGACGGTCCAGGCTTAAGATACTCATTAATGGGAACATTTTTAACTTTTCATTTAGCAGGAGGAAAAGCGGGAATGAAACATATGCTTGAACAATTTGGGCCTGCATTAAAACTCCCATGGACTAAGCTTAAAGCGCCAAAATTGTCAAAAAAACTCTCAGAAAGACTGATATCTGGCACAAAAAAGCAAGCAAAAGGAAAATCAATCAATCAATTGTCAAATATAAGAGATGAGTATTTAGTTGAACTTCAAAATCTTAGAAAAAAATATGAAAATAAAATTAGAAAATAGATATCTAAAGAAAACTTAAAATGGTAATTTAGTTATATGGATTTTAATCATTTTTTAACAAGTTACATGCCAGATACAAGCATTGGTTCAAAGCAGCATTTTAAAAATATGCTTGAAGAATGTGTTACTGCTGAAAATCTTGGTTATGCAACTGTATCAATACCAGAGCATCACTTAATAAACTTACTAATGATGCCGTCACCATTGCAGATGGCTGTAAAGATTGCATCAGTTACAAAAAATATAAAAATAACAACTGGGATAGTTGTTTTGCCTCTTCACGATATGAGAACATATGCTGGAGAAGTAGCTACTGCTGATATATTAACTGATGGAAGATTAATCTTAGGTGTAGGAAGAGGAGCATTTCCATGGGAAATGAAGAGACTAGGCACACCAATAGAACAATCAAAAGAAAAATTTGTAGAGTCTTTAGAGGTTCTACAATTATTATTAAAAAACAAAGAAGTTTCGTATAAAGGAAAATACTATGACTTCGAACCGTTAACCATAATGCCTCGACCCATAAGTAATCCAATACCAATGATGGTTGCCGCAATGAATTTAGAAAGTATAAAAGATGCGGCTTCAAGAGGATTTCATGTTCAATCAACAGTATTATCAGGTACAAAAGATCTTTTATTAAGTAGAGTTAATGCATTTAAAGAAGGCTGCATTCAACTAGGTGAAAAAGGTAAGTTACTCAAACTTTCAATGCAACGAATGGCTTACTTAGCAAAAGATGAAAATGAAGCTAGAGAGAAAACAAAACTTGCTTATGAATATTATAAAAGATTTGACAATATGTTTACAGGACCAGGAAAAGTAAAAGAAGGGAATATAGAAGCTTTGCCAAGAAAACAAACTTTAGAAGAATTAAAAGAAAATCTTTTAATTTGCCCATTAAATGAAATGATCGATAAACTTAGCGTTTATGCTGAAGCAGGAGTTGATGAGGTAATTCTTAGTTCAAGTTTTGGACAATCTCAAGAAGACCTAATAGAGTCAATGTATAGAATTGGTGAAAACGTAATCCCATATTTCAAAAAATCTAATATACAAGTAGCTTAAATATCTATGAGCATCATAGATTGCAATTACTCAGTCACAGGATCAGGGCCTGCAATATTTTTAACTCATGGGGTTGGAGGTGCTGAAGATGCATGGAGATTTATTACTCCAAAACTTAAAAGCATGTTTACAGTTGTGACATATGATTTAAGAGGTCACGGAAAATCACCTGTAGATAATAAAGATTTTAATTTAGATGATCTTGTATTAGATCTTGAAAGAGTAAGAGAAAAAACAAACATCCAAAAAGCCCATTTTATGGGACATTCTTTAGGGGGCATGGTTGCTCCTGCTTATGCTAAAAAGTTTCCAGAAAGAGTTTTGTCAGTTGGCTTATTATCAACAGTTGCAGGAAGATCTGATGAAGATAAACAAAAAGTGTGGAGTGTCATTTCAGATCTAAAAGATAAGGGTGTTGAACAAACATTAAAAAATCTCACTAACAGATGGTTTACAGATAATTTTATTGAAAAAAATCCAGATCTTGTATCTAGGAGATTAAAACAAGTAATAGATACAGATAAAGATGTATTTATAAATGTTTTTAAAATTTATGCGGAAACTGAGATGATCTCTTGGTTAAAAGATATAAAGAAACCCTGTCTATTTATGACGGGAGAAAATGATGGTGGATGCACTCCTTCTCATAACAAAAAAATGTCAAATGAGGTGAAAGATTCTAAATTAGTTATCATACCAGAGGTAAAACACTCTTTTTTGATAGAGGCTCCTGAGCAAATTGCAAATAACTTAATAGAATTCATTAAAAATATTTAAAGCTCTAATGCATTCTTAAAGTGTTACCATCAACACCAACTACTTGACCAGAAATTCTAGAAGACTCATCGGATATTAAATAACAACACATTTTACCAATATCTTTTTCGTAAACCCAAGTATTAAGTGAAGTCATAGAAACGAATTCACTCTCC
>CACLEJ010000008.1 GCA_902605865.1 uncultured Pelagibacteraceae bacterium
AATTTTTTTTATTTCATCAATTTCTTTATCTTTAAAATTATGATGATCAGGAAATATAAATCTTTTTATAATATTAAATTTATATTTTTTAAGTGTATACTCAAATTCCTCAGGGTTCCCTATGCCACAAAAATATAGATATTTACTTTTTCTATTAAATTTTTTAATATTAGTTGAGATATAATTTGAGTAAAAAATATGATTATTTAATTCTTTTAGATTGGAAAAAAGCCTTTTGTTTTTTTTTTCACCATTCAGAAAAATTGCACTGTAATTTCTTAGCATAGATAAATTTTCTCTTAAAGGACCTGCTGGTATTAATAGTCCATTTCCAATCCCATAACTTGAATTAAAACAGGCAATAGAAATATCATATTTTATAGTTTTATCCTGTAAACCATCATCTAAGAGAGCTAAATTATATTTTCTTGTATTTTCTGCCTTAATCAAACTTATTTTCCTATCATTATCGCTAAAAACATTTCCATAAGTTTTAAGCAATTCTATCTCATCTAATTGGTCGATATACTTCTTTTTGATAAATATAGTTTTGAAACTTTTTTTTAAAATATTATTTATCTCTATGGTAAGAGAAGTTTTTCCTGTCCCACCTAAATAAATATTTCCAACACATATCGTTTTAATTTTAAAATTTTTTTTTGATAACAAATTTTTAAAAAAATTTATGATAAATGTAATCATTGAAAATGGAATTAAAAACAAAGAAATAAAATTCTTGTTATTCCAAAATGTTGGTTTACTTATCTTCATCTAGATAAATTTCTTAATCTCTAATATATTTTTATTTATTATTTTATTACCTAAGTAATTCAATTTATATTTTACTTTTTTATTTCCTGAATAATTAATTTTTTTAAGAATAAAATTTTTAAAATTTTTTATTGAATCTATTTTGTTTGCAATTTTTAAGTCCTCTAACATTTGATAAACCTCTTTAAAATTATCAACGTGAGGACCATATAAAATATAATTTCCCTCACGTGCAGGTTCTAAAGGATTTTGCCCACCATGCATAATCAATGAACCTCCAACAAATGTTAATTTAGATAGTGAGTAAAATTTAGAAGCATCTCCATAAGTATCTACAATATATATATCGGTGTCTCTTTTTAAAGTTTTAGAGGAAGTATGAAGCTCTGAATTTAATCCAATCTTTGATAATTCATCAGTTATCTCTTTCTTTCTGTTGATATGTCTAGGTATAATAATAGTTAATAAATTTTTTATATTATTTTTTAATTCTTGATGAGCTTTGCCAATAAATAATTCCTCATTTTTATGTGTACTAGCAGCACACAAAATATTTTTTTTAAGAAATTTTTTTTTTAAAGTAGAATTATTATAATTTGACAACGTTGATCCATAAAATTTTATGTTTCCTGCAATTTTTATATTTTTTGTACCAAGAAGTTTTAAATATTTTTTTGACTCCTTATTTTGAGGCAATGCAACACTTATTTTTTCAAATATATTCTTTGAAAAATTGGGAAAATATTTCCACCTATTAAATGATTTTTCAGTAATTCTTGCATTAAGCAGTATTAAAGGAATTTTTTTTTTGTATAAATTATTGTACATATTTGGCCAAATTTCTGAGTCCACAAATATTGCAAGTCTCGGCTTCCAGTAATTAATAAATAATTTAGTAAGAATATTTAAGTCAAATGGATAAAATTGATGAATTGTTTTTTTAAATTTGTATTTAGATAAAATATAAGAAGAACTAGTTGTTGAAGAAGTTATCAAAATTTTTTTAATTTTATTGTCTTTTTCAAATTTTTCGACAATTGGGATTATACTTAAAATTTCTCCAACACTCGCTCCATGAAACCATATTGTTCCATTCACATAATTTTTTTTCGAAAACAAACAAAACTTCTCTTTAAACCTTATTTTATCCTCTTTCCCTAAAAATATTCTGATTAATAAGATTATTGGTGAGATAAACAATATTATTAATAAAAAAATATTATAAATAAAAAACATCAGTTTTTGTTTATCTGCTTATCGTAGAAGTTTTTATATGTTTCAGATTTTTTTAAAAGCTCTTCATGATTTCCTGAGTCTAGAACATTACCTGCATCCATTACATAAATTTTATCTGAATTCAGAATTGTTGAAAGTCTATGTGCTATAACTACAGTTGTTTTATTGAATATTAATTTATCTAGCGCTTTTTGAATTTTTTCCTCAGTTTCGGAGTCTAGTGAGGATGTTGCTTCATCTAAAAGGATTATTTTACTATCTTTTAAAAAAGCTCTAGCAATTGACAACCTTTGTTTTTCACCTCCTGATAATCGAACCCCATTTTCCCCAATCATCGTTTGATAGTTATTTTCAAGCTTATCTATAAAATCTTGGCACATAGATAGCTCTGCAGCTCTATAAACTTCATCATCTGCGGCGTCTGGTTTTGCATATTTAATGTTATTAAAAATTGTGTCATCAAATAGTGTTACATTTTGGTCAACTATTGATATTTGTTTTCTGAGAGAAAATAAGTTAACGTCTTTAATATTTTGTCCATCAATTTCTAAAATTCCAGACTTTGGATCGTATAATCTAGGGATTAAACTTAATAATGAGGACTTTCCCGATCCACTTTGACCAACTAATGCAGTCATTTTTCTTCCATTTATTTTTATATTAATATTTTTCAGAACCTTATTCTCCATGTTAGAAGAATAATTAAAATTTACATTTTTCAGTTCTATATCTCCATTTTTAAAATCAATTTCTGATTTATCTTTATTTAACTCAATCAAATTTTTTATATCTACAATTGGAAGTATCCTTTTTCCTGCCGACATACCTTGTCCAATGCCTACATTTATAGTAGCCAATGACTTTACTGGTTGATAAGCTAACATCATTGCTGCTAAAAAAGAAAAAAAATTATTCAAGCTTAATTGATCGTTCATAATTAATTTTCCAGAGTAAAATATTAATAAAGCAATCATAATTCCTGTAAGAATTTCCATAATTGGAGTCGCCCTGATGAATATTGTGGATATTTTAATGGACTTTTCTTTCAAATCATTAACAAATTTTTCTGATCTATTTTCCTCAAATTCTTCACGTTGAAAAATTTTAATTATTTTATGGTTTTTAAATAAATCAATTAAATATTTATTTAGGTCTCCAGATTTTTCTTGAGCTTCTGTAGCTACTTTACTCATCCTTTTACCCAATCTTTTTGCAGTTACAGATGCTAGTGGGATCATAATTATAGCTATTAAAGATAGTCTCCAATTTTGTGTAAACATTACTGTAAGTAGACCTATTAAAGTTAGACCATCTTTGAAAAAATTCAAAAATGAAGTACTAAGCATCATTGTTATTTGATTTACGTCAAAGTTTAAATTTGAGATATATTTTCCAGTATGTTTATTTTCAATGTATTCTGTATCTGCCTTAATAAAAGAGGTAAGCATATCCATTTGTATTTTTTTTTTTACTTCCTCAGCAACGTTTATCATTAATACTTTAGCCATATAGAGAGAAATGCCTTTAGTAGCGAATGCAATAATTATAAAAAAAGGAATAAGTAACAATAGACTTTGGTCTCTATTCAGAAAAATTTTATCAATAGCTGGATCTAACAACCATGCTGTAGCTGATGTACTTGCTGCTACCAAAATTGAAAATAAAACCGCAAGTAAAATTTTATTTATATAATTTTTGGTATAATCTTTATAAAGTCTTTTCAGTATTTCAATATTTGTCATTTAAATTATTTTTCCTATTAAAATATTTAAAAAAACTATTGATCCTAAAAAATTATTACTTTTAAATTTTTGTAGACATTGATTTGCATCATCTACATTGAGATTTTTTATTTGATAAATTAATAAATGCAAAAAGGTTATTATTAAAGTTAGGAAATATAATATTTTAAAATTCATTAAAATTCCTATTATTATTAAAGAAATAAAAAAAAATGAGTAACATAAAGAAATAAATATTTTTGGGTTATTTTTAAATTTTATTGAGGTAGATTTTACTCCTATTATCTCATCGTCTTTAATATCTTGATATCCATAAATAGTGTCGTAACCCAGTGTCCAAAATATGGCTCCTAAATAAAATATGATTGGAACAATAGATATACTGTTATTTGTAGATATCCATGCAAGAACAAGTCCGTAATTAAATGTAATTCCTAGAAATAATTGTGGCCAGTAAGTAAATCTTTTCATCAATGGATAAGTAAATGCCAATGGCATTGATAACATTGCCATTAAAATTGTGAATTTATTAAAATTAACCAAGACTAAAAATGCTAAAACACATAAAACAAAAGAGTAAATAATTGCAAGTTTTACGGAAACTTTGCCCGATGCAATTGGTCTATTTTTTGTTCTCTCTACTTTTTTGTCAAAATTTTTGTCTACTATATCATTTACAATGCAACCTGCAGATCGCATTAGCACTGAACCAAGTAAAAATAGCAAAGAATAAAAATAAAACTTTTCAAATTCAGAATTAAAATTATAACCAATAGTAAGACCCCATAGACAAGGCCAAAATAAAAGCATGTAGCCAATTGGTCTATTTAATCTTGTAAGTTCAATGAACAATTTGATGTTTTGCATAACAATTTACTTGTAAATAGCAAAGCAGAGTCTCATAATCAAATTGATTCGAATGAATATAGATTACACTGTTACAGCATTAATGTTTCCAGCAATACCGCTTATAATGAGTGTATATAGCAACAGATTTCATACCTTAAGTGGATTAATTAGAAAAATTCATGATGAGTACGTCTTTGAAAAACACACACCACCAGAATGGAAAGATCAACTTATAAACCTAAATAGCAGAATTGGTGTATTAAAGTTTGCAATTATGTCAGCAGCATTTGGCTTTCTATTTAATATGCTAACTGTATTTGCTCTTTATTTAGAAAGTTTAATTGTAGCTAGAGTAATTTTTGGAACGTGCTGTTTGTCTATGATGATTTCAATAATATTTTTTATCAGAGAAATACAAATTTCAACTAAAGCTTTAAAACTCCATCTTTCTGATATGGATGTTCAATTTAAGGAATAATTACTGCCGGACCTATAATTTTTCTTCCTTCTAAATCTTTATGTGCTTCAACAGCATCTTCTAATTTATATTTTTTAAAAATTTCTATTTTTACATTTCCTGATGAAATTTGTTTAAACAACATGTTAGCCGCTTCTTGTATTTCGTCACTATTTGTGAAGTATTGATTCATTGCAGGTCTTACAAAATAAATACCTTTTGGTTGCAAAGATTTTGAAACAATAATTGGGTCAAGTGGACCCGATGCATTTCCAAATGAAACCATTGTTCCTCTTAATTTTAAAGATTCAATAGATTTATCATATGTTGTTTTTCCCACGCCATCATAAACAACTGAAACACCTTTACCATTTGTGAGTTCCAACACTTTTTTTGCAAAGTCTTGCTTAGAATAGTTTATAACTTCATCACAACCATACTTTTTTGCTATCTCAACTTTTTCATCACTACCAACAGTTCCAATAACTTTCAGTCCTAAACTTTTTGCCCACTGACAAAAGAATTGTCCCACGCCACCTGCTGCTGCATGAAATAAGACAGTTTCACCCTCTTTTGGAACATATGTTTTGTGTAATAAATAAAAAGTTGTCATTCCTTTTGTCATTGCACTCGAAATTTGCTCTAAATCAATATCATCAGGAACTTTTACAATATTTTTTGATGTATAATTTCTGTGAGTTGAGTATGCACCTAAAGGAGCTGCAGCATATGCAATTTTATCTCCAACTGAAAAATTAGAAACATTTGAGCCAACTTCTTTAATTATGCCTGCTGCTTCCATTCCAATCCCAGTTGGTAATTGAAGAGGGTATAAACCCGACCTATGATATGTATCTATATAATTTAAACCGATTGAAACATGTTCGATTTGAACTTCATCTGCCCCAGGTTTTTCTAAAGTTATATCTTCTAGTTTAAGAACTTCTGGTCCACCTGTATTTGTTACTTTAATAGATTTCATTTTACAAATGTACCTTTATGATAATCCTCGACTGCTTGCAAGATTTCTTGTTTAGTGTTCATAACAAATGGACCACCTCTAGCAATTTGTTCACCTATTGGTTTTCCAGCAATTAGAAGAAACTTAGCATCAGTTAAGCCATAAACCTTAAGTTTGTCTCCCTTTTCTAAAAGAATTAGTTTTGAATTCTCAACTTTTTGATGTTGCTGATTTCCAATTTTTATCTCTCCTTCAATTAAATAAATAAATGAATTATGAGTTGATGGTAAATGAAAATTGAACTCTTTGTTCTTGTTTAATTCTACATGAAAATAAATAGGCTCAACATTATGTTTTTTTAATGGTCCCTCAGCATGTTCAAATTTACCTGCTATGACTTTTACAATTTTTTCTTCATCTTTATATGATTGCATTTGCTCTGCATCTATGTAGATGTAATTAGGTTTGCTCATTTTAAGTTTAGATGGCATATTGATCCATAATTGAAATCCATGTAGTTTACCTTCTTTCATTGCTGGCATTTCAGAGTGAATTATTCCACTTCCAGTTTTCATCCACTGAACATCTCCTGCAGTCATTCTACCTTCGCCGCCCGTACTATCTTTGTGCTCAAAATCCCCAGCCAACATATAGGTTACCGTTTCTATTCCTCGATGAGGATGAGGTGGAAAACCTGCTATATAATCCTCACTATTTTCTGATCCAAATTCATCTAACATTAAAAATGGATCAAAGTAATTTGGCTCTACACCAATACTTCTTTTTAATTTAACTCCAGCCCCATCAGATGCTGGCGTAGGTTCAATAATTTTTTTTACTTCTATGTCTGACATGTTATTTATTTAAATTTCTTATCTAAACTAAAATCTTTAGTTCCGTTTATGAATATAAATAGAAACCCACCTGCTAATGCTATATTTTTCAAAAAAGATCCTAATTGCATCTGGTCCGAAAAATCGTTGTGAAAAATTACTGCTGTAGCAATACAAAATAGACTTAATAAACCTGCTGCAATTTTTGCTTTATACCCAAATATAATTAAGATAGGTCCAACTATCTCCAAAATTATTGCCGGTATAATTAAAATTCCTGGTATTCCAAAACCCTCCATCCAGCCAACTGTTCCATCATAATTACTAATTTTAAAAACACCATTAAGAAGAAATAAAGCTGAAATTAAAATTCTTGCAACAAGATCTAAAATGTTTGTCATAATTTTAAAATAATGACTTGTTTAAATAATATCAAGTAAGTGTTTAAGATTATTAATCTGATTTTCAGGAGAGTAATCTAGATTATCAAAAATAATATTATTTCTATTCACCCAAATAGCATTAAAACCGTAATTACCACCACCAGAAACATCCCATGTATTTGCACTTAAAAAAGCGACTTCATGTTTTTCAATCTTATATTTTTTTACTGGAATATCGTATACTTTTGTGTCTGGCTTAAAAATACCCACTTCTTCTACTGAAAAAATATCATCAAAAACTTTAAGATTATTGCTGGAGACCAATTCATTAAGAAGAGTAGGAGTTCCATTTGAAAGTATTGATAGTTTGTAATTTTTTTCTTTTAACAATTGTAGAGTTTCTTTTACTTCTGGATAGGGAGAAAGAGTTTTATAAAGATCAAGTAATTCACTTTTCATATTAGGATTAATATTAAAAACTTTCATTGATTTATCTAAACTATCCTCAGTAATTTTCCAAAAATCTTTATGTCTTTTCATTAGACTTCTAAGCCAAGTATATTCTAGCTGAGTTGTTCGCCAATAATTTGAAAAACTTTCCCATTTAGTGCCAATTTTATCTTTACATTTTTCTGCTGCAGAATTGATATCAAATAAAGTTCCATAGGCATCGAAAATTATTGCTTTAATATTTTTCATAATTTACTTTCTTGATATGAGTAATATTAGAATATTTTTTCCTGAAAGTTTATCTCTTAATTTTAATTCTTACCTTGAAAAACCACAATCACACTATTTAACAAAAGTAATGAGAGTTAAAATTGGTGAAAATTTTTCACTATTTAATAATAACGGTGAGTGGTTAGCTAAAATTAATAATATCCGTAGTGGTAAAGTTGAATTTAGTATTCAAGAAAAATTAAGAAATAAAGAAAACCTGGTAGATCTTTGGTTGGCATTTTCTCCCATTAAATCAAATTATTCAAATTTTATGATACAGAAGGCTACTGAATTGGGAATTACCAAATTTATTCCAATTATTTTTGATCGTACTATTGTTAGAAAAATTAATTCTGAAAGATTAGAAAAAATAATAATAGAAGCAACTGAGCAATCAAACAGGATCAATCCTCCTTTATTAGAAAAACCTCAAAACTTAAAAAGTTTCTTAAATAAAAATGAAGATAAAATAGATTTAATTTTTACTGATCTAAATACTAAAAGTAAAAAAATTGAATTTAATAAAAATATAACTAAACCTTTATGCGTTATTATTGGACCTGAGGGAGACTTTTCAGAGCAGGAGAGGGATAACATTTTAAATTTTAAAGGCGTCAAATCATTCAAGATCAATGAAAATATTCTAAGGTCAGAGACTGCAGTGATATCATCAATATCAATACTCAGTTATATTTTGAATTTATAAATATTTATTAATTAATTTGATTGATTGTTTAATATCATCTCTATGAGATATTTTGGCGATATATTTTCCATCTTTAAGAAGTATTACGGGCGAGCTGTGATCAACATTATAATCTCCATTTTCAAAAAAAATCTTTTGACTGATTATTCCCCAGGATTGTGATAATAAAAATATTTCTCCTGGGTCACCTGTAATTCCAACAAACTCATTATCAAAATTTCTTAAATAGTCTTTTATAACCTCCGGAGTATCTCTTTTAGGATCAACACTAATAAAAAAAACTTTAAAATCTTTTTTTTTATTTTTTTTAATTCTATTCAATGCAATATCCATTTTGTTTAAGGTCATGGGACAAATGTCAGGGCAATTTGTGAAACCAAAAAAAATTGCAGTTAACGGTCCGTTAAAAGATTCTTGCGTAATTGAATTATTATTCATGTCCTTTAGCTCAAAATCTGATCCCTTGAAAGCTGCGACTGATTGGTCTTTTTGTTCCTTCATGGAAAGAAACACAGGAAGCATTAAAAAAAAGAATATTGTTAAACATCCAGTTAACACTGCAATTGAGGTTTTTATTTTCATTATTGTAAAAATATATATAGGAACTATATAAAGATTATGTCTCTGTTAAAGAAAATATTTGGCACATTAACTGAAAAGCCGTGGGAAGCTAGTCAAGCGGCAATTGATAGTACACACGCAGGAAAGACGTTTGAAATTTCAAATCAAATGTCAGCTGTAATCATAATTTTTGGAGTAAGTACAACTTTATTTAGTCTAATTTTCACTGGTTATCTTTATTCCCTACCACCAGAACAAGATACAACTTTTATTTTGAAGACAAATTTACTTTGGATAAATACATTGGTTTTAATTTTAGTAACAATATTTTTTAATAGAATAAGTAAAGATTTAAAAAATGGAATTACAAATACAATAAAAAGAAATTTAATTTATGTAGGTGCTCTAAGTTATATATTTTTATTTCTACAGTTAGCTTTATGGTACCAACTTATGAAAAGTGGAAATTTTGTTTCTACTAATACTTATTTCTCATCTTATTATTTCTTTACTGCATTGCATGGTATTCATCTTTTAGGAGGGCTTTATTTTTGGGGCAAAGTCAGTTCTAAAATTTTTAAATTAGATGAGAAGGATTATAACAAAGAGGAAAAAAGTATTAATGCTCTTTCTTTGTATTGGTTCTTTTTATTTATAGTTTGGATAGTCTTCTTTACTATAATGTTTGCTTACAATGATACTGTAATAGAGTTCTGCAAATCTTTGATTGCATAGTTACATAAACAAAACTAGCACAGACCCAAACACTGCAATTATTATTAAAAGAATGTTGACTGATCTAAGATATCTCTTGGTTTCAGGTTTTGTCTCCCCTTTTGAAAATCTTCCTGCTCCTAAAGAGATGACAAAATAGAAGGCTAATACTAAAGCAAGAATTGTGATTAAAATACCTAATTTACCGAGCATAAAGATATTGATTATATTAGTATAATTAATATGTTTTATGACATTTTGTCATAGGTAATTATAGGATTATTCTTCTATATAAGCATTATGCATGCAGGAATAATATTTTTATTAGTGATCGTCGGATCTGTCTTATTTCATATTTTCACACCTTGGTACTGGACTGACATAGCATCAAATTGGGGTGGAATGGATAGTACAATTACTCTTACTTTCTGGGTAGGTGGAGGTGTATTTGTGGCTGTATGCTTGTTCATGGTTTATTGTGTTTTTAGATATTCACACAAAGAGGATCGAAGAGCGGAGTATAAACCTGAAGATAAAAAATTAGAAAAAATTTTAACTTGGGCAACAACTCTTGGAGTTGCCGCTTTACTAGCGCCTGGTCTTATTATTTGGAATCAATATGTAAATGTACCTAAGAATGCACTTGAAGTGGATGTGATGGCTTGGCAGTGGGGATGGCAATACAGACTTCCTGGAGCAGATGGTAAATTGGGAACTACACAAGTAAGAAATATTGCGGATAACAATCCGTTTGGTATTAATCCAGACGATCCTTTTGGAAAAGATGATATTATGATTGAGAGTGATGTAATAAATTTAGAAAATAATAGACCTGTAAAAATACTATTAAGATCAGTCGATGTTCTTCACAATTGGTATGTGCCACAATTTAGATCAAAAATGGATGCTGTTCCTGGAACAGTTACTTTTTATTGGTTTGAACCAAATAAAGTCGGAGAATATGAAGTTTTATGTGCCGAGTACTGTGGCGTTGGACACTACGCAATGAGAGGTGGTGTTGAGGTTCAAGATAAAGCTGACTATGAAGTGTGGTTGAGCGAGCAAGAAACTTTTCAGCAATTATCAGCTAGATATGAAAAATTAAACTTAGATGGGAACAAATTAGCTAAAAAATAACAATTTATTAATTTAAAAAAAAATATATATAAAGGATAAAAATATGTCAGAAGAATACGATAATAATAAATCATACCAGGCACAATCATCAGAGGTTTTAGATGGTTCAGCTGGATCAATTAATCCCGATATGGATTATGTAAGACCAGCCGAAATACCTGAGCAAGATTTATACCATGCACATAGTTTTATCGAAAAATGGATTTTTTGTCAGGATGCTAAGGTAATTGGCGTTCAATATTTTTTAACAGCAGTGTTTACTGGAATTGTAGGATTAATTTTATCATGGTTAATGAGACTTCAACTCGGTTTTCCTGAGTTAGCAGGTTTCATGACAGCAGAACATTATTATCAATTTGTAACTATGCATGGAATGATCATGGTAGTTTACTTTTTAACAGCACTATTTCTTGGAGGCTTTGGAAATTATCTAATTCCACTCATGGTAGGAGCAAGAGATATGGTTTTCCCATATGTAAATATGCTAAGCTTCTGGATGTTTTTTGTTGCAGTTGCAGTTTTAATGGCAAGTTTCTTTGTTCCAGGTGGTCCAACAGGAGCTGGATGGACATTATATCCTCCTCAAACAATTTTAGAAGGAACTCCAGGATCAGGCATGGGAATACTTCTAATGCTTATATCTTTATCTTTATTTGTAATCGGTTTCACAATGGGTGGACTAAATTATATGATTACTATTCTTCAAGCTAGAACTAGAGGAATGACTTTAATGAGAATGCCTTTAACAGTTTGGGGTATTTTTACAGCAACTGTACTTGCGATGTTAGCATTCCCAGCACTACTAGTTAGTGCAATAATGATGACGCTAGATAAGGTTCTACAAACAAGCTTCTTTATGCCAACGATATTAAAAGCAGGAGAGGTTCTTGAATATGGTGGTGGAAGTCCAATTCTTTTCCAACACTTATTTTGGTTCTTTGGACACCCTGAAGTTTACATTGTTGCTTTACCTGCATTTGGAATAGTTTCTGACTTAATATCTGTACATGCCAGAAAAAATATATTTGGTTATAGAATGATGGTTTGGGCGATTGTAGGTATTGGAGGATTAAGTTTCTTCGTATGGGCTCACCACATGTATGTTAGTGGAATGAACCCTTGGTTTGGATTTTTCTTTGCAACAACCACATTAATTATTGCAGTTCCAACCGCCATGAAAGTTTACAACTGGATACTTACTTTGTGGAGAGGAAATATTAGAATTAATACTGTAATGTTATGGTGCCTAGGATTTATCGTAACATTTGTAAATGGTGGAATTACTGGAATATTTTTAGGAAATGTTTCAGTTGACGTTCCATTATCAGATACATATTTCGTAATAGCTCACTTCCATATGGTCATGGGCATTGCACCATTAATGGTTATTATGGGTGCAGTCTATCACTGGTTCCCATTAGTAGCTGGAAAAATGTTGCACGAAGGTCTTGGAAAATGGCATTTCTGGATTACTTTCTTAGGAGCGTACTCAATTTACTTCCCAATGCATTACTTAGGTTTTATTGGAGTTCCAAGAAGATATTTTGAAATGTATGATAGTCCATACATGACATCTGCAGTAGGAATGAATGAATTTATAAGTATTGCAGCATTTATAGTTGGTGCAGCACAATTTATTTTAGTTTTCAATATCATTAAAACATTAAAAACAGGAAAAAAAGCTGAACAGAATCCTTGGAAAGCTAATTCACTCGAATGGTATACTTCTACTGTTCCACCGGAACATGGTAACTTTGGTGAAAGACTTCCAGTTGTTCACAGATGGCCTTATGATTTTAGTGTTCCAGGAGCTAAAGATGACTTTATTCCACAAACAACTGCTCCAAGTGAAGTAGCAAATACTGAAGTAGAGAAAACTTAAGAGAAAAATAATGTCTGAACAAAAAATAGACGGCTTTGAACTTAAACCAGGGTTTAAGGGCATGGCATCTGACACTGGCTCAGACCAAACAATGTTTAAAGGTGTGCATTGGGGCAAGGCCATGATGTGGATCTTTTTATTGAGTGATACTTTTGTATTCAGCTGTTTTTTAATTTCATACATGAAGGGTAGAGGATCAACTATAGTTGATTGGCCAAATACTAGTGAAGTTTTTTCTTTACATGTAGGAGGTGTGCCTGTCCCGCTTTTACTTATTGCGATAATGACATTTGTATTGATTACAAGTAGTGGAACAATGGCTTTAGCTGTTAAATATGGTTACGAAAAAAATCGTAAAATGTGCGGTTGGTTAATTCTAGCTACTGCTGTAGGTGGGCTTACATTTGTGGGAATGCAAGTATTTGAATGGTCTAAACTAATTCATGAAGGTGTGAGACCTTGGGGAAATCCTTTTGGAGCAGCTCAGTTTGGTTCATTCTTTTTTATGATAACTGGTTTCCATGGTTTCCATGTCTCAATAGGTGTGATTTTCTTATTCATATACACTTATAAAGTTTTTGCTGGTCATTATGACAGCAAAAAAAGAGGCTGGTTTACTAAGATGAAAGGGGATTATGTTGAAATTGAAATATTGGGTCTTTATTGGCACTTCGTAGATCTAGTTTGGGTTTTCATTTTCGCATTTTTCTACTTGTGGTAAAATAATTTATGGAAGAGACTAACAAAATGGAAGAACCTAATAAAAAAGAAGAACAAACAAGCACCCAGAAGATAGGAATTTATCTTTGGATTTGGGGTCTGTTATTTGTTTTAAGTTTCTTTTCATACATGGTTGACTGGTACCAGTTTCAAGGAATGTTAAGATGGTCACTAATATTATTCTTTATGTTCTTAAAAGCAGGGTTAATTATGGCTTTTTTCATGCACTTGTTTTGGGAAAGATACGCTTTAGTTAACGTATTATTATGGCCAATGACGGCTATTGCTTGCTTTATATTTTTAATGAATGCAGAATTTCAATACACACTATTTTCAAGATTCTTTTATTTTGTAGTAGGGGGAGCTTAACATGGACGCCTACGGATATTTAGCCTTTTTTTTAATCTTGTTTGTATTTTTTATCTATATTGTCTGGTTTGGTTATTCGGTAAAAGTTGAAAACCAAAAAGAACAAGGTGATAAAGTCACAATAAATCCTTATGATCAAATACCTTTAAGAAGAAGATTAATTGATAAAAAAAATAGTAAAGTAGGTATATTTGATCTTGGGAATCATATTTTAATCGCAGGCGTTATATTACTTGTAATATTTGTTTCACTAAATGTTGAGTAATAGTGACTGCAAATACAATTAAAAAAAAAACAGTTTCCGTAAGCTTTTTATCTTATTCAAAATATTTATTATTGTTGATGAAACCAAGAGTTATGTCTTTGGTTATCTTTACTTGTGCAGTTGGATTACTTACAGCTCCAGCATCGGTTTCTTTTCTAAATTCAATAATTGCAATCTTCTTTGTAACTATGGGTGCAGGTGCCGCTGGTGCATTAAATATGTGGTACGAGGCTGATCTTGATAAATTAATGACAAGAACCTGTCTTAGACCTATCCCTACTGGAAAGGTTAACAGGGAGCATGCTTTATTATTTGGAACAGTATTATCGATAGTATCTGTAGTTGGACTTTATTATTTTTCAAATTTAACATCAGCTATTTTGTTATCAATTACGATCGCATTTTATGTCTTTATTTATACAATTTGGTTAAAGAGAAAAACTCCTCAAAATATTGTTATAGGAGGCGCATCAGGTGCATTGCCACCGGTTATAGGTTGGACTATAGCTACTAACTCATTAACACTAGAACCGATGACATTTTTCTTAATCATATTCTTTTGGACTCCATCTCACTTTTGGGCATTGAGCCTTTATAAAGCAGAGGATTATCAGAAAGCTAAAATTCCTATGTTACCTATTACCAATGGTATTGAGGAAACGAAGAAAAATATATTTGTTTATTCTTTAATAATGTTACCAATAGTTATCTTGCCTTATTACATTGGTTTTGTGGGCGAAACATTCTTAATAGTATCGTTATTACTTACCTTTTATTACAACTATGTTTGTTATGATCTTCTTAAGTTCAAAAAAAATAAATTTGAAATAAAGAAGGCTAAAAAGGTATTTTCTTACTCAATTTTTTACTTATTTTTGCTTTTTGTCTTATTTTTGGTAGACCAGATTATAAAATAAATAATCCTATTTATTTTATAGGAAAATGGTAAAAAAAATTCATGAGATACGTAAGTACAAGAGATAATTCAAAAGAATATAGTTTTGAAGATGTTTTCATCAAAGGTTTAGCTGATGATGGAGGACTTTATGTACCTACATCTTTAAAAAAATTTAGTTCAAATAAATTGTCAGAGCTTAAAATTCTTAATTATAATGATTTATCTACTGAAATAATAAACCAATTTTCATCAGACTTTATTTCAAAAGATGATCTTTCATCATTAATTAAAAAATCTTATTCAACTTTTAGAGAAAAAGAAGTTATTAAAATATCAAACATTGGAGATCTCAAATTATTGGAGTTATTTCATGGTCCTACATTGGCTTTTAAAGATGTGGCAATGCAGTTTATTGGTAACTTATATGAATATTATTTAAGTAAAAATGATAAAAAAATTAATATTGTTGTGGCTACATCAGGTGATACTGGTGCTGCCGCTATAGATGCAATTAAAGGCAAATCAAACTTAAATATTTTTGTCTTACATCCTAATAATAGAATTTCACCAGTACAAAGAAAGTTAATGACAACAGTTGAGGATGAAAATGTTTTCAATATTGCAATTGACGGAAATTTTGATGATTGCCAAAATATTGTAAAGCAAATGTTTTCAGATCTTGATTTTTCAAAATCCATAAATATGTCTGGAGTAAATTCCATTAACTGGGCAAGAATAATTGCGCAAGCTGTATATTATTTTTATACTTATTTTAAACTTAAAGTTGATAAAACAATTTCATTTTCAGTTCCAACAGGAAACTTTGGAGATGTTTTTGCAGGCTATCTAGCAAAAAAAATGGGATTACCAATAGATAAACTAATCGTTGCAACTAATGAAAACGATATTTTGCATCGAGCAATTTCAAAAGGTGATTATGTTTCAAAAAAAGTTAAAGAAACACTTTCCCCAAGTATGGATATTCAATTAGCAAGTAATTTTGAAAGATTAATTTATTATGTGAATAATTCTAATTCTGCCATTACATCAGATATAATGAAAAAAGTTAAGCAAAATGAATACCAAATCGAGAGATCAAACTTGGATATCATTCAAAAAGATTTTGTCTCAGAAAGTTGTGACGAGAACGAAACTTTAGAAATTATTAAAGAAAATTTTGAGAAAAATGATATCATTTTAGATCCACATACTGCAGTTGGAGTAGGGGCAGCACGTAAACTATCATTTAATGATTGTGTAGTGTTGTCTACTGCCCATCCTTGTAAATTTCCAACAGCTACTGATAATGCAATAAATAAACACGAAGAACTGCCTAAAGAGCTACAATATGTTCATAGTAAAGAAGAAAATTTTCAACTATTAAAAAATGACACAGAGGCTGTAAAAAATTTCGTCAAAAGTAAATTATGAAGCTAAAAGTTAATAATCAAATCCCAGATGCAAAAATCTTCAATTTGGTTGATGGTGAACCTAAAGAGCAAAATATATCTGAGGTTTTAGGATTAAAAAAAATAATATTATTTGGTTTACCTGGTGCATTCACAGCTACATGCTCTAAATTTCACTTGCCAGGTTATGTTAAAAATGCTCAACAAATCTTAGATAAAGGTATTGATAAAATATTTTGCTTAGCAGTAAATGACCCCTATGTAATGAATGCTTGGGGTGAGGCAAACAATATAGGAAATAATATCACTATGTTAGCTGACCCTTATCTATCATTTACTCAATTAATAGGAGCTGAAGTTGATAGAAACTCAAAAGGAATGGGTATGAGATCAAGCCGTTATGCAATGATTATTGAAAATCTTAATGTGCAAAATATTCAAGAGGAAGAAGAAACTAAAAATTGTGGAATATCCTCAGCTAACCACATATACAGTTTAATTTAAGTTTATAAAATTTTTAAAAATTTATTTAGTTGTTTAATTCAATAAAATTCATTAGTGTTAATAATATTACATGAAAAAATTATTTATTTTCATATTTTTATCATTTTTCTTTTTTAATTTTTCAAAAGCAGGATACCAAGGTTATGGTGAAATTAAATTAAGTCCAACAGTTTTGAAATATTTTAAAGAATATATAAGTTCAAAAGGAGTTAAAAATACAACTGAGGGTGCAGACAGGCACGGCAGTGGATGGTTTTTCTTTGTTGAAGAAAATGGTTTAGAGTTTGGATACACTTATTGTCCTCAAGGAAAAACATGTACGAACGATCAAACATTTGTAAATAGAATGTGTAAAAAAAATATCAAAAAATATCTTAAGAGAAAAGGCAAATGTAAACTTTTTGCGAAACAGCAAACAATAGTATGGGATGGTAAAAGAATTAGAATTTCTGCTGATGCATCTGAGTCAGAAATAGAGGAAGTGCTTAGAAAAAATGGTTTTATTGATTAAGCAAAAGATTTGCAGCTTCTCTTGCAATTAAATCAACCTCAATATTTAATTTATCCACAGAATGACCTTTTACCCAACTCCATTTTATTTCAAATTTACTACTCATAAGATCTAACTCAGTCCATAGATCTTTATTTTTGACTGGTTTTTTATTCGCAGTTTTCCATCCATTTTTTTTCCAATTATGTATCCATTCAGTAATTCCTGACTTTACATATTTGGAGTCTGTAAAAATTTGGACATTACTGCCTTTTGGAATTTTTTTAAGTGCTTTAATTGGAGCAAGTAGCTCCATTTGGTTATTTGTAGTGTTTTTTTGACTACCTTTTATATGAGTCTTCTTTTCATCATCCATGATGATAGCAGCCCATCCCCCATTTCCTGGGTTACCTAAACAAGACCCATCAGTATAGATTTTTATCATTAACAATAGTCCTTAAATGAATTAAGATTTCTATGAAAATTTAATTTATCCAAGTATTCTTTAGGATCTTTAATTTTAATTAATATTTTTTTGGGAGTATTCAAATAGTCATAAGATCTAGTGAGAAGATATCTCAATGCAGAACCTCTACATAAAGTATTAAAATTACTCTTTTCTTTTGAACTCAATTTACGCACTGATTGATAACCCCTTAATAATTGAGCAGATTTATTTTTGTCTAAAATATAAATTTTATTTCTTTTTTTAAAGCATAATGCATTAACACATGTTGCTAATTCATATGCCAAGAAGTCATTTGAAGAAAAATAAAAGTCAATAAATCCATAATATTTTTTTTTATAGAAAAAAATATTGTCTATAAACAAGTCACTATGAATTATTCCATTTGGCATACTCGTTGGCCATTTTTTTTTAATATCAAATAAATCATCCTTCATAATTTTTATTAAATTACCTGAAAGTTTATTAATTCTTTTGTCAATTTTATTAAGCAATGGCCCCCAAGAATTAATCGATAGAGAATTTTTTCTGTATAACCTTAATTTCTTAGCAGCCATATGTAATAAAGCTGCATTTTTCCCCACGGCATAGCAATCTTTATTTGTTAAATTGATTTTATCTTTTCCTTCAAGAAAGCTGACCAAACATGCAGTTTTATTTTTAATTTTAAATAAATATTTACCTTTTTTATTTTTAATAGGTTCTGGACACTTAATTTTTTGTCTAGATAAGCCAAACATAAGGTCCATGAAAAAAGGCAAATCTTTCTTCTGAACTCTTCTCTCAAATATAGTCAGTATTATTTTTTTTTTATTTGTCCTAATTAAGTAATTAGTATTTTCAATGCCTTTTTTTATTCCTGAAAAAGATACAATCCTACCAATATCAAATGTATTCTCAATCAAGCCTAAATCGCTATCATTTATTCTGGTATATACAGCCATTAGTTCAATTTTCCTGGGATTTTAAATGTCACGTCTTCTTTTACTATTTCTACTTCTTCAATTTGTACAGTAAATTCTTTTTTGATATTATCTATAAATTCTTTAACTAAAACTTCAGGTGCTGATGCACCTGACGAAATACCTATAGTTTTGCATTTAGAAATTTTATCGATAGGAAAAGTGCTTTCTGAATGAATCAATTCTGCATCACTGCAGCCATTATTTTTAGCAACTTCAACTAATCTTACTGAATTAGACGAATTTCTACTACCTATCACAAAAAAATTATCACAATCTTTAGCTATTTTTTTTACAGCTGCTTGCCTATTTGTTGTTGCATAACAAATATCATCTTTTTTAGGTTCTTGAATATCGGGAAACCTTTTTTTTAAAGCATTTATAATATCTCTAGTATCATCAACAGATAGAGTTGTTTGAGTTATATATGCAAGTTTTTCACTTTGCCCCTTTTCAAACCTTTGTGCATCTTCGATTGTTTCTATTAAGTCAATTTTTCCATCTGGAAGTTGACCCATAGTTCCAATAACCTCAGGATGATTTTTGTGACCAATAAGTAAAATATGTATATCTCTCTTATTTAAATTTTCTGCCTCTCTGTGAACTTTCGAAACCAAAGGGCATGTAGCATCAACAAAAATCATATTCAAATTTGTTGCTTCTTCTGGGACTGATTTTGGAACTCCATGAGCAGAAAAAATCACTGGCCTTGTTTTGTCACTAATCTCCTCAATTTCTTCTACAAAAATAGCTCCAATCTTTTTTAAACTATCAACTACATGTTTATTGTGAACTATTTCATGGCGCACATAAACAGGCGCGCCATATTTTTCTATACTTTTTTTAACTATCTCGATAGCTCTATCAACCCCTGCACAAAAACCTCTTGGTGCAGCTAACATAATTTTTAAATGCTTATTTTTCATTTTCTTCTTTTCTAAAAAAAGGAATTAAAAAAATAATACAAGCAATAAGAAAAAAAAGACTACCAAACATTGCCCAAAAACTTCCTATACTTGATATAATAAAACCAATCGCAGAAATAATAAATAAAATCCATCCAATGAAATTAATTTTTCTATTGCTCATTTTTTTCAATTAAATATTCGAGCAATATATGTGGAAAAGTTAATGACGCCAATCCAATAAAAATAACTTGATAAATGGTCTCGTTAAACTCGTTATAATTATTAAGAACTAGTATAGACAAAATATAACCAATAATTGTTAAAATTGTTAATGGCAGTGCTTTTTTAATAAATATAGGCAAACCTTTTTTAAGATTTTTGTTTATTTCATTTATTAAAGACATGGAATGTCTAATAGAGTGTAAAAAACAAAAATAAACTGTGAAAGCAATAATAGGGTTAAGGAAATAGTTAAGTAATAATATTGATAAATAATCCATCAATAAAAGAGATTTTACCTCAATATTTTTTTTTAAAGATAAAAAAATACCAGAAACTAGAGATAAAAGAATAAATATAATTAATATTTCATTAGCCATTATAAAACTATTTGAAATGTTGAAATTTAGAGTTTCAAAAATTTCAAGTGTTTCTTCTTTGTGAAAAAATAAAGGAGCAATAATTATCAACGATCCCTTTAAAAAATAAACGAGTTCAAATTTTTTTTTTTTATCAATAAATTCTGAATCTTCTTTACCAAAATGAAAAGCAGCAATAATTAAAAACAAAAAAAGTAAGAACTTTGGAAATATCAACCAAATAATTATCGTGGTTATGCCAACAAAAATATAACCTAAATAAAAAACACTAATTGACTTATACCCTAGATATTTAATAAGCTTCTTCCCTTTAATATGATCTAATGATCCATGTGATATCCCAATTGTTAAAATTAAAAATAAAGAAATTATTAAAAAACTACCCTCTCTTAGATACTCTATCCCAGCCAATGTAATACATAGATTAAAAAAAATTAAAGAATGATAAAAATTAATTTTAGTCATTTATTTAGAAAAGAGCTTTTATAAAAATCCATTTAGGCATTTTTAATATTATAGAAAAATCTTCCAAAAAATTACTCTTGTTAGATAAAAATTTAATTACTTTATTAGATTTATTGTTAAACATTCTAAAAAATATACTTGGCATTTCGGATGGATTATTTTTAAGTACTTTTAAAAAAATTTTGTCTAAAAACTGATATTTTTTTTTAATTTGATATATTTCTAATTTATCAATACTTTCAATGTTTTCTCTTATGAACTTACTTTGTTCCTGGATATTCAGGAAAGTATAACCAGTGCTTAGTCTTGTCATACCACCTGCTGTTCCAATATTTATTCTATTCTTAACTTTTTGATTAAAAGGATAAAATAGTGGTATTGCACCTTCTTCTTTATAAGTAATCTTATAATCTTTTAATTTTAAATTATTTTCAATATATTCTTTTATTTGCTTATCATAATCTTTTTGAGAGCTATCCTTCATCTCAGATAGCCAAGTAGTCTCAATCAATGCTGTTTTTTTTGAGTATGGAAGAGTATAAAAAAAGTGAACACTTCCTCTTTGTTCACAGTCAAAGTCCATTAAATTCATAATTTCTTCGTCAAAAAAATTTTTTTTTGTTTCTATTTCAACGCCACAGAAATGTTGCCAGAGGTCATTATTTTGATTTTTTAAATTTGGAACACTATTAAAAACTAACGAATTATCTAAATTTATATTCTCTTCATTTTTATAAAAATAAATATTCTTATTTTCTTTTAATTTATTATTTATCTTCTCATAAAATAACCCACTATCAATGGTTTGATATGGATAGCCCTCACACTCTAGGTGTTTAGTTTTTTGCGGTATATTTATAGAAAAATGTTTCCAGTTTTTTTTTACACAATCATCAAAATTATGCGAAAATGTTTTCCAGAAGGACCATGTTTTATCTTTTTTGTATTCGTCTCTTGGTTCAATAATTGCTAAAGTTTTATTTTTTAATTTATCATTTATTTCTAGCTCATAAGCTAAGGATAAGCCCGCGCAACCAGCACCAATTATTACAAAATCAAAATCTTTCATTTAAACTTATTTCTTCATTAATTAATTCATGTTCTTTATCTCTAAGATGATAATGTTTTTTTATCAATGATAGTTTTAGCAAGTCATATATAGATAATATTGTTTGAAATATTTTGCCACCATTACTAACAAAAATTTTACCTGATTGATTGTAATTTTGGATTGTTTGCTTTTTAATAATATTTTTACCAATTTGCCTATAAACTCTTCTTGCAACTAAAATTGAAAATCTAAGACTTAATGGAATATCCTTTATTGAAGAAAAACTACTATCATAAAATAAATCTGCAGTAGCCAATGTTTCTTTTATACTTTCAAAATCGTGCTTTATATAAAACCTTCTAATTTTAGAGTCCTCTATTACATCTCTAGAAATATTTGTTAGTTGCATTGCTATACCTAAATCTATAGCAGATTTAAGTGAACTAGAATTTCTAACATTTAGAATTTTTGCCATCATCAATCCAACAGTTCCTGCCACTCTATATGAATAAATTAATAATTCCTTTTTTGAATTTAATCTTACTTCATTTTGAATATCAGACTCCACACCATCAAATAAGTCGTCTACAATTTTTTTTGAAATGTTATATTCATCCATTAGTATCCACATATTTTCAATTATACGGTTCTGAAATTCTTTATTGATAAAATTACTTTTGAAATTTAAAAATCTTCTTAATTTGATATCAGTTTTACTTTGATCATCTGCAATATTGTCTAAAGTTCTACAAAAATCATATAAATTAGAACATTTTAAGTAAGTTTTTTTAGGTAGAAAAAATCCAGCCCAGTTAAATGATTTTGCGTATATTGATAGATAGTTATTCTTCTCCATTATAGAATTTTATCTAAGACTTTTGCTGAAGATAATACTCCCGGAACACCTGCTCCTGGATGAGTGCCTGCTCCAACAAAATATAAACCATCAAAAATTTCTGATTTATTATGAAATCTAAAATAAGCTGATTGGGTAAATTTTGGTTGAATAGAAAACCCTGAGCCATATTTTGTATTTAACTCTTTTTCAAAATAATCTGGTGTTAAGTAAAAATCTTCAACAATATTTTCACTTAGATTAGGTAATAAACATTCCTCCATTTTTTTTATAACTAAGTTTTTCATTTTATCTCCTTCAATAGACCAATCTATACCAGATTGGTTATTTGGAACTGGGACCAACACATAAAAACAATCATGATTATCAGGCGCCATAGATTTGTCTGTAGCTGTTGGTCTATGTAAATAGTAACTAATATCGTCATTTAATTTTTTATTGTTAAAAATATCATCCAAATGTTCCTTGTACTTGTCTCCAAATTTAATTGTATGATGTTCAACATCGTTGTAAACTTTTTTGGTTCCAAAGTAATACACAAATAAACCCATTGAATATTCCATTCTTTTCATTTTCCAATTAAAAATATAATTACTACTATTTGTGTTTGCTAATTTAGAGTAAACTGCAGGTGGATCTGCATTACAAATAACATTATCTGTTTCAATTTTATCCCCGTTGCTTAGTTGAACGCCTGTTATTTTATTTTTATTTGATATGATTTTATTTGCTTCGCATCCTTTTAATATTTTTATATTTTCTTCATTCATTAGTTTTTCCATGCCATTTATTATTTGACCGGTACCACCCATTGAATAATGAATTCCCCATTTTTTTTCTAAATACAAAATTAATCCATATATTGATGTTGTTGTAAAAGGATTACCACCAACCAATAGTGGATGCATACTAAGTAATCTTCTTAATTTTTCATTTTCTATATAAGAGGAAACCAAACCATAAACAGATTTATAACTCTTTAAATTAAATAAAGAGGGTATCTGTTTTAACATAAAAGAGGGTTTATCAAATGGGACATCTGATAATTCAGTAAAACCTTTATCAAAAATCTTTTTTGTAAAATTAACTAAATTTTTATATCCATTTACATCTTTTTCGTTAATCTTTTTTATTTGATTAACCATTTCTTCTTCATCACCAGAATAGTCAAACTTAAAACCATCTTCAAAAACAAATTGATACCAAGTTTTTAAAGATTTTATTTCTAAATAATCTTTTGAATTTTTGTTAAAAAGCTGAAATAATTCATCAATCAAGTAGGGCGCTGTTATCACAGTTGGACCACCATCAAATGTAAATCCATTTTTTTTAAAGACTCTTGCCCGTCCACCTAAATCTTCATGTTTTTCGATCAAGGTTACATTATGACCTTTAGCTTTTAACCTTAATGCTGCAGCCATACCACCAAAACCTGATCCTATTACTATCGAATTCATAATTTGGATTTTATATTATTTTAAGAAAATGTAACGTAATTAAGTTATGAATTAATTTTTTTTAATTCAGTCTTTGCTTCTTCAAGATTTTTTTCAAACAGATTATCTAATTTAGATTTATCAACTGTAGTTGTTATAATTTTTTTCACTGACTCTAGTGCAATTTTGATAGAGGTATCTTTGATTTCTTTAATTGCTCCCTCTTTCATCTGATTAATTTTTGTTTGAGTTAAATTCTTCTTTATTTCAGAAGATTTATGAAATTTTTCATTCATACTTATAACAAGTTGCTCAGACTCAGTTTTTGCCTGATCGAGGATCTTTTGGGATTCTCCTTCAACGGAATTGAGTTTAGCCTGAGCTTCATCTAAAAGTTTTTTTGACTCAACTCTTAACTTTTCACTTTCATCAATTTCTTTTTTTATATCACCTATCATTTTTGTTAGGAGATTGTTTATATTCTGAGGTATTTTAAAATATACCAATAGACCTATAAAAATAAAAAATGATATTGCTACCCAAAAAGTTGCATCAAACATCTTTTCTCTCCTTGTTTATTTTTGATTGGTCTTCCACAATTGCTGCTATGCTGCTACTATTTACTTCTTCACCAATTAACTCTTTTATCAACTCAGCTGATGTTTCAGCTGCTATTTTGTTTATTTTTTCTCCTGATTTATTCTTTAGATCGTACAATTCCTTTTCTACTTCACTTATTTCTTCATCAAGATCTTTCTCTAATGCAGCTTTTTTTTTATTAATATCATCCAAAATTTTTTCTCTAGCCTCATTAAAGTAACTTTTAGCTTTAAGTTTGCTGTCTAAAATAATCTTTTCATATTCGTCAATTTTTTTTTGACTTTCCTCTTTTTGCTTGTCTGCTGTCTCAATATTTTCAAGTATTTGAGATTTTCTAGTTTCCAGGTTATCACTAATCTTAGGCAATATAACTTTGGTCAAAACAATAAAAAGTATTCCAAACGTGATGATAAGCCAGAAGATTTGAGAAATCCAAAACTCTGGATTAAGTTGGGGCATACCACCACTTTCAGCGGCAAATACTGTATTAAAACATGCAAAGCATGTAACGAATAATAAAATAACTATCTTTTTTAACATTAACTAAAATGCAAATAAAATAATCAACGCAACTACTAGGCCAAACAATCCTGTTGCTTCAGCTAAAGCAAATCCTAATAATAAGTTAGGGAATTGTTTTTGAGCTGCAGATGGATTTCTCATAGCACCAGATAAGTAATTACCAAAGATAATTCCTATACCAACTCCCGCACCTGCTAGTGCGATAGCTGCTAAACCTGCTCCTATCATTTTTGCTGCTTCTAATTCCATTTTTCCTCCTTTTTTTTATTAATGGTGTAGATTTAATGCATCATTTAAATAAATGCATGTTAAAATTGCAAATACATATGCTTGAAGAAATGCAACTAATATCTCCAAACCCGTAAGTGCAACCGAAAAACTAAGTGGAAGCCATCCACCTACAATTCCTAAGCTTATAACAAAGCCTCCAAATACCTTCATCATTGTGTGACCAGCCATCATATTAGCAAACAATCTTACAGATAAACTAATTGGTCTACTTAAATAAGAAATAATCTCAATAACCACAATTAATGGAAGCAAAACCATTGGAACTCCACTTGGTACAAACAATTTCAAATATCCCAATCCATGTTTCATAAATCCAATAATTGTCACTCCAATGAAAATAAATGCTGCCAATACAAATGTAACTATAATATGGCTTGTGACTGTAAATGCGTAAGGTATCATTCCAAACATGTTACAAAAAAGTACAAACATAAAAAGTGAAAAAATAAACGAAAAGTACGGTTTTGCTTTTGATCCTGCTGTGTCACTAATCATTTTGGCGACAAAGGAATAACTTAATTCTGATAATAATTGTAATTTATCAGGTATTAGGGTTTTTTTCTTTGCTCCTAGATTAAAAATTATCAAAATGGCTAAGGAACTAATAACCATAAATAAACTTGCATTAGTGAAAGAAATATCGACTGAGCCTAATTTAATTTCCGGACCAATTCGATAAACATTGAATTGGTACATTGGATTTGATGCCATTATATTCTCTTATTTATTTTTGCATTTTTTTTGCTGATTTAATTACATTCATTATTCCTGTAATTACTCCTACAAAAAAAAATATTAAAATTAACCATGGCTTAGTACCAAACCAATTGTCTAAAATAAACCCAATAATTGTCCCAACAGCGACTGCAGCAACTAATTCTGTGCTCATTTTAAAAGCGTGACCCATCGCTGATGTTGATGGCTCTTTATTTTCAGAATATTTAGATTTTGCTTTGTTTTTTGCACTTTTAAGGCGAGTTTTAAAATCTTCCTCTTCCATTAACCTAAGCTACCATGCTCTCAGCTTTTTGAAGGTCAACAGCAACTAGTTGACTTATTCCTTTCTCTGGCATTGTGACCCCATACAATCTATCCATTTTTGACATGGTTAATGCGTGGTGGGTCACTATTATAAATCTTGTAGATGTAATCTTTGTCAGTTCATTTAATAGATTACAAAATCTTGTTACATTTGCATCATCTAGTGGTGCATCGACTTCGTCCAGAACGCAAATAGGGGATGGGTTTGTAAGAAAAACTGCAAATATAAGTGATAATGCTGTCAAAGCTTGTTCACCACCAGAAAGTAAAGTAATTGACTGCAGTCTTTTTCCTGGAGGACTGACCAGCATTTCTAAACCAGCATCTAATGGATCATCAGAGTCTACTAGTTCTAACTTAGCGCTACCCCCATTAAATAATTTTGTGTAAACCTCATTAAATTTTCTACTCACTCTCTCAAAAGCTTCCAATAATCTTTCTCGACCTTTTTGATTAAGTTCAGTTATGCTCTCCTTTAATTTTAATATTGCTGTAACAAGATCTTGTCTATCTTGTTCCATTTTTTTTATTTCAGTTTTATATTTTTCAGTTTCATCATCTGCTCTCAAATTAACAGATCCAAGTTTCTCTCTTTCTCTCTTTTTTTCATCTAGTAACTCTTCTTGAGTGACTAAGTCAGGAAATTCAGAATCTTTTTCAAGATTAGAATAATTAAGTATATTGCCTTCTTCAACGTTCAAATCTGTCATAACTCTTTCTAAAAGATCATTTCTTCTTTTATTTAAACCTTCAATGGTTGCTCCAGAGCTAGCTTTCTTTTCTCTAATTTCAATTGAATTTTCTTTTGTATTATTTAATTGGTTTCTAATTTCTGTAATATTATTATCGATTTTTTCAACTAAAATTTCATTCTCATTTTTTTCATTTTCTGAAATCCTTAAGTTTTCAGAAATTTTCCCTTTTTTTTCTGCTTGAGATTGAGGTTGTTTTTCCAGAGCATTCAATTTTTCTAAAAGCTTATTTTTTCTTGTGTTGAGTTCATTAACCATCTTTTCAGAATTAGTTAAAAGATTTTGCCAGCTTTCAAATTCTTGATCAATTATACCAATTCTTTCTTTTCTTTTGATAGACTCATTTTTTATGTTTTGATTTTTACTGTAAGTTTCAGCATAATCGTCCTGTAATTTTTTTATTTGATCACTTTTTGATGATAGAGTTGAATTCACATTATCATTCTCAACTTCTTTAACTTTCATAGTTAAATAGGATAAATCGATTATACATTCATCTAAAATTTTTATTGTCTGATGGTTTCTATTTTCTGAAATTAGTTTTTTAACTTCCTCTATTTTACTTTTTATGTTGGTAATAATTTCATTATTTTTTTGTAGAGATTCAGCACTAAAACTCTCTAATAATTCATCCATTCTATCTTGCTCACTTTTTAATTTCGATTTAGAGTTTTCTAGATCTTGATTGGAAAGTTTTTCTGTTTCATAATATTTTGAATCTGTATCAATTAAGATATTTCTCTCCTCTTTTAATCTTTTTTCGTTAGAATTTGCGTCAATTACTATGCTTTTTTCTCTATCTATGTCTTCATCTATAACTTTTATAGAGCTTTTAATTGTATCTATTTCCTCATTTATTCTAGTACTTTCCTCATCTAAAGCTTTCAGCTCAAGGTTTAACCTTTGAATCTTAGATAAATTTTCAATATTTTTTTGTCTTATTGGCTCTACTCTTTCAAGTTCATTTTTAATTTTAGTTTCTAATTCTTCAATTTGTTTATTAAATTCTTCTACTTTTCCATCTGCCTCATTATTTACTTTATTTTCTAAAGTGATTTCTTTATCAATTTCTATAAGTCTTAAATAATAAAGCCCTGCCTCAACTTTTTTTATTTCTTCTGAAATTAATTTATACTTTGCAGCTTCCTCAGCTTGTTTTTCTAAATTTGCTAATTGTTTTTCTTGTTGTCTTCTAAGTTCGTCGGCTCTCTTTAAATTATTTTCTGCTGCTCCTAATCTAATTTCTGCTTCATGCCTTCTAACATGCAAACCAGCTATTCCAGCAGCTTCTTCAAGTATAGCTCTTCTATCAGATGGTTTTGCTGTAACTAATGCTCCAATTCTGCCTTGACTTATCAGCGATGGCGAATGAGCCCCTGTAGATAGATCTGCAAAAAACATTTGTGCATCTTTTGCTCTAACTTCTTTGTTGTTTATGTAAAACTTTGATCCTTTGTCTTTCTCAATCTTTCTTCGAATTTCTATTTCCTCTAGATCGTTATATTGGTGTGGTCCATCCCTATTTTCATTGTTCAAGCTTAAAACTACTTCAGCAATATTTTTTGAAGGTTTATTTGATGTACCTGAAAATATAACATCTTCCATCCCAGACCCTCTCATGCTTTTTGCCGAAGTCTCTCCCATACACCATCTAAGAGATTCAACTATGTTTGACTTACCACAACCGTTAGGACCAACAATTCCTGTAAGGCCTTTTTCAATTAAAAAATTTGTTTTCTCAGCAAAAGACTTAAAGCCATTTAATTGGATTTTTTTAAACTCCATTCAATGACTTATATCAGTTTTTCTATATATTTTTTTAATTTTTTATAGTTGGATGTATTTTCGAACTTTTCACCATTGATTATAAGTGTTGGTGTTGCCTCTATTTTGTAGTTTTTAGCTCCATTGATTCGGTCTTCTAAAATAAAATCTTCAATTTTTGAGTCTGCTATACATTTCTCAAAATCTAATTTAAAATTTGATTCTTGAATTACCTTCTTTAGATTTTTGTTAAGATCTTCAATAGTGCTTCCTCTTACCCAGCTACTTTGATTTTTATATAAATGATGAAGTATTTCTGAATTTCCATCATTCTTACAATGAGCTATTTTTGATGCATTAAATGCAGCCATATCTAATGGAAAATTTCTAAATTCGATTAAAATTAAACCTTTATCTATAAAATCAGTTTTCAAGCTAGGATAAACATTTTTATGGAAATCTGCACAATGACTACATGTTAAAGATTCAAAAACTATAAGTTTTACTTTTGCATCTACATCACCCTCTGTGATCGATTTAATATCTGCTTTTGCATAAATGCTAATAAAAAATAAAGATATTATAAATGTTTGTATTAATATTTTTTTCATCTCGATTTTAATAATTTATTTAATTCTAATAGTGATTGTTTTATTTTATCATTTTTAATATTGGTAATCTTCTTAATATTTTTATTATTTGTCGCATTATTTATTTTATCTTCTTTAATTTTTTCAAACTCTCCCTCAAAAGTCTTCAATTTTATGTCGTCAACTACATTATAACCAAAAAATATATTCATTTTTTTTATTATTTCTTTTTTAGAGTATTCAAGATCTACTTCATTTCCTCTTTTGACCATTATGTTTAAACAGCTTCCATTTAATTTAGAATTTTTAAATGATCTTGGATAGGAAACATTAAATAATTCCTTACCGACAAGAAATTTCCAATTATCTAAAGTATTTGAATAAATTTGACCTTTTTTATTCAATATTCTTTTTGCTTCTTGGGGCAAAGTATCTTTAAAAGATCTTAGTCCTTGAACAGATTTAGTTCTCTGCTTAGTATTATATTTAAAATTCATATGACAAGCCAAAACATACCAAATAAAATTTTAAATTGGTACGATAATAATAAAAGAGACCTGCCTTGGCGAAGAAAAGTCTCTAGAGTTCAAAAAGAATACTTTACTTTAGTGAGTGAATTTATGTTGCAGCAAACTCAAGTTAAAACCGTAATACCTTATTTTGAAAATTTTATTTTAAAAATCCCAGATTTAAAAAGTTTATCAAGAGTTAGAGATGATAAATTGATGAAATGTTGGGAAGGATTAGGGTATTATTCAAGAGCCAGAAATCTTAAAAAATCAGCAAAAAAAATTATAAATGAATTTGAGGGCAAGCTTCCAAAAAATGATGAAGATTTAAAATCTCTTCCTGGGATTGGAGATTATACATCTAAAGCAATTATGGCAATTGCATTCAATAAGAAAATAATTCCTTTAGATGGAAATGTTGAAAGAGTTCTAAAAAGGATATTTTATTTAAAAAAAGAAAAAGAAATTTCTAAAGAAAGTTTACATAAAAAAAAAACTTTTTTTGAAAAAACAATTAGAGCTAGTGATTATGCTCAAGCTATAATGGAAATAGGAGCGTTAATCTGTAAACCATCCAACCCACTTTGTGATCAATGTCCTATTTCAACAAGTTGCAAATCCTTTAAAAAAAATGACTTTGAAATAATTAAAATTAATAAATTTAATAAACAAAAGTTTTTTGAAGCAAATATTTTTCAAAATAAGCAGAATAATTATTATCTTTTAAAAAACAGAAAATTTAACTTTTTAAAAGATATGCCTATATTCCCTATGAATGAGATACCTAAGGTAAAATTTAAAAACCATGTAGGAAAAAGGATTAATATAAAAATGTCGAATATGGATATGAGAATTGCAATTAATATGAAAAATAATTTACCAGAGAAGAAGGATGGGTTTTTTGTTAATGTTAAAGATTTAAGTAATTGGACTTTACCTTCATTTACAAAGAAAATACTTAATAGTATCAAATAAATTAATGAAAAAAATTGCAATTATTGGTGGAGGAATATCAGGATTATATTTTGCAAATCTTTTAAATAATGAAAAAGATTTTGAATATAAGATATTTGAAAAAAAAGATAATTATAATTTCCTTGAAGGTTATGGAATTCAATTATCAGTAAATAGTATAAAATTATTAAATAGTATAGGATTTAAAAATCTACCTGCATCTGAAGTTAGCTTTCCGTCAAAAGTGAATTTCATACAAGCAAATAATTCCAAAAAAATTTGCGATATAGACCTTACACAATTTAATGATTCATTAAATCGATACACTACCTTAAAAAGATCAACATTATTAAAATTCTTATTTCAAAACATCCCACAAGAAAAAATAAATTTTAATTCAAATATAACAAAAGTAGATAATTCTAATGGCATCAGAATTTCTTTTGGAGATAATAAAAATGAAGAATTCGATTATTTAATTATTTCGGACGGTATTTTTTCTAAAACGAGGTCACTAATTTTTAATAAAAGCATATATCCAAAATATAATCTTAATGTTGCACTGCGAGGTAAATTAAATGGTGATTATGGAAGTGATATTTCAATATATATGGGATCAAATAGTCACTATGTCATCTACCCTGTAAATCAAAATAATGAATACAATTTTGTAGCTATTATAAAAAAAAAACTATCCTCAGATGAATTGCAAAATCATGATTTATTCAAATCTGAAGAATTTTTAGCATCGTTAGTATCAGGTTTACAAAAAACATCGCAAATAAGCTCAAAAAATTTAAGTGAATTGAAATCATTTCCTGTTCACGTTAGCAGCGAATTTCCAAGTCTAAATAAAAAAAATATATTTTTGTCAGGCGATGCTTTATTTACATTCCCTCCATCATTTGCTCAAGGAGCTTCCCAAAGTATTGAAACTGCAAACGATATATTTAAAAGTATTTTTAGTGGTACAAATGAATTCTATCAAGAAAGGATTCGTAGTATTTCTTCTATAAATAATAAATCAAAATTAAACCATTTTACATTTCACTTATCAAATCCCATCAATATTTTTATTAGAAATAAAATTTTGAAATATCTCTCAAAAAATAAAAAATTTCTTGAAAATTATTTGGGTAAAATTTACAGAGCTTAATTTGCAGGCCTTAATCTTTGTCTCAAATCATCAATTGGCTTTAAAGAATTTCCAGATTTATAATGCCAAAATGTCCATCCGTTACAACTTTCTGCACCAATAATTTTTGCTGCAACTTTATGGATTGAACCCTCTGATTGTTGATATTTGATACTTCCATCCACCATAATTTTAGCATTTACTTTTTTCTTTTGATCATAAATTTCTGTTCCAGGTTTAATTAAGCCCATTTCAACTAATGATCCAAAAGGAATTCTTGGTTTTGATCTATTATTTTGAAGTGTATCTAGATATTCATCTTTTATAATATCTGTATTGTTTAATCTTTTTCTTGAAGCATCAAAATAATTTTTTTCCTTTTCAATTCCAAAATATTTTCTACCTAATTTTTTAGAAACAACAGCCGTGGTACCTGATCCTAAAAATGGATCTAAAATAAAATCATTTTTATTTGATGAGGCTAATATTATTCTATGGAGTAACGCTTCTGGTTTTTGAGTAGAATGGACTTTTTTTCCGTTGTTTTTTAATCTTTCTTTGCCATTACAGATTGGAAGGTTCCATGTAGATCTCATTTGGAGGTCATCATTCAAGCATTTTAATGATTGATAATTGAAAGTGTATTTCGACCTCTCACTTTTTGATGCCCAAATAAGTGTTTCATGTGCGTTAGTAAACCTTGTTCCCCTAAAATTTGGCATTGGATTATTTTTATTCCAAATTACATCGTTTAGTATCCAAAAACCTAAATCTTGAATTGTAGTACCCACTCTAAAAATATTGTGATAACTACCTATTACCCAAATCGATCCATTCTTTTTTAAAATTCTCTTACATTCTTTTAACCAATCAAAAGTAAATTCATCATAACTTTTAAAACTTTCAAATTGATCCCATTTATCGTCTACAGCATCTACTTTAGATGTATCCGGTCTACTCAATTCTTTTTTTAATTGAAGGTTGTAAGGGGGATCAGCAAAAATAAGATCAAAAGTTTCATCAGGAATTTTTTTTAATTCCTCTAAACTATCTCCATTAATAATTTTGTTTTTTAAAGTTTGATTACTCATTTTTTAATTATTAATTAGACTCCAGAGTAGAGTCTCCGTCAACCTGAGATTGAATTATTTTGAGTCTACTTGTTACTATTTTTTTCTGTGACTCAATATGTAGTGTATTGGATTGAATGTTTTTCGATGAAATCTAGTTACTCCATATTTTCTAATAGCATTAATGTGATCTCTAGTTCCATAACCAGCATTTAAATCCCATTTATATTTTTTAAAACTTTCTGACATTTTGAGCATCAGTTTATCCCTTGAAACTTTTGCAATTATTGATGCTGCTGATATTTCTTTATTTTTTTGGTCTCCTTTAATTATTGTTTTAATAAGATAATTACTTAATTCTGGTGATTTATTCCCGTCAATAAGTACTAAATTAGGTTTAACTTTTAGTTTTTTTATAGCTCTCTTCATGGCTAATAGACTAGCACTTAAAATATTTAGTTTTTCTATTTCCTTAACAGAGGCAGATCCTATTGCCCAAGTAGAATTTTTTTTTATAAATTTTGCTAATTTTTCTCTCTCAATCTTAGTTAACTTCTTTGAATCTTTGATCTCTTTCTTTCTAATATTTTTTTTAAGAATAACAGCTGCAGCATACACTGGACCAATTAAACTTCCTCTACCAACTTCATCAACTCCAGCTATAATTTTTCTCATTAAGTAATAAAAAAATGATATAAAAGTACTCCAATTATCAAACCTTTAATAAAAGTAATCCATAATAATCCATAATTTGAAAGATTAAGTTTTTCTCTCCACCAATTTATATATTTTTTATGTATTTCTATCATCGTAAAATTAGGCTGATATTCTTAATTCATCAATTTTCTTCCTGATTTGTTTTAAATCAGCCCAAGAATATTTTTTTTGTTCAGCTTGCCTTAATAAATATGCTGGGTGAAATGTGATCATTGTCAAGTATGTTTTATTATGAATGATTAAATCTTTCCAAACACCTCTTTCTTTTGAAATTTTTATCTTAGATCCAAAAAGTGATTCCATGGCTGTACTACCCATCAGAATTAAAATTTTAGGATCAATAATTGAAATATGTTTTCGAAGAAAATTCGAATATCTATTAATTTCTGAAGGTTCAGGCTTTCTGTTATTTGGTGGTCGATAGTTAACTACATTAGTAATATAAATATTATTTCTTTTTATTTGAATAGCCTCTAACATTTTATTCAATAATACCCCAGCGTCTCCCACAAATGGCTTCCCTTGCTCGTCTTCTTTTTGGCCTGGACCTTCACCGATTATCATAATTTTACTTTCGCAGTTCCCATCAGCAAATACTAGTTGCGTAGCATTATTCTTCAGTTCACAATTATCTATATTTTCGATTTCATTCTTTAATTCTAAAAGAAGTTTTTTTTTATCTTCTAGCTGTGGTTTAGTTTTAAGTCTGTTAATTGGCTTATCGTTAAATATATATTCAATTTCATTTGAGTTAAGATTTTCAAGGTTTAATATGTCATTTTGATTTTTGAGATTTAAAGTCATAAATTTAAATATGAAAATTTTATTAATAATTTTATCATTTTTAGCACTGCAGACCAGTACATATTCAAGTACTTCTGAAGATAATAAATTCAATCAAAAGTATCTCTCTAATTATTTTTCTGCTTTAGTCTCAGCAGGTAATCAAAAAAATGAGGCAGCACTTGATTATTTTAATTCATCTAAATTTCTTATCCAAAAACATGATAATTTTTTAAAAAAGTATGTATTTTCACTAGTTTTAAATGGACAAGTTAAAAAAGGAATAGACCAAATAAAAATTTCAAAAAATGATATTAATTCAAATACCTTTGAACTTAACCTTCTCCTTTTAGTTGATAGCTTTAAGAAAAAAGATTTTAAACAAGCCAATAAAAGAATCAAAGAATTTCAAATGGACAAAGATGATGGAACTTACGAATACGTAATTTACAAAATTTTAAAAGATTTTAATTATCTTTTTATTAAAAAAGAGGCTATTGAAGATAATAAATATGGATCATTAAGTTTAATTTCAACTGCTTTTCAGAATTGTTATTTAAACTCACAAAAAACAAATTCATATTTTGAAAGGTTATTAAATAGTTCTGATGGAGATTATTCGAGATATATGTATTTTTATTTTGCAAATCTCATTGAGAATAAAGAACTTAAAAAAGTAAATGAAGTATCAAAAAGAATTGAACCTTTGGGAGATAGCATATTATTACATCAAATCAAAGATTGGATTGATAATGAAGATTATAAAAAACTTAAAACTCATTTCTCTTGTAAAAATGAAAATGATATTTTGGCTGAGATTTTTTATTTGGTATCTAATTTATTTTCCACGCAAAATATTTTTGATCAGTCAAATTTTTATTTAAGAATATCAGAATACTTAAATCCTAAATTTTATTTCAATCGCACTTTGCTTGCTGAAAATTATTACTTAAATAAGAATAATTACCAAGCTAATAAAATTTTAGAAGATTTCAAAAAAAAAGATAAATTATACTTCTGGTATAAAACAAAAAAGATTGGGAGAATATTATCTGAAGATAATTCAGAGGAAGAAGCTACAATTTATATTAAGAAGCATTTCAATTCTATAAAGTCTCCAACTTTAAAAATCCTTTATGACTATGCAAACATTAATAAAGGTTTTGAAAATTATGAAATTGCTATCGAATATTACACCGAATTAATGAAAAAGGTTGAAAAGAATTCTTATGCACTCTCTCGGATTCTTTACAGAAGAGGTAGCAGCTATGAAAGGATGGGAAATTATGAAAAAGCCGACAAAGATATGTTGGAGAGTTTAAAAATATATCCAAATGAACCATATACTATGAATTATCTTGCTTATAGTTGGCTAGAGAGAAACCACAAAATAGATGAAGCAATAGAAATGATACAGTCAGCCTACAAACAAAAAGAGGACGATCCGTATATAACAGATTCTGTTGGTTGGGGATATTATTTGATAGGTGATTATATCAATGCTGAAAAATACTTAAAAAGAGCTTTGCAGCTTATGCCAGACGATCCAATTGTTAACGATCATTATGGTGATGTTCTTTGGAGACTAAATAAAAAACTACAAGCAAACTATTATTGGCGGGCTGTCTTAGGGTTTGAGGAAACAGAAGATAAAATGAAATTAAAAATAAAATCTAAATTATTAAAGGGTTTAGAAAAATCATAATTAATGAGATTTGAAAAGATTAAATCACATGCAAAAGTTAATTTATCTCTCAACGTGCTTGGAAAACAAAAATCAAAACTTCATGATTTAGAAACTCTTGTTGCTTTTATCCACTTACATGATCAAATTTTAATAAAAAGAACAAATAATAAAAATCATATAGTAAAATTTTCAGGACGTTTCTCTAATAAAATCCCAAAAGTAAATACCGTTAGTAATTTGCTAAATATTCTGGATGAAAAAAAAAAATTAAAAAATTATAAATATTCAATTATAATTAAAAAAAATATTCCTCAAAAAGCTGGACTTGGTGGGGGCTCAATGAATGCGGCTTCTTTAATAAATTACTTTGAAAAAAAAAATTTAATTAATTTAACATTAAAGGAGAAATATAATTTATGTTCAAAAATAGGATCAGATGTAATTTTGGGTATTAATCAAAAAAATTTAATTATTTCTTACAAAAAAAAAACTACAAAAATTAAAAAAAATTTAAAAATGTTCGTTTTAATGGTTAAACCTAATTTTGGCTGTTCTACAAAAGTTATCTTTAACCGTGTTAGAAATTACTCTAAACCACAATTATCAAAAATAAGGTTAAAAAATATTGACTTTAATTTAATGTCAAAGTTAAAAAATGATTTAGAAATCATATCTACAAAAAAATATCCTAGACTTCAGAAACTTAGAGATTATTTTTTAAATATTGATAAAAATTCATGTGTAAGAATGTCGGGGTCTGGTTCAACAATCGTTGGGTATTTTAAGTCCAAAAAAGCCGCACTAAATGCAAAGAAATTATTAAGAAAAAATTATAAAAACTATTGGTGTAATTTATCAAAAACTATATAAAGCTTTTTTTTTGTGATATATGAAATTAATTTTGGGGTGTAGCCAAGTGGTAAGGCAGCGGTTTTTGGTACCGCCATCCTAGGTTCGAATCCTAGCACCCCAGCCATTTATGTACAATTTTTTTAGAAAAATATTTAAAACAAACAGAAAACTTACACCGGAAGATAGCTCTTTTTTAAGCATATACAACAACACTGAAGTTTCAAAACTTTTTGAAGCCATATCAAATTTTAATAATACGAGTGAACTTAGATATGTAGGTGGATGTGTTAGAAAAATTTTAAATAAAGAAGATGTGGATGATATCGATTTAGCTGTAAATTTAAATCCAAACCAAGTTAAAGAATGTTTGCAATCAAAAAACATTAAATTCTTTGAAACTGGGATAAAACATGGGACTATTACTGCAAATATAGGACAAAAAAATTTTGAGATCACATCATTAAGAGAAGATGTTGATACTGATGGAAGACATGCAAACGTTAGATATACAACAGACTGGTTGAAGGATTCATCAAGAAGAGATTTTACCATTAATTCTATTTATGCTGATAAAGATGGTAATTTGTTTGATCCAAATGGAGGTGCCAAAGATATAGAAGAGGGAAAGGTAATTTTTATTGGTAATGCAGATAATAGAATTCAAGAAGATTATTTAAGAATTTTAAGATATGTGAGATTCTTTATAAATTATAGTAATCACCCCCATAATTCATCAGTAAAAAAATCAATTAAGCAAAACATTGCTGGTGTAGCCAATCTTTCAAAAGAAAGATTAATGAGCGAATTAAAGAAAATTATTTTATCTAAAAATTTTTTACATTTATCAAAAGATTCTTTTTCATTAGAAATTTTAACAACAATTTTTCCTCAGCTTGTTAATCTTAATAATTTAGAAAAAATGAATGACTACTCAAAAAATATATTTAAAAACAAAACATATATTTTTTTGATTTCCTACTTAATTATAGATGAAACTGATAATGCAAATTATTTTTTATTTAAGTATAATTTATCAAATGAAGATAAAAAAAGAATAAAGTTTCTTATTGAAAATTATGAACTATTCTCTGAAAAAGACCATTTCAATAAAAAAAATCTTCAAAGGATTTTTTATTTTAATAATAAATCTTACGTTATTGATTTAATAGATTTGAAAATTTTTAACTCTAAAACAGTACCAAAAAAACTAATTCAATTAAAAAAATATTTTGATCAATTTGAAAAACCTATTTTTCCTTTAAAAGCAAAGGATTTACTTGAAAAATACAATTTAAAAGAAGGTAAAGAATTTGGACAAAAAATTAGATTACTCGAGGACTTGTGGTTAAATAACAGCTTTAAATTAAGTAATAAAGAAATTGATAACGTATTAAATAATTAAATATATTTAACGTCTTTTATTTCAAAATTTTTGACGCCTGCAGGAGTTTTAATTTCAACTAAATCACCCTTATTTTTACCAATTAGACCCATACCTATCGGTGATTTAAAATATATTAGTTTTTCTTTTAAGTCTGCTTCATCCTTTCCAACAATCTTATATTTCAAACTTTCTTCAGTATCTAAATTTTGTAGCATTATAGTTGAACCGAATATAACTTTTCCGTCATTATCTAATTTTGAAACATCAATAACATTTGCTCTAGCTATAATATCCTCAACTTCTTGAACTCTTCCTTCGTTGTGAGATTGCTGCTCTTTTGCAGCATGATATTCTGCATTTTCTTTAAGATCTCCATGTGATCTTGCTTCAGCTATGGCCGCAACTATCTCAGGTCTTTTCTTTTCTTTTAAAAAAATCAATTCCTCTTTTAATTTTTCTAAACCTCTAACTGTGATCGGCTCTTTTTCCATAATTTATTTCCATTTAGCAACAGGTGGTAGTGACATTAAAATAGCCTCAACATTACCGTTTGTTTGTAAACCAAATTTTGTACCTCTATCATAA
>CACLEJ010000009.1 GCA_902605865.1 uncultured Pelagibacteraceae bacterium
CGATATCTATTCTAGGTTTGTTTACAATTCCATTTGGATGGGTAATGCCTACATTAATAGATTTCATTCTTTTGTGTATGATTGGTTTGCTTGGAGGTATTGCTAATTTACTACTTGGACAATCTTACAAACTTTCAGAAGTTTCTTTAGTTACTCCACTTAAGTATCTAAGCTTAGTATTTGCAATTGTATTTGGTTATTTTATTTGGAATGAAATACCATCTTATAAAACTTTATTGGGTTCATTACTTGTAGTGTTATCTTCATTAATTATATTTAGAAGAGAAATTTACTTGAAAAAACCAAATTTAATTTTTAAAAATGAGTAAACCCCCGATTTATTGGTCAAAGGCAGTAAAGTATCTTTCTAAGGATAAGATAATGAAGAAACTTATTTCTAAATATAAAGATAAAACCTTAACAACAAGAAAAGATATTTTTTTATCTCTATGTAAAAGTATAATAGGACAACAGATAAGTGTTGCTGCTGCAAATTCTGTATTTTTAAAGTTTAAAAAAGAATGTAGAGGAAAGATAAACCCTAAAGTAGTTAATGCCATTACCTCTAGTCGGTTGAAAAAATGTGGTTTAAGCAGACAAAAAGTTAGAGGAATTAAAGAGTTGGCAAAAAAATTTGTAAATAAAACATTTAATCCAAGAGTTATAAAAAAAATGGGTGATGAGGAGGCAATTCTTTATTTATCTGAGTTAAGACAAATAGGTAGATGGTCTGCAGAGATGATATTACTATTTACTTACAATAGATCTAACATATGGCCCGTACAAGATATTGGTTTGCTTAGAGCTATTTCAAACAATTATAGGAAAAGCTATTTACCACCCACGAGCTATGTAAGTCGATTGAAAAAGAGGTTTTCTCCATATTGTTCCGTAGCTACTTGGTATTTATGGCGTTCTATTGACGATGAGCCTATACAATATTAAGTGCCCTCAACTATCTGATGATGTCTTACAGCATGACCTTTAATAACGTCTATTGCTTCCTGATATTCAGGGGAATCATAAAATTTTATTGCTGTGTTGTAATCTTGAAATTCAACTACAGTTGTTCTAGGAGAGTTTATTCCCTCATTTGTTCTATTTTTTCCACCTCTAATTATAAATATCCCTGAGTATTTATCTGCAGCAATCTTGGCTTTTAGAGCATATTCCTTTAATTTTTCCTCACTATTAATTTTTTCCCAAACACAAACTACGTAACCTTTCATAATTCTCCTTTACACCCATTGTATATTGTAATTTTTATTTATCAAATTTGTTGATGTTCTACTCCTTCAACAATAAACATTATTCTCTTAGTTGTATCCTCTGCATGAGTCCAAGCAGATTTATATTCAGTTGACTCATGGCATGAAATAGCATCATTGTATGTTGGAAACTCCCATATTACAGTACGCACAACGTTTGGGCCGCTAAATGACTTTAATTTTCCACCTCTAACTACTGGTTTCCCCCCATAACTTTTTATTATAGGAACAGCCTTTTCTCCGTATTCTTTTAAGTTATTCTGGCTTGAGATTTCTAAGTATAGACTTATCCAATAAGTTTTCATATTAATCCTTTTTTAATTTTTTTATTTATGATACCAAATTTTTATGGCCGATAAATTAATAATTACCTATGAAGAATATAAAAATGTAGTCGAAAAACTTGCCTTAGAAATTGAGAAAAAATACAAGCCAACAGTATTAGTTGGTATCATGAGAGGTGCAGCACCAATTATAGATATTTTATCTAGAATCTTTAAATTACCTACCGCTTATGTTGTAATTCAAAGTTACTCCGGTGATACTGTGCAAAATAAACAGGGAGAGCTAATATTTGCAAGAGATATAAGTGCAATTGCAACTAACGAAGATTTTAAAAAAGTACTGTTAGTAGACGATCTATCAGACACCGGACTTACCTTAAATAAAAGTATAGAGTGGCTTAAAGAATATGAACCTGTTAAGGACCACATAAGTGAAATTAAAACAGCGTGTCTTTGGAAAAAAAAATCCTCCACTTTTACACCTGATTTCTGTCCAATTTTATTAGATAATGATCCATGGATTGTTCAACCATCAGAGTATTATGATGAAATCGATATAGATGGATTAAAAAAAAAGTATTCTAAATAAAAAAAGGCCAGACTAAGCTGGCCTTAAATTTTAATTTTTTTAATAAAGTTTTATTGAGGAATATCTCCTTCTACTCCTTTAACATACACATTCATTCCTGCTAACATTCCATCGTCTGCTACTGAACCTTCAGCAACAAGAATGTTTCCTTTTTGATCATAAATTGGACCAGTAAAAGAGTGAGCTTTTCCAGAGGCAAGATCTTTTTGAAGTTGTTCAACTTCTTTAATTAAATCACTTCCCATTGCAGAATTATATGGTGCCATTGCTACCATTCCTTCTTTTAATCCATGCCAAGTATCTTGTTGTTTCCAAGTACCGTCTCTTGCTGCAATTGATCTTTCTACATAATAAGGCGCCCAATCATCAATAATTGAAGTCAATATAGATTTTGGAGCAAATCTTTGCATGTCACTTGCTTGACCAAAAGACCAAACTCCTGCTTTTTCTGCAACTTGTACTGGAGCAGTACTATCTGTATGTTGCATAATTATATCTGCACCTTGATCAATCAAAGCTTGAGCTGCTTCAGACTCTTTTCCTGGATCATACCAAGTAAAAACCCAAACAATTTTTGTTTTAATATCAGGATTTACTTTTTGAGCGGCTAATGTCATTGCATTAATTCCTCTTATAACCTCAGGAATTGGAAAAGAAGCAATGTATCCAATAGTATTTGTCTTTGTCATCTTTCCAGCCATATGTCCTAATAAAGTTCTACCTTCATAAAACCTTGCAGAATATGTTGAGACATTTGAATGCTCTCTTTTGTAACCAGTTGCATGTTCAAATTTTACATTTGGAAAATCTTTCGCAACCTTGTTTGTTGGATCCATATATCCAAAACTAGTCGTAAAGATTAGGTCGTGACCAGATTGTGCTAATTGTCTTATAACTCTTTCGGCATCAGCACCTTCAGGCACACTTTCTACATAAGTAGTTTTTATTCCCAAAGCTTCCACTGCATTTCTTCCTTCATGGTGTTGGTATGTCCATCCATGGTCTCCAGTTGGACCAACATAAACAAAACCAACCTTAAATTCTGCATTTGCATTTAAGCTAAAGCCAAGCAAAAATAATACAGAAATTAAACTTCTTAAAAATAGTTTATACATTTGATTTCCCCTTTAAATTAATTTTGTGATACTACAAACTAGTCAATATTCTAATAAAAAAAAATATTTATTTTGGAATAGCTAACATTACTTTTCCTTATAGAAGATTTGTCCCAGCGATGTTGGTGTATTCAGTTTTATTTTTCTACTATCACGAGAAATTACAACTAAAACTATTATTGTCATGATGTAAGGTAATGCACTTAATAATTGAACTGGAATTCTTAAGCCCACTGCTTGCATATGCAATTGTAAAATTGTAATACCACCAAATATTAATGCACCTATAAGAACTTTAATTGGACTCCATGTTGCAAAAACTACTAAAGCTAGTGCAATCCATCCTCTGCCACCTGTCATATTCTCAATCCACTGGGGAGTGTATATTAATGATAGGTACGCCCCAGCTAATCCACACATTGCACCTCCATAAAGAATGCAACAATATCTTACCAATGTAACATTAATCCCTTGATTAGAGGCTGAAGTTGGCGAGTCACCAACGGCTCTAATAATCAAACCAGTTTTGGTCTTCTTTAAAAAATAATTTGTTAAAAAAGGTAATACAAATGCAAAATATAATATAATTGTGTGACCAAAAAATATTGGACCTAAAAACGGAATACTTTCTTTTAAATTAAGGAATAACAAGGGAAATTCCTTTCCTGGAATTCCAACGAAATTCTTACCTATCATTGCTGACATTCCAATACCAAAGATAGTTAGTGCAAGACCTGTAGCTACGTGATTTGTGAGGAGTGATTGGGTAAGCAATCCAAAAATAAGAGATATAATTAAACCTGACAGCATTGAGCCTACTACTGCAAAAAATAAATTATCAGTCACTACCATTAAAGCAAATCCTGAGATTGCTCCAATTATCATCATTCCTTCTACCCCAAGATTTAAAACACCAGATCTTTCAGTTATTAATTCCCCAGATGCGGCAAGTATCAAAGGAACTGATGATGCCATGATGGCACCAATTAAAATACCTATAAAATTTAAATCAAAGCTCATTTTTTTTTAAACTTAAAAATTTTATTTTAAAAAATAATAAATAATCAGACCCAAGAAGAAAAAATAAAATCATTCCTTGAAAAACTTGACCTGTATATTTTGGTACTTGCAAAAATATCTGAGCTGTTTCAGCTCCTAAATAAGTTAAAGCAACAATTAGAGATGCAAAAATAATTCCAACTGGATTTAGTCTTCCTAAAAAAGCAACAATTATTGCCGTGAAGCCATAATCAGGAGAAATATTTCTATGTAATTGTCCTATTGGCCCTGTTATCTCGCCTACACCTGCAAGACCGGCACATGCTCCACTAATCATAAAAACAATAATAATCATTGTCTTACCTTTGAACCCTGCATATTTTGCAGTTTTTAAACTTAAGCCTGAAACTTTTATTTGAAAACCTAAATAAGTTTTGTACAAAATAAGCCAACTTAAGAATACAGTGATGAGAGTAATAAATATTCCAGCATGAATTCTTAAACCATCAAATAAAATTGGCATTCTTGCAGACTCACTAAATTGTCTTGTTTCTGGAAAATTAAAACCTTCTGGATTGCTCCAAGGACCAACCACTAAATAATCTAATAATAATTTTGCAACATAAACCAGCATTAAGCTGACCAAAATTTCATTAGTGTTAAAATAGGTTTTTAAAATTGCTGGTATCATTGCAAATAACATCCCACCAATTGCTCCAGATAAAATAATTATTGGTAAAACATAAAATCCATTATGATCATAAAATAACAAAGCAACTCCGCCGCCGACTATTCCACCAAAAATAAGCTGACCTTCTGCACCAATATTCCAATTATTACTTTTAAAACAAAAAGATAAACCTATCGCTATTAAACAAAGCGGTGTAGCTTTTACCAAAAGTTCACTTAATCCGTATAAATCTGAAATGGGGGTAATAAAAAAAAATTTTAAAGCCTCAATAGGATTAAACCCCAAAATATAAAAAATAATCCCACCACCGAACAATGTGAGAAAAATGGCTAAAACTGGTGTTAAAAAGTAAATTGATCGAGATACATCATTACGCTTTTCAATTTTAATCAATTGAACCTCCACCCATCAAAATTCCTAATTTTTCTGCAGTAACAGTATCTGCATTCATTATTTTAGATAGTTTACCTTTATAAATTACACAAATATGGTCACTTAATTTTAATAGTTCATCGTTATCAGTAGAAATCAATATTGATGATTTTCCTTGTTCATTAATTTGAATTAAGGTTTCATGAATATAGTTGATCGCACCAACATCAAGACCCCATGTTGGGTTAAAACATACCAATAATTCAGGTGAAGTAATTAATTCTCTTCCAATAATCAATTTTTGAAGATTTCCTCCAGATAAAAATTGACTTTTTAATTCAACATTGTCTGTATTAACAGCAAAATTAGAAAGTATCTTCTTAGCATGTTCTTTTATTTTCTTTTCATTTACTAAACCTTTTTCAAAAAAGTTTGATGACTTAAAATTATTTAATGCAACATTTTCATATATCTTTAACTCAGGGACTGCAGCTTGAGAGATACGATCTTCAGGTGAAAAAGCCATAAGATATTCTCTTCTCTCTCTAGGATTCAACTTGCCAATTTCTTTATTTCTAAACATTATAGAAGTACCCTCGGTAATTATTTCTCCACTCAGTATTTGAAATAATTCATTTTGTCCGTTCCCTGAAATTCCAGCTATACCTAAACACTCTCCTTTTTTTAAAGAAAGGTTTAAATTATTTAAATTTGTTTCATATGGGTCGTCACTTTTAAAATTTAAATTTGAGATTTTTAAAATTTCCTCGCTATTTTTAAAATTATTAATTTTTTTTTTAATAGTATTTAAATTTTCACCTACCATTTTATTAGCCAAACTCTCAATTTTTTCATCAATCGTATTACTAACCGAAACTACTTTGCCTTTTCTCATTACAGCTACCTCATCACAAAGTGACAAAACTTCTTTTAATTTGTGAGTAATATAAATAATTAAAATTCCGTCTTTAGAAAATTGTTTTAAAGAAATAAATAAATCATCAGTTTCTTGTTCAGTTAAAACGGATGTAGGTTCATCCATAATCAATACTTTTGGATTTCTAATTAAACACCTTATAATTTCTACTTTTTGTTTTTGACCTGCTGATAAATTTAGAACTGGAATATCTAGATCAATTTTAAAATTGTACTTTTTTAATATATCGTTGACTAAAACTCTTAGATCTTCATCATTTTTGTCACTATCGATACTTAAATTTTCAAATACTGATAAAGTCTCAAAGAGGTTGAAATGTTGAAAAACCATTCCAATATTATTTTTTTTGGCCTCTAGTGGAGAGTTAAGTTTAATGATTTCATTATTTAAAAAAACTTGGCCCTCGTCAGGTTTTACTACTCCAGACAAGATTTTAACTAGTGTAGACTTGCCAGCTCCATTTTCTCCCAATAGTGCATATATTCTCCCACTTCCAAATTCTAATGATACTTTATCGTTTGCAACACACCCAGGATAAATTTTTGAAATCTCTGATACTTTAAGTTTTGTGTTCATTAGAATCGGTTTGATAGTAATAAAAATAAAGAATTAAGTAATATAAATACATTATATTTATCTAATTTTGATGGAAAACTTATTTTTTTTTCAACTTTTAAGTTAATCTTTCGTCACATTTCAGTATTATAAATCAATTATGAAAATTAAATTTGCTATTACATTAATATCAATACTCTTTTTGAATGCAGGCTGTCAAACTATTCAGAATAAAACTGACGCGGTTGTAGAAAAGGAAAATCAAAAATATGGATTATTTGTTGGTGGAGAAGTTAATAAAATGAAATTAGAATTAGGGGCTCCTAGCGAAGATATGATCAATGATACAGGCAATGAAGTTTTGATTTATAAAACAAAAAAATACGGTGTACCGTGCGAAAGAAGATTTGAAGTAAACGCTAGCGGAACTATTATCGCTTTCAGTTCTAGTGGATGTTTTTAAACTTGTGGGGCGAACCCCACAAGCAAGGTTAAAATTTATTACTTAATATCAATAAGTCTTTTTTTCTTATGATCTGGTAAAATTCTTTCACAAGCAATTGTCAAAAGACCATCCTTAAGTTCAGCTCCATTTACTTTTACATCATCTGCAATAGTAAAAGATCTTGCGAATTGTCTTTGTGATATACCTTTGTGAATTATTTCACCGTCTACATTTTGATCTTCAGACTTATTAAGCTGTTTAGTTCTTACAGTTAATATATTATCTTCAAACTCAACCTCGACATCTTTTTTATTAAAACCAGCTAACGCAACTTCAATTGAATAGTTGTCTTTGCCAGTTTTTCTTATGTTATATGGTGGATAATTTGATTGCATTGTCATGCCACCATTACCAAGCATACTTTCAAATTGGTCAAACATATCATCGAAACCAATAGAAAAAGGTCTTAGTGAGTTAAAGATAGATAGATCCTTACTTGTCATATTTACTCCTTTTGTTAAGCAAGTTAATTTATGTAAGCCCCATAAGGCGACCTACCTTGTTCATATGGTGACTAATTATAAAATTTCAATAGAAGATTATTTAAATTTTTTCTGCAATTTTTAAAGCAAAAGCATAATCAAGAGCTATTTCTTCAATAGCACCATCTCTACCAGATTTCCCCCCATGACCCGCGTTCATTTCAGTTTTTAATAATAATAAATTATTATCTGTTTTATAGTCTCTTAGTTTTGCAGTGAATTTTGCAGGCTCATCAAAGAGAACTCTATTGTCACTAAGACTAGTAGTAATTAAAATATTTGGATAATCCATTTTTTTAATATTATTGTAAGGAGCATATGAGTAAATATAGTCAAAATGATCTTTGTTATCTTTAGCATTTCCAAATTCATCAAATTCTCCAATTGTTAATGGTAGGGAATGGTCAAGGTTAGTAGTCAAAGAGTCAACAAAAGGAACAGCCATTATTAATCCTAAAAATAGCTCAGGTGCTGCATTTACAACTGCCCCCATTAACAACCCTCCTGCCGAACCACCCATTCCTATAATTTTTCCTTTAGTGGTATATTTTTTTTCAATCAAGAATTTTCCAACAGCAATATAATCTTCAAATGTATTTTTTTTGTTTAAAAGCTTTCCTTCCTTCCACCATTTCATTCCTCTTTCCATTCCCCCTCTTATATGTGCTGTAACCCAAATTATATTTCTATTAATTAAGCTTAATCGTGTAGATGAAAACCCAGGTGACATTGAATTCCCATAAGAACCATAGCCATATAGTAGAAGGTTTGATGATCCATCCAGAATTGTGTCTTTATGTCTAGTTATAGTTATTGGTACCATTCGTCCATCATGAGACGGGCATTCAATTCGTTCAACAATATAATCATTGGGGTTATGTCCAGATGGAATTTCTTGTTCTTTAACAAGTTTTTTTTCTTTTGATTTTAAATTATATAAAAAAGTCCTTCCTGGAGTTTTAGGAGATGAATATGATAAATATACATTATCAGTATCTTTATCTTTTTGAATTAAAGATATGCTTGGAACTATTACTTTCTCGTCACTAAAAATTATCTCTTCTTCTTTATTTGTCTTCGGATCACGTAAAATTATTTTTCCTAACGCATTAGAGGTTTCAGATCTAATTATCCAATGATTTAAAAATACCAAACCTCCAATCAATACTTCATCTTTTGCATTAACGAATGGCTCCCAGTTTTGTTCAACTAAATCATTACACCTATCAATCTTAAAATCTTCAGCATTTTCATTGGTATGTTTATAAAAATATCCATCCCAGGAGTTTACTGAGTAAATTATCCCTCTTTTTCTCTTTTGAATTAATTTAGGATTTGGATTATTTTCATCAACTCTAAAGTAATATTGTTCTGAAGTGTTATGATCAGAACTTGTAATCATAAAATATTTTTCATCTGAACTTAAGCCAATACCAACGGTAAATGCCTCACTTTTTTCTTCGAAGATCAATAAATCTTCTTTTGTTGATGTTCCAATTTTATGTCTATAAATAGTTCTAGGCCTGTGGTGTTCGTCTAACTTAGAATAAAATATATATTTATCATCCAAACTAAATTCGATGCTACCACTTGTCTCTTCAATTTTTTCAGTGACTAAATTTCCAGATTTTATGTTTCTTATATAAATTGTGTAATACTCAGATCCTTTCAAATCTAAAGAATATCCAAGAAACTCATCGTTAAAGCTTACCTCTAAGTCTCCTAAACCAAAATATTCTGTTTTAATTTTATCTTTCTCCTGATCGCCATTCCATATTTCCTCAACTTTTTCATCACCAATTTTTCTTCTTAATTTAATGGAATAATTTCCTTTTGCAGTAGTTTTAGTCCAATACTCATAATTTTTATCTTTGTAAGGAAGTGACTCATCATCCAGTTTGATTCTTGCTTTAATTTCATCAAAAAGTTTTTTTTGAATATGTTTAGTATCTTTCATTTGATCAGAAAAAAACTCATTTTCATCTTCCAAATATTTCCTTACTTCAGGCAAAAGTTTAGAGCTATCCCTTAAAACCTCTAGAATATTCGGTTGATGGATCCAACTATAATCATCCGTCCACGTTTTGTTGTGACAAGATTTTATTTCAGGTTTCTTTTCAAGCTGTGGTAATTTCATTTTGAATTAAATTAATATATGAATATTTTTTTTATAACACTTATTATTTTTGTCATTGTATATGTTCTTCTGACTTGGTTTGCTAGAACCTCAGCTAAAAAAATTTCAAAATTTATAAGAATATTAATTATTTTTTCTGCAATAGTATTGGCCGTTATAATGGCCTATGCTGGAAGATATATATTTTCATTACCTTTTGTACTCGCAATCTTACCATTGATAAAAACTAAAGCTGGAATATCATTATTTCAACTTCTCAGATTATGGGGTCTTTTTAGAGTGTTAAGAAATTCGGGAAGATTTAATTTTAATAATTTTAATCAATCAGTAAATAAACAAAGCTTATCCTTAGATGAGGCTTACAAGATCCTAAATTTAAAATCTGATGTAAAATATACCAAAACCCAAGTAATGCAGTCATACAAATCTATTATGAAAAAAATTCATCCAGATGTAAGCCCAGAACTAACTAGGCTAGCCTCAATAGTGAATGAAGCGAAAGAAATTGTGATAAAAAATATTAGCTAATAATTGATTTAAATTTTTTAAAAATTTTCTCTGGATTAATTTTCTCTTTACCCTTAGAATTATGGGAAACATTCTCCATTCCATCAGGAATTATTGGATACATATTCGGACTGTAACTACCATACAGTAACGGTGTGTCAGACATCAAAACTATTGTTGGAACATTCAAAGCAGCGGAAAGGTGACTAAAACTTGAATCGTTACAAATTGATATTTTACAATTTTTAATAATTGGTAATATTTCTGAAATTGAATTATTATCTAAAGAAATACAGATCTCTTTATATGATGACAATATACTTTTAAGTATTAGCTGTTCTTCTTCATTTTTACCTGTTGCTAAATAAAAAATACAGTCATAATCTTTAAGAGTTAATTCTATAAATTTTTTAAATTTATTGGCTGGTATCCTTTTCGAAGAACCAGAGCCACCAATTCCTAACAAAATATTAATTTTATTTTTTGAAATAGAGAGATTTCGCTCAGCTAGTTTAATTAAATTTTCATTAACTTTAATTTGAGGATTGCCTTCTACTTTTAAATCAATCTTTTCTAACAATTTTTGAGCAGCTTCAATTACATGTTGTTCTTTTTTTTCAAATAGGGGATATTGAAATATACTTTTAATACCTGCGATTTTACAAATAAGTCTGTATCTCATGGATGAATTAAAAATAAAAACTTTATCAAATGAATTATTTTTAATCTCATTTTTTAAATTAAAAAAACCTGATAAACCACTGTGAAAATCATTTTTTTTATCTCTTTTTAAATAAATTATTTTTTTAATAAAATTTAAATTATTTGTATATTCCCTAGCTTTAGTACTTTCTTTTATTAAAAGCGTTACAGATGTATTATATTTTTTTGAGATTGCTTCAATGAAAGGTAAGAAAATTACCATGTCTCCAATACCCATACGGTTTTGTATAACAAGTATATTCATATGTTTTTATAACCTTTACTAATTTGAATTTTTATATAAATTTTAGCTATGGAACAAATTAAAGGTGTATATGCTGCAGGATTATCAGTGTTGGATGAAAATCTTGCATTAGACGTTAAAAATACCATTAAACATGCTGAAAATGTTATTGATCTAGGTTGCCATGGAGTAGTTTTCTTTGGCAGCACTGGTCAGTCTCAACTGATATCATTAAGTGAAAAAATTCAATTAATAAATGAGCTACCTAAAAGCAAATACAAAGATAAATTTATAATTGGAACTGGCCTAAATTCTTTAATTGATACGATCAATTTAATGAAAATTTCAAAATCAATGGGTTTTAGTAATTTTTTAATTATGCCTCCTGCTTATTATAAATATGGTGATGAAGAGGTAATTAATTTTTATTCTAAAATAATAAAAGAAATCAATGATTGTAAGATTATTTTATATAATTTTGAAAAGCTTTGTGGATATAAATTTAGTATTAAATGTGTTGAAAATTTAGTTAAAAAATTTCCAAACCAAATCGTTGGTGTGAAAGATAGTAGCTATAATTTATTTGATACTTTAAAAATAAAAAATTTTTCAATCTTTCCGGGATCTGAGGCAAAATTATTGAAAGGATTAGAGCTTGGATGTGATGGGATAATTACAGCAACTACAAACATTACGGGTCACCTAGCTAGAGAAATTTACGATAATTTTTATAATAACTTATCACTGGAAGCTAATCAAAATTTGTGTGATTTAAGAATGTCATTTGATAAATATAACTTAATTTCAGGACTACATACTCTAATGGCACAAAAAAATTCAGTTTATAAAAACCTTTTGCCCCCATTAAAATTATTAAATGAAGTAGAGAAAAATAACCTTCTAGCAAATTTAAAGAAACTTAATTTTAATATGGAGATATTAAAAGCAGCATAAAATGAAGTTAGTAAGTTTTTTAAATAATTTATTTAAATACGATGGTTTTGAACTTATTGATTCAAATTCAAAAAAATATGTAATTGGAAAACCTATAAAAGAAAAACCAATAGTACTTAAATTACTAGATCAAAAATTAATGCAAAAATTACTTTTATATCCTGACTTATATTTTGGTGAAGCTTATATGAATGGATCTCTAGTTATTCAGAATGGAACGATTACAGAATTTTTAGATCTAGCGTTTAAAAATATTGGTAGAGGAGATATAAATTCTTATGGAGCTGTAATAAAAAAATTGAGAGGTACTTATAGATATCTTACAAGCTTTAACAAAATAGCAAAATCTAAAGAAAACGTAGCTCATCATTATGATATATCTGAAAAACTTTATGATTTATTTTTAGATGAGAATAGACAATATTCGTGCGCGTATTTTAAAAATGATAATGATACTTTAGAGCAAGCTCAAAATAATAAAATTCATCACATAATCAAAAAATTAAATATTCAGCCAGATCAGAAGATTTTAGATATTGGTTCAGGATGGGGAACTTTAGCTTTAACAATAGCAAAGGAAACGAAAGCTAGCGTTACAGGCATAACATTGTCAGAAAATCAATTTGAATATAGTAAGAATAAAGCAAAAGAAATGAACCTATCTAACCAGGTTGAGTTCAAACTTATTGATTATCGACAACTAAACGAAAAATTTGACAGAGTGGTAAGTGTTGGCATGTTCGAGCATGTAGGAAGAAAATTTTATAAAACATATTTCAATAAAGTATTTAAACTCTTGAATGATAAAGGAATAGCATTGATTCACACCATTGGTTCATCTATGCCGCCACGAGATCCACAACCATGGATACAAAAGTACATTTTCCCAGGAGGTTATACTCCTAGTTTAAGTGAAGTTGCAAATCCTATTGAAAACTCAGGTTTAATTGTGTCTGATATAGAAGTTCTCAGAATGCACTATGCTCATACCCTTAGGAATTGGAAAGAGAGATTTTTATCAAAAAAAGACACAGTTTTAAACATGTTTGACGAAAAATTTTTTAGAATGTGGGAATTTTACCTAGCTAGCTGTGAAATGGCATTCAAATGGGGGGACCAGGTTGTATTTCAGTTTCAGTTATCAAAAGATAACACTTCAGTTCCTAATACTCGGGACTATATTTATTAAAATATTACTGATAAATAATTAACAGTAATAATGAAAAAAAATAAAAAAAAAAAAGTTAAGAAGAAAAAAAAAGTTACAAAAGTTCTATCAAAAATTAAAAAAAAAGTAAAAAAGAATAAAATCCTCAAGGCTAAAAGAAAAAAAAATATTCAGAAAAAATCAATCCTAAAAAAAAAAATAAAAAATAATTTAATTACAAAATCAGTAAGAGTAGAAGAAAATTTAAAATCAAAATTAAACGTCAAAGTCAAATTTGATATTTTTGCAATTGATAGACGTCTATCTAAATTTTTTAATTCAATTGACGAAAAAATCAATGAATTTAAATCTCAAAGAAAAGATGAAAAAAGGAGATTAAAATTAATAGAAATTGAAAAAAAACATAAAGAAAAAGAGAAAATTAAGAAACAAAAAATCCTACATGAAGAAAAACAATTAAAACTAAAGGAGCAACAACTAAAGGATGAAGAAAGAATAGAAAAATTAAGAGCAAAAGACTTAAAATTATTTTTGAGAAAAGAACAAGCTCTCCTAAGAAAAGAACAATCTGAGAGACAAAAGAAATTTTTACAAGAATTAAGGATACAAAAACAGATTGAAAGATTTAGAATTAGAGAAGTAAAAGAATTAGAAAAACTTGAGAAAATTTCCTTAAAAGAAAAAAGGGAAGACTATGGGGAATTGCAGCAAAGAATAGAGAATTTAAAAAATAAGTATAGACTTATAAGAGACCAAAAAATTAGAGAGAGAGTTGAGGCTCTTGGTGTAAAGACAGATGAGGCTGATGATAGATCATCTCTCCTTCAAAAAGAGAAGGAATATAATTTAGCAAGACAGAAAATTGAGTTTGCTTTAGAAAGTTTTTATAGAAGTGCCAACAGTTTAGTTTTTCAATTAAATAAAAGATATATCACGAGACACATGTCAATTTTTAGATGTATAGACAAAAGGTTTGAGACAGGAGAAATATTTATTAAATGGGACGAGTCTTCAGATGATGAGTGGTTAATTTTAATATATATAAAGGATAATTCACCTGATAAAGGAATAATAATAGAAGATAAGACAAATGAGGAAAAAAATATGTCTCATGAATTTAAAGTCAATGAAATATTTAAAGCTTCAGACTTGATGGTAGACTCTCTTACTCAGCTTATTTCAAAGAAAAGGCAAAAACAGCAGTAAGCTATTTTTTAATCATTTACGTAAACTGAAACTCCTCTAGAATTAATGTCTACATCAAATTTTTTATGAAGAGGGGGAAAAGCTCTTTGCGAACAATCGAGTCTATCACATGTTCTGCATGATACTCCAATAGGTAATTCTGACTTTTTGTCACTAAGATCTAAATTTTCAGTGTATACAAATTCTTTTGCATATTTTGCTTCGCAACCAAGACCTATAGATAACATACTTTTTTTTTGTCCATATCTTCCAACACCCTTTTCTACTGTTTTAGCTATGCAAACATATTTCTCTCCATTAGTCATTTTGCTAACTGCTGCTTGAATAACACCTGGTCTTGAAAAAGCTGAGTAGACATTCCATCTTGGACAAGCTCCCCCATATCTTGGTATCTCTATACCTGATAATGAGAACCTTTTTGAAATATTTCCAGCAACATCTACTCTTAAAAAATGAAAAGGTATTCCAGGAAGTTTTGGATCTTGTAAACATGTTACTCTATGAGCTACTTGTTCGAAAGATGTGGCAAATGTATTTTGTAAAAGTTCCAAATCATATTTTAATTCTTTGCATTCTTTATGAAAAAGAGAGTAAGGCATTAATATTGCAGCACCACAATAATTCAAAAGCGCAACCCTCGTTAATTTTTTAGATTCTTCAGTTGGAAAATTAAATGTAGCAAGGTATTCATCAATTTCTTTTGAGGCACCTTCTTGTGAAATTTGTGCTGCCGCAAAAAGTTTTTTAGTTTCAAGTGAAAGATAATCAGATAATAATAATTCTTTGTCTTTTACTTTATATATTTTTGAAAATGGTTTTCCTTCTTTAGGTATTACATCTTTTACTGTTATACTATATTCATCTTTTAAAAACTGACATAAGGCAATATACCTTGTTCTACTATTTTGTTTTACTTTATCAAATATCTGATTTGCAAATTCTTCTAATTTTGGAAAAAAATTTTTATTTTCTTGTAAAAAATCTGAAATTACTTCTCCAGGAAATGCGTTTTTTCTCCCATCAATGATTTTTCCTGAAATATTTTCTAATTTATTAAAAATTTCATGATCTTTTTGTTTAAAGTTGTCACCTAGTTTGATTAAAGCTTTAGCAATCTTGGGATTTGTATTAACTAAATCTTTTACTTCTGGTCCAAGAATATCAAGATCCTCAAAAAGTTCATCACCCAATAATTCGGAAATATTATTCTCAAGATTTATGTCAGTTTTACTTGTAAGGTCTGAAAGCTCTATTTTTAGTTTATCACAAACCCTTAAAAGTAAGTCTCCATCAATTTTTCTTTTTCCACTCTCTATTAGATTTAAATAGCTTGGTGAAATAGACATTTCTTCTGCTAGTTTGTTAGCTTGAATTCCTAGTTGCCTTCTAAATGCTTTGATTTTTGGACCAATTTTTGTATCAATTTGACTCATTTTACTATTTGTAAATTTTGTAAATTTAAATTTACACAAAATTATTCTATTTTACAAGCAAAATCAATTTAATTGTAGATTTTGTAAATATTGTAAATTATAAAGTTTACATGGAAAAAAACAAAATTAACAATATCGAAAATAACTACCAAATTACTAATAAAGAAGAGCATTCTGAGCACAAGTCAAAAGGTATTTACATTAGAGACGATCATTGCGACTGGGGATCTAGTGGAATGAACGAATTTACTGAAGAATACAGCTCAAAATAGTCATTAGTCGTTTCTAGTCATTTAATCTAAAGAGAGGGGTTTAAGTGTCAGCTGAAAATATTTCATACGATTTACAAAGATTTGCAGGTATTAAAAGAGATTATACTCCTGAAGAAGTTGAAAGATTAAGAGGATCAATCAAAATTGAGTATTCTATGTGTAAAATGCAGTCCCAAAAGCTTTGGAAACTGCTTAATACAGAAGCTTATGTTAACACCCTTGGGTCACTTTCAGGAAATCACGCAGTTCAACATGCTAAAGCAGGTTTAAAAGCAATTTATTTAAGTGGTTGGCAAGTTGCAGCTGATGCTAACAGTGCTGGTGAAATGTATCCTGATCAATCTTTATATCCATATGATAGTGCACCAAAATTAGTTGAGACAATGAATAATTCCCTAATTAGAGCTGATCAAATTCAACATATGGAGATGATAGACGGTGATATGGATAAAAGTAAGAGAACTGATTACATGTTGCCAATAATAGCTGATGGTGAAGCAGGATTTGGTGGACCACTAAATGTATTTGAATTAACTAAAAAATTTATTAGAGCAGGTGCTGCTGGGGTTCACTTTGAAGACCAATTAGCTAGTGAGAAAAAATGTGGTCACATGGGTGGAAAAGTTCTTGTACCAACTGGAACAATGGTTAGAAATTTAAAGGCTGCTAGACTTGCTGCTGATATTGCAGATGTACCATTAATAATTTTAGCAAGAACAGATGCAAATGCTGCAAAGTTAATCACAAATGATTTTGATGATAATGATAAACCATTTTTAACAGGTGAAAGATCTCCTGAGGGTTTCTTTTATGTTAAAGATGGAATAGAGCAGGCAATTTCTAGAGGTATTGCTTATGCACCGTACGCAGATTTAATTTGGTGCGAAACTGCTACTCCAAATTTAGAAGAGGCAAAGAAATTTGCTGATGCTATACATGAAAAATTTCCTGGTAAAATGTTAGCTTATAATTGCTCACCATCATTTAATTGGAAGAAGCATTTATCTGATGAAGAAATTGGTTCATTCCAAAGAAAGATTGGGGAAATGGGATATAAATTTCAATTCATTACATTAGCAGGTTTCCACACCCAAAACATCGCAATATTTGAATTAGCAGAAAAATATAAATCAGAAGGTATGACTGCTTATTCAAAAATTCAACAGCATGAATTTGCTAGAGAAAAAGATGGTTACACAAGTGTGAAACATCAAAGAGAAGTAGGTACGTCTTATTTTGATGCAGTTTCAAACACAATAAGCTCAGGCAAAAGCTCAACCACTGCAATGGAAGGCTCAACCGAGTCAGAACAGTTTTAGATGATAGATTAATGCTTACTAGTGGTCTTCTTTTAATAGTAAGCTATCTTTTATTTAAATATTCAGTTCAATGGATACAATATTATAATCAAACAGATCCTAGGATGCCTGACTCAATATGGCGATATACGTGTGATTATAAAGTTATTGGCATAAGAGATATCTGTGACTTGGATGATAAGCCATTTGTGAGACAAAGAAGGAAAAGAGATAAAATTGTTACAATAATGTATTTTATTGTAGTACTTGCTTTTGTATTTTCTATGTATTTTATGGCGAGTTTATTAGGACTAATTCTTTAATTTTTGAATCTGGTCCCATGCTAAATTGACAGCTCTCATTTTAGCCTTACTTTCATCTATTACTTCTTGAGGAACACCTTTACTTAATAAAAGGTCAGGGTGATGCTCTTTGCTAAGTTTAATATAACGTTTTCTTATTTCTTCGAGTGAGTCATCAGGCTTACTTTCTAAAACAATATAAGGATTAAGTTTGTCTGATGACTTTCTACTTTCTTTAATTCCATTGATTTGAGTCTGATTTAATCCAAAAATTCTTGCTATATCTTCTATCATTATTAATTCATTGTCACTTACATGCCCGTCAGCCTCAGCAATATAAAAAAGTGTATTAATTACTTCCTCTAATACATTTATATTGTCTCTATAAACTTCAGCAATTTGTTTTGCGTAAGGTTCATAACCAGTACTTTCCGCTTTAGCTTTATTGAAAATTTTACCAACCTGATCTAATTCACTTTCAGGTATTTTTAATTTATCTTTCACAGCAATTAACTCTTCACGACTTACTTGCCCATCTGCTTTACTTAGCTTTGCTGATAAAACAATTAGAGATAGTGCAAAAATTTGTTGTGGTTGTGCAAATGATCTAAATCCACCTCCTGATCTGGCTCTTGACATTTTTCCACCAATTAAAGATCCCAACAGCATACCGAACGGCCCACCAATTGAAAAACCTAACATTCCACCAATTATGCTCCCCCATATTGCCATTACTCAAAACCCCTTAATCTATATTCCCAGTTACCCATTTTATTATAAGTTACTTTTAATATTAAATTATTTTTAGGATTATACCAAATATCAAATTCAAATTTTTTTTCATCAGAAAGATTTTCATCATTTGATTTAATATTAAAGTGTTCCGTTAAATATTCTTTACCATTAATAGTAATATTTTCATTTCCTATTAAACTTACAATCTGTTTTTTGATACTTCCAGATATAGGGCTAATTTGTTTATCCGCCTTGAATATTTTGTGGTTCCACCAATTTCCAATTATACAATCTAAACTAGCTTCACCTTTATATGACGATCCATCAATGATATATTTATTTTTAGATTTATCATAATTTAAATTCACATATTTCTCTTTATCATTTTGAAAGGTATTTGATTTAAAAAAAACTAATTTATTATTTTTATACTTTTCTATTGTTTCACTTAATATTGAAAAAACTGTTACGCCGAATAATTCTACTTTAAAATTAGTATAATTTTTTACGACAAATAAATCCTTATCAAATTCAAAGAAGTAGTTGGTGCTACCAATAACTTCATTATTTCTTAGAACATCCATCTCAATCTTTTTAAGGCCTTTATAATGACTGCTATGTGCCCAGACATTAGAAGCAAACATAATAAAAATTGATACGATTATAAAATGTTTCATTTTCATAGATTTTAGTTAAAGAAAGTATAAATAATAGCTAAATATATGTTCCTTACTATCAAAAATATCCCTAAAGTGTCATGGAGTTCTCACGAGACTTTTAACTTAAAGCCAAAATTATCAACGTTATTCTTCCTTTGTTTTGGTCTAATATTATTTGGTTTTGGCGAAGCCTTAGTCGTTATTTCATTTATTGGCAATTCTCCATGGACTGTAATGGCACAAGGAATTTCAATTAATTCAGGATTATCCATTGGAATTGTCACTTTTATAGTAAGTGTCATTGTTTTATTTTCATGGTTTTTTTTAAAACAAAAACCTGGTCTTGGTACCATATTCAATATCGTAATCATTGCAGCAATGTTAGACATTACAATTGCATTAATACCAACACCTGAAACTTACATTCTGAAATTATTAATGGCTGCGGTAGGTGTTATGATAGTTGGGGTGGGGAGTGGTATCTATTTAATTGCTAACCTAGGTCCAGGGCCTAGGGATGGTTTAATGACTGGTTTACAAAAAAAAACTAATCTACCAATCGCTGCCGTTAGATCTTTTATCGAAATTTCTGTAGCTTCAGTTGGCTGGTATTTAGGAGGAACAATCGGAATTGGAACTTTAATGTTTGCTTTTGGAATTGGTCCCTGCATTGCTTTAAGTTTATATATTATAGATAAAATAATGAACTAAGTGGCAGTATTTTGTTTTTCGCTTCTTTTTCTTTCGTGAGGGTCCAGAATTGCTTTTCTAAGCCTACAAGACTTAGGTGTGATTTCTAATGCTTCATCAGTATTAAGCATACTTAACTGTTCAGCAATCGACATCTGTCTTACCGGGGTAAGAACTATGTTTTCATCTGTACCTTGTGTTCTCATATTTGTGAGTTTTTTTCCTTTCATGACATTAATTATCATATCACCAGGTTTTGGAGCTAAGCCTACAATCATTCCTGCATAAACCGGATCATTGTGTTTTACAAACATTTCTCCTCTAGCTTGCAAATTAAAAATTGAAAATGCAACCGCCTTACCTTGATCCATAGAAATTAAAGCACCATTTCTTCTTCCTTCCATGTCCCCTTCAAAATCTCCATAAGTGTGAAAAATTCTATTAATAACTCCAGTCCCTTTAGTTAAAGTTAAAAATCTACTTGTGTATCCCATTAAACCTCTTGTTGGTGCTTGAAAAATAAGTCTTTTTTTATTTTTTCCAGTATCTTTTAGTTCAATTAATTTACCCTTTCTTCTATTCATAGAATCAATAATTCTTGATGAGTATTCTTCATCCAAATCCATAGTTATTTCTTCAATTGGTTCTAACTTTTTTGAATTTTCATCAGTTTTAAATAAAACTTTAGGAGGACTGACAGTCATTTCAAAACCTTCTCTTCTCATTTGTGTTAATAATATTTCAAGCATTAATTCTCCTCGTCCACTTATCTCAAATGCATCTTTATTTGAGTTTTCTGAGAAAGAAATTCCAACGTTGTTTTGGGCCTCTAAAATTAAACGATCTCTAATTTGAGTACTTGTTAATTTCTTACCCTCTGTTCCTGCTAATGGTGAACTATTTACTGTTATTTTTATAGACATTGTTGGAGGATCGATCGGTGTTGCCTCAATAGGTACATTTACCTCTAAATCACAAATTGTATCTGCAACATTTGCTTTTTCCAATCCTGCTATAACTACAATATCTCCAGCTTCTCCAACTTCAATTGGAACTTTTTTTGTACCTTCGTATCTAAAGATTTTTGTAAGTCTACCTTCATCTACTTTTTCACCATTTAAATTGATTGCCTTAATTTGTTGATTTGCTTTTGCAGTTCCTTGTGAAATTCTTCCTACTAAACTTCTACCCAAAAAGTTGTCAGCATAAAGTAGCGTCGATAGCATCGCAAATGGTTTAGATTTATCAAATTCAGAGGGTTTTACATGATCTAAAACTAAATCTAATAGTGGGTTAAGATTTTCTCTTGGCCCATCAATATCCTTAGACGCCCAACCAGATCTTCCACTTGCATATAAAACTGGAAAATCTAATTGCTCCTCATTAGCGTCTAAACTAACAAATAAATCAAATGTCTCATTTAAAACTTCATCAGCCCTTTGATCACTTTTGTCTAATTTATTTATAACAACAATTGGTTTTAACCCTTGTTTTAACGCCTTACTCAATACAAATTTTGTTTGGGGCATGACACCCTCTGCAGAGTCCACTAATAACAATGCGCCGTCGGCTAAACTTAAAACTCTTTCAACTTCTGCTGCAAAATCTCTGTGACCGGGAGTGTCAATAATATTTATTCTAATATCTTTCCAATTTATCGAGGTAGGTTTAGCAAGTATTGTAATTCCTCTTTCTTTTTCTAACTCTCCAGAGTCCATTAATCTTTCATCAACTACTTCATTCTCTCTAAAAGAACCACTCTGTTTCATCAAATTATCAATCAACGTTGTTTTTCCATGATCAACGTGAGCAATGATAGTGATGTTTCGAATATTGTTATCCATAATTGAGTTTCTTATACATCTAAACCTTGAATTGAAAACAAAAAAAAAGCAGAAGAATCTGCCCCTTTAAATTTTTTAGTTAGACTATTCGAGTTACATTCGTATTCCTAGTATGCTAATACTCACTTATTTAAGAAGTTCGTTGCAGAATCACCCCAAATAGAAAGCAAACAGAAAAGTGACTTCACTCAAAAGATGGATTAAACTTGGTTTGATGAAAAAATTATTTCTTTATATATTTTTATTTTTAATCATGAGAGTATTCTCTATATATGTCGAATTTATTATTTAAACTCAAAGAAAGTTCTATCTTTCAATTTTGTGTGATTTTTATAATCATAATTAATGCAATAACTATAGGAATTAGTACATATAATTTACATGGTTTTTTAGCAGATGTAATAAAGGTTTTAGATTATTCAATTACAATTTTTTTTGTTATTGAAATTATTATAAGATTTATTGGTGAACCAAGTAAAAAAAAGTTTTTTAAAAATGGGTGGAATATTTTTGATTCTACAATAGTGCTAATTTCATTAATTCCAATTCCAAATAATTCTAGTTTTTTACTTTTAAGACTCTTAAGAGTTTTTAGGGTTTTACGAATTATTTCTGTTGTACCTGAATTAAAAAAAATAATAGAAGCATTGCTTAGTTCAATTAAAAGAGTTCTTTATGTTGGATTGTTATTATTTATAATCCTTTATATATATGCAACAGTCGGATCAATTTTGTTTAGTTCAGATAACCCAGAACGTTGGAGTGATGTTGGTATTTCCATGATCACACTATTTCAGGTATTGACCTTATCTAGTTGGGAGCAAGTAATGTTACCTTTACAGGATATCTATTGGTGGACTTGGATATATTTTTTTAGTTTTATTATAATTTGTGGGATCACAATGTTAAACTTGTTAATAGCAGTCCTTGTCGATGTAGTGATTAATCAAAAAAAATTATAAATAAATCAGGTAAATTATTACAAAGTTCATTGAAGATTTTAAGAGTAGATAAAAAAAGGGCAGTAAAAACTGCCCTTTTTAAAAAGTTCATTGCATTTTTAGGCAAAACAGAAAGCAAACAGAAAGGTGACTTCATTTAAGAGTTGAGTTAAATTTCCAAATACAGCATTTGAATGACTAGAATTATTTATTTTATCCTTTCTTTCTTTATAATGATCAGCGTAACGTTTGCTCATCATGCTAATGAAAAATACTGTTTTGATTGTATGTATAAATATAAAATAGGTGATAAGAAAAATGATACGTATGAGTTTGAGTTTGATTTACAAACTACCATCTTCGTTAATTACAGAAACAGTATCGGAAGAATACAAACTAACGATTTATCTAAATTAGTTGAAGAACAACATAAAGATAAGAAAACAGGTCTTGTAAGCTATATCTTATTTGAAAATAATAAAATTTTAGTCGATCAAAATAGAAAAAGTAAATACAGAAGAGGTTACTATCCCTCACATTCAGTAGGTAAAAGTTTAGTCAGTCTTGTTACCGGTTATGCTATATGTGATGGTTACATCAATCATACAGTTTTTGATAGAATAGATTACCCAACAGTTGCTGATACTTTGTATGAAAATCAAAAATTAATTAACCTACTTAACATGCAAGCAGGTGATGATGTAATAATTGGTGATAGAATTTATGGAAAGGATAATCCTATTAAAGGCAAAGGTCCAAATACAAATACCATTCCTATTAAAAAAGTTATGAAAAAATACTTCAAAGGTAAAAAGCATTTGGGTTTAGAACCTGGTCTTAATTTTAACTATAGTGCTTTGACAACTAATGTTGTTATGAATTATGTTATTTACAAAACTGATGATGATTGGGAAAAATTACTTCACAAAGTATTTGTTGAAGACGCAAAAGTCAAAAATAGGGTTTATTTTGGTAAGTCATTAGAAAAACACAAATATGGTAACAGAAAATCTGGCGAATACGGTCGATATTCTTTTTATGCTCAAAGATATGACTATTTAAGAATTGCAAAATTAGTATTAGATCATTGGAATAATGATACTTGCGTTGGTAAATACTTAAAGACAATGTATGAAAATAGAGTTGATAGACAGTATGGTGAGTATAGCAAGTTTAGAGGTAACCATAACGCTGCACAAACTTATGGAGGTCAGTTTCTTTTTGATCCTATCGGAATTGAAAACAGGCCTATTTTAATGATGGATGGTTTTGCCGGACAACAAATAGTAATTGATTTTGATAATAACAGAATTATTACTGCTCACTCTACAGATAGACACTACGACTATTATAATTTGATTTATTTACAATTGAACCCAAACTTATTTTACAAACCAAACAATGAACAAGATAAAAGAGAGAAATGCAGGGAATATGTTAACGAAACAGGATTTATCTTAAAGTCATGTTAATTGATAATCATTCTTATAAATTCATCACTAAAGATTTTGTAAAGATAAAAAAAAAGGGCAGTAAAAACTGCCCTTTTAGAATTTTTAAATGAGTGAGAACGATTACATTCCCATGCCGCCCATGCCGCCCATGCCGCCCATTCCTCCTGGAGGCATTCCTCCAGCAGCAGCATCCTTCTCTTCAGGTTTATCAGCAACCATTGCTTCAGTCGTTACTAATAATCCAGAAATTGAAGCCGCATCTTGTAAAGCTGTTCTTACAACTTTGACAGGGTCAATAATTCCCTCTTTAAACATATCTACGTATTGTTCTGTTTGAGCATCATAACCTTGAGAAGATTTATTAGCCTCTAAAAGTTTTCCAACTATAACTGAACCGTCGACACCAGCGTTTGTTGTTATTTGTCTTATTGGAGCTTCTAAAGCACTTTTAACAATTTCAACACCTGCTTTTTGATCTGAACCTTTAACTTTTAGTTTATCAAGATCTTGTGAAGCATAAAGAAGTGCACAACCACCACCAACAACTATTCCTTCTTCTACAGCTGCTCTAGTAGCGTTTAGAGCATCTTCAACTCTATCTTTTTTTTCTTTAACTTCTACTTCTGTTGCACCACCAACTTTGATTACTGCAACACCGCCTGCTAATTTAGCAAGCCTTTCTTGAAGTTTTTCTCTGTCATAATCTGATGAAGTTTCTTCAACTTGTTGTTTAATTTGATCGCATCTTGCTTCAATGTCTGATTTTTTACCAGTACCACTTACAATCGTACTATTTTCTTTATCAACTTTTACTCTTTTAGCAGACCCAAGATCAGTAATTTTAACATTTTCTAATTTGATACCAAGATCTTCAGATATAACTTGTCCTCCAGTTAAAATTGCAATGTCTTCAAGCATAGCTTTTCTTCTATCTCCAAAACCAGGAGCTTTAACTGCTACAACTTTAAGTCCACCTCTTAATTTATTTACAACTAATGTTGCCAATGCTTCACCTTCTACGTCCTCTGAAATTATCATTAAAGGTCTACCTGCTTGAACAACTGCCTCAAGTAGCGGAACCATAGGTTGAAGATTAGTTAATTTCTTTTCGTGTAAAAGAATTAAAGGATTTTCTAACTCTGTTGTCATTTTTTCAGCATTTGTAACAAAGTATGGTGATAAATATCCTCTATCAAACTGCATACCTTCAACAACGTCAAGTTCTGTTTCAATACTTTTTGCTTCTTCAACAGTTATAACACCTTCGTTACCAACTTTTTGCATTGCTTTAGCAATCATGTTTCCTATTTCTTTATCTCCATTAGAAGAAATAGTTCCAACTTGAGCAATCTCGTCACTATCTTTTACTTTTTTAGCTGATGATATAAGAGTATTTCTTACATGCTCTACAGCAGCATCAATTCCTCTTTTGACGTCCATAGGATTCATACCAGCTGTAACATACTTACAACCTTCTTTTACGATAGCTTGAGCTAAAATAGTTGCAGTTGTTGTACCGTCACCTGCCTCATCATTTGTTTTACTTGCAACTTCTTTAACCATTTGAGCACCCATGTTTTCAAATTTATCATCTAAGTCGATTTCTTTAGCAACCGATACACCATCTTTAGTTGTTCTTGGTGCACCGTATGCCTTGTCTATAACAACGTTTCTTCCTTTAGGTCCAAGGGTAACCTTAACTGTATTTGCAAGGATATCTACTCCCTTCAGCATTGCTGATCTAGCATCTGAATCGAATTTTACTATTTTTGCCATTATTAAACTCTCCTTTTATTAATTTTATTTAGAAGTAGAGATACCCATAATGTCTGACTCTTTCATTATGCTGTATTCTTTACCATCAATTTTAACTTCAGTTCCTGACCATTTTCCAAAAAGAACTTTGTCACCAACTTTAACATCCATCGGTATAATTTTTCCATCCTCAGTTTTTGATCCACCACCAACAGCAACTACTTTGCCCTCTTGTGGTTTCTCTTGTGCAGAATCAGGGATGATAATTCCACCAGCAGTTTTTTCGCTGCTGTCTAAAACTTCGATTAATACTCTATCGTGTAACGGTTTAAACTTCATATTAACTCCTTTAAATTAGAGTTCATATAGATGCATGTGACTATTATTTCAAGATCTGGCCTCAAATATATAAATGAGAAAAATCAAGAATTTATTGGATTTTTAAGCTATATCTGAAATATGAGTAAAAATTTAGATCAATCAGGCTTAAAATCAATAGTTGGTCGATATGACTTATTTTTCATTGATATCTGGGGAGTAGTCCATAATGGAATAAAGCTGTATGAGAATGCTGTCAAAGTTTTAAATGAATTATCTTATAATGAAAAAAAATTCGTATTATTGACAAATGCTCCAAGACCCAACCTAACAGTAATTAATACTCTAAAAAAAATGGGGTTAAATAATTTTTCAGATACAGTTTTTACATCTGGAGAAGCGTCAAAAAGATATCTTTTAGAAAATTTCAATAATAAAAAATTTTTTCACTTAGGACCACCAAGAGATTTCGATTTATTTAAAGCTTTCGAAGATAATAAAGTTGTTGATATAGATGACTCGGATTATTTATTATGTTCAGGTCTTTTTGAAGAGCATGAAGATGACTTAGGATATTACAAAACTTTTTTATCAAAGCATACAACTAAAAAAATGATATGTACTAACCCTGATTTGATAGTTGATCGAGGAGACAAAAGAGAATATTGCGCAGGCTCTATTGCAAAATCATTTGAAGAAATTAATGGTGAGGTTATTTACTTTGGCAAACCCTATCCGCCTGTTTATGAAATTGCAGCGGATGTAAACAACAAAAAAATATTATGTATTGGTGATAATCTAAATACGGATATAAAAGGTGCTAATATTCAGAATTTTGATTCATTACTGATTACAGATGGTATACATAGACAAGAGATTTCAAAACTATCAATTGAAAATGTACTTAAAAATTATGAAGCAAAAATTAATTATTTTCAGAAAGAATTAAAATGGTGAAAAAATTTAAGATTTTTAATAGTTTTAATATTCCAAATGAATTTAAAAAATCAATTATCTTGATTGGTAATTTTGATGGCTTGCACTCAGGACATCAAAAATTATTTGAGTTAGCTAAAAAATATAAAACAAAATATAAATCTAAGGTGGGAGTAGTTACCTTTGATCCAATACCTAAAATGTTTTTTAATACAAAGATTAAAAATTATAGAATATCAAATTTTAGTCAAAAAGTTATTTATTTAAAAAAATTTGATGTTGATTTTGTAATTAATAAAAAATTCGACAAAAATTTTTCGAAAATTACCTACTTTAAATTCATAAAAGATATTTTATCAGAAAAAATTAGATCAAAATTTATATTTGTTAGTAATAACTTTAGATTTGGCCATAAAAGAGAAGGTAATGTAGCATTGCTTAAAAAATATGAGAATGATTTTGATTATAATTTAATAAACCCAACGCCTTTGATGAAAAATAAAAAAATAATTTCATCAACAATTATTAGAAAGCTGCTTGAAGAGGGAAAGCTATCAAAAGCAAATACTTTTTTAAAAAGAAACTGGGAAATTGAAGGAAAGGTTCAAAGAGGCAGAATGATGGGACAAAAAATTGGTTTCCCAACTTGCAACATCGATATTGGAAATTATGTTATAGCAAAACCTGGCGTTTATGCTGTAAAAATAAGAATTAATGATAGAAGAAAATTCTATAAAGGAATTGCTAATTTAGGTTATAGGCCCACATTTAACCAAAAAAAAATACTTTTAGAGGTAAATATTTTTAATTTTTCAGGAAATCTTTATAATAAAAAATTATCTGTAGAATTTTTAAAATTTATAAGAGGAGAAAAAAAATTCAAAGGTATCAGTGAGTTAAAAAATCAAATAAAAAAAGATATTTTAAAAGCTAAAAAAACATAATGAGCAAGGAACATTTAAACTTACCTAAAACTGCTTTTTCAATGAAAGCAAATTTGCCAAATAAAGAACCAGAGTATTTGAAATTTTGGGATAAGATTAATCTATATGAAAAACTAAGATCCCAAAGTAAAGGCAAAGAAAAATTTGTCTTACACGATGGACCTCCATATGCAAACGGAAATATTCATATGGGTACTGCTCTAAATAAAATTCTAAAAGATATAATAATTAAATTTCATCAAATGGATGGTAAAGACTCAGTTTATGTGCCTGGATGGGATTGTCATGGCTTACCAATTGAATGGAAAATTGAGGAACAATACAAAAAAAATAAAAAAAATAAAAATGATGTACCTATCATTGAGTTTAGAAAAGAATGTAGAGATTTTGCAAGTAAATGGATAGATATTCACAAAGATCAATTTAAAAGATTAGGAGTAATTGGAGATTGGGAAAACTATTACTCAACGATGAGTTTTGATGCAGAAGCCCAAATTGTAAGAGAACTTGGAAAATTTTTAAAAGAAGGTAGTTTATATAAGGGTTACAAGCCTGTTTTATGGTCAACAGTTGAAAAAACAGCTTTAGCGGATGCAGAGGTTGAATATCAAGATCATGTATCTGATACAATCTACGCAGCATTTCCAGTTAAAAAATCTAATATTAGTGATTTAATTGGTTCGAACATTGTTATTTGGACAACAACTCCATGGACGATACCAGCTAACAAGGCATTAGCATACAATCAAAGTTTGGAATATGTTTTGTGTAAGATAGATAACAATGATATTTTAGAAAATGAAAAAATAGTTATTGCAAAAGAATTATTGGCGTCTGTTGCAAAAGATACTGATTATAAAATTGAGATATTAAAAGAATTTAAAGGAAAAGAATTTGATGGAACTATTTGTAGCCATCCGTTTCATAAAATTGGATATGACTATGATGTTCCAATGCTTGAGGCAAGATTTGTAACAACTGAACAAGGAACAGGAATTGTTCATTGTGCACCAAGTCATGGACCTGATGATTTTAATTTGTGTATCAATAATGGAATAAAAGCAATTGAAACAGTTGATGATGATGGAAGGTACACGAAACACATACCTATATTTGAAGGAACTCATATTTTTAAAGCAAATAATATTGTTATTGAAAAGCTTAAAGAGCTAAAAGGTCTTTTAAACAATGGAAAACTAACACATTCTTACCCCCATTCTTGGAGATCTAAAGCTCCTTTAGTTCATAGGGCAACACCTCAATGGTTTATTTCAATGGAAAGTCATAAGCTAAGAGATAAAGCGCTTAATGCAATAAATGATACTACTTTTTATCCTAGCAAAGGAAAAGAAAGAATCAAAGCAATGATCGAGACTAGACCTGATTGGTGTGTCTCTAGACAGAGGGTATGGGGAGTTCCACTTCCAATATTTATTTCCAAAAAAAATGGTGAAATTCTTATAGATGAAGAAGTTTTTGAGAATATTGCAAAAATTTATGAAAAAGAAGGCTCAGACTGTTGGTTTGAAGATAATTTTCAGAGACTACTTGGAGATAAATATAAAGCAGAAGATTATGATAAGACTAGTGATATTGTAGAAGTATGGTTTGATAGTGGATCAACTCATTCTTTTGTTTTAGAAAAAAGAGAAGATTTAAAATGGCCTGCATCAATGTATCTAGAGGGTTCGGATCAACATAGAGGATGGTTTCACTCTTCACTGTTAGAGTCATGTGGAACAAGAGGTAGAGCACCATTTGAGAGTATTTTATCTCATGGGTTTGTTGTTGATGGAAAAGGTTTAAAAATGTCTAAATCGACTGGAAATGTAATAGCTCCAGAAGATATTTTAAAAAAATATGGTGCTGATATACTTAGAATTTGGGTTGCCTCATCAAATTATGCTGAGGACTTAAGAATAGATTATTCAATTTTAGACCAACACTCTGAGTCTTATAGAAAAATTAGAAATACTTTCAGATATCTTTTAGGAAATATACAAGATGAATATTCAAAAGTAGATTTTGAAAAAATTGATTTAAATAATATTCCTGAATTAGAAAAGTACATGCTCCATAGATTGCATGTAATCGATAAAAGTTTTAACGAATACTTTAAGTCTTATAATTTTCATAATTTATACAAAGAATTATTAAATTTTTGTACAGTAGAACTCTCAGCATTTTATTTTGATATTAGAAAAGATCTTCTTTATTGTGATCCAAAAGACTCAAAAAAGCGTTCTGATTGTATTTTGATACTAAAAGTAATTTTAGAATGTTTATTAAAATGGTTTGCACCTATCTTATCATTTACCACTGAAGAAATTTATCATTTAATTCATAAGGAAGATAATAATGGAAGTATTCATCTACAAAAATTTGTTAAAATTCCTAATGAATGGAAAAATGAAGAATTAAATAATAAATGGAATAAGATTAAATTGATCAGAGATGAAGCAAACATTAGTATTGAAAGCAAAAGGGCTGATAAAATTATTGGTTCAAGCTTAGAGGCAAATATTGAAATTAAAATTAAAGATAAAGAAATGTATAGTTTAGCTCAGAACCATGATTTCTCTGAAATTTGCATAACATCCTCTGCTTCAATATCTAATGATAACAATTTGGAAAAAGAAATTGAGATCATTAGTTCAAAAGCTGTTGGGAATAAGTGCACAGTTTGTTGGAAAATCAGAGAAAATACTTGTGAAAGAGATGGTAATTGTCATCTTTCATGAAAAGTGAAGTTATAAAAAAAATTGCAATAAGCATTTTTATTTTATTATCAATTTTCCTATTAGATAGAATATCCAAGATACTTATCTTAAATATATTAGAAGAAACTGGACGAGTAGATATTTACATAAATTCATTTTTAAATTTTTATCTAGTTTGGAATAAAGGAATTGGTTTTGGTTTATTATCTTCGGATCAGGATTATTTTTATAATGTAGTCACTATTTTTATTGTTCTGATTAATTTTGTGATAATTTATCTATTATTTAAGGAAAAAGGAATAAAATATTATTTTCTACTTGTTATTTTAGGGGGCTCAATAGGTAATCTATTTGATCGAATATATTATAGAGCTGTCCCAGACTTTTTTGACCTGAATTATAATGGATATCATTGGTTTATTTTCAATGTAGCTGATATATTTATAACAATTGGAATTATTTTACTTATTCTGGCTGAATTAATAAGTTATAAAAAAGTCAATGAATAAATTTTTAAAAATTTTTAATTTTTTATTCCTCTTACTATTTTTATATTCGTGTGGTTCAGTAGGAGAAGCTTTACAAGGTAAAAAAAGATCTGATCAGGGAGATGAGTTTCTAATCGATAAAAAAAACCCACTAGTCATGCCACCTGACTTTGAAAAATTACCAGTACCAGGTGAAACAAATGTTTCATCTTCTAACGACAACGAAAGCGATAAATCAAATATAAAGGATTTACTTAATAGTAAAAAAGATTGCCAAATAGAAAATAATTGTGAAGAAAATACCTCATCTTCAGATGATGTAACTTCTATTGAAAACTCCATATTAGAAAAAATTAATTAAAGTAATGTTTTCAAAGAACATAATTTTTAAAAATTTTTTATTTAAGAAAAATATTAGAGATGTAAAAAAAATAAATAAACTTTTGAAAAAAGAATTAACCTTAAGTTCGTCTTTGCTTAATTCATTTACAACTAAATATAAATATAGTTTTAAAAAAAAAATTATTAAAAAATATAAAAATTATGAAAATATCAATTTAATTGGAATGGGTGGGTCAATATTAGGTACTGAGGCAATTCATGATTTTTTGAAGTTTAAAATTAAAAAAAAAATAAATTTTGTTAATAATTTAAATAATCAAATTAAACTTGAGCCTAGAAGAAAATCTATTAATTTAATAATTTCTAAATCAGGAAACACACTTGAAACAATTTCTAATTTTAACTTAATTCTTAAGTCTCAAAAAAAAAATAAGAACATTATAATTACTGAGGCGAAGTCTAGTTTTTTAAATTTATTAGCAAAAAAATTAAAAGCTGAAATAGTTGAGCATAAAAATTATATTGGGGGAAGGTACTCTGTTTTGTCTGAAGTAGGAATGTTGCCTGCTCAATTATTGGGACTAAATGAAGCTAAGTTTAAAAGATTTAATAATTTAATTAAAAATAAATCATTCCTAAACTCTTTAATTACTAATGTAAGTTTTATTTCAAAATGTGTCTCGCAGGGAAAGAAAAATTCTGTAATTTTAAATTATGATGAGAGCTCAGAAAATCTATTTAGATGGTATCAGCAATTAACAGCTGAGAGCTTAGGGAAAAAAAATAAAGGTATCTTTCCTATCATATCATCAATGCCTAAAGACAATCATAGTTTACTTCAGTTATATTTAGATGGACCAAAGAATAACTTTTTCACATTTTTTGGTGTCTCAAATGAAAAAACAAACAACTTAGATAACAGTAATTTATTTGGGAATTTTTCATATTTAAAAAATAAAAGTCTTAGTCAAATTTTGCAAGCTCAAAGACAAGCCACTCAAATAATTTTTAAAAAAAAAAAAATACCATTTAGAAGTATTGAAGTTCTGAAAAGAAACGAAGAAACTATAGGAGAGCTTTTTTCATTTTTTGTATTAGAAACAATTTTACTTGGAAGAGTTATAAAGGTAAATCCTTTTGACCAACCATCAGTTGAATTAATTAAAACTGAAACATCAAGAATACTTAATTAAATCAATTTGCAAAAAAAAATTTTTGATAATCCATAATTTTTTTCTTCTATTATATCGAGATAGTGTGAAATCTTATCATCTGTTTTTTTGTTTCTATGTATAATTAAAATAGAATTTATATCTGTAATTTTGAGTTTTTTAATTTGATCTATTAAACTTTTTATTTTTCCATCTTTAAAAGGAGGGTCTAAAAAAATTAAATCAAATATCATATTTTTAAAGTTTGAATCATCTAAATTATATGCACTATTGTTAAATATTTTACTTTTATTTTCTAGTTTTAGGTTAGAGATATTCTTTTTTAGAATTTTTAACGAATTATGATAATTTTCAAAAAAAAATACTTCTGCTGCCCCTCTGGATAAACACTCAATTCCAAATGATCCAGTACCAGAAAATAAATCTAAAACTTTTGAATTATTAATTTTTGTAGATAATTTATTGGAGTGATCTAAAATATTAAAAATTGACTCCCTTACCATATCTTTCAATGGTCTAGTTGATTTGTCTAATGGTTCTGATAATTTTTTCCCTTTTAATTCTCCTGAAATAATTCTCATTTATTTATAATTCTAAAACCAATATCTTTTCTATAAAAACCATTTGACCATCCTAAATTTTCAATTTCATTAATTACAGACTCTCTTGACTTCTTTAAATCCCCAGAAATATTTACAAAGTTTAGTACACGCCCTCCTGTTGCATAAACTTTGTTATCAATCGATTCAGTTCCAGCATGATAAACAAAAGTACTATTGTTCTTTGTAATTTTTTCTAAGTTAGGAATTTCTACATTTTTTTTGTATGTATCAGGATATCCATCAGAGCAAAGCACGATGCAAATACTTTTTTTATTTTTCCAGTTTATTGTTTGATTTTCTAAATTTTCTTCACAGCAAGAGAGTATTAATTCTAATAGATCTGAGTTTAATAATGGTAAAATTGTTTGACATTCTGGATCTCCCATTCTCACATTGTATTCAATTAGATACGGATTATTGTCTTTTATCATGAGACCAACATATAAAAATCCCTTGTAATTTTCGCCCATATCCTCAATTGCTTTTAAGGTCGGCTTTATAACATTCTCAATAATTTTAATGTCTAACTCATTATTTATAAGTCCCGAAGGAGAATATGCCCCCATACCACCAGTATTTTTACCTTTGTCACCTTCACCAACTCTTTTATGGTCTTGAGCAGTATTAAATTTTTTAAATGTTTTCCCGTCAGATATTACAAAGTAGCTCATCTCTTCGCCTTTAAGAAATTCCTCAATAAGAACTTGATGGGCTTTTCCAAATTTTCCATTAAAAATTTCATCTACTGCATTTTTTGCACTATCTGTATCTTCGCAAATATAAACACCTTTTCCTGCTGCTAAACCATCAGCTTTAACAACAATTGGTTTATTAGCTTTTTCTAAATAGTTGTGTGCATCTTCTCTGGAATCAAAAACGCCAAATTGAGCAGTTGGAATTTTATATTTTTCACATATTTTTTTTGTAAATATTTTAGATCCTTCAAGTTGTGAGGAAATTTTATTAGGTCCAAATACCATTATTCCTTTATTTGTAAGAAAGTCGACGACTCCATCAACAAGAGGTTTCTCTGGTCCTACTATTACCAAATCTACTTTATATTCATCAACAAAATTCCCTAATTTTTCAAAATCATAAATATCAATCTTTATATTCTCAGCAATAAGTTTAGTTCCAGCATTACCTGGTAAGCAATATAATTTATTAACTTTAGGAGATTTTGATATTTGATCTGCTATAGCATGTTCTCTTCCACCATTTCCAATAATTGCAATTTTCATATATTCAAATATATATCCTATAAACTATGAACAAGTTAGCAAGATTAAAATATCTTCCAAATAATTTTGAAATAATTGAAGAGGGTGATCACGTCGTATGTGCGATTTCAGGAAAGAAAATTCCTTTAGAAAAATTGAATTATTGGAATGTTGACGAACAAGAGGCTTATTATTCTTATGTTGAGGCTTCAATTAAAAAAGAAAAGTAAATAAATTATAGTTATTTTCTCCACCTATCGTGTGTCCAAATCCATTGATCTGGATTTTTCAGTATCATTTTTTCTAAAATTTTATTTAAATGTATAGAAATTTCTTCATTAGATTTTTCTGAATTTATTATAATTGGTTGTGAAACATACATTTTAAAATAATGTTTTTTAGTTCTCTCAATATAAATTGGAACCAAATCACACTTATATTTCTTTATAATTTGTGCAGGTATTGTTGTAGTAGATGCCAAATCTCCAAAAAAATTTATTTTAATTCCCTCGGTAACCCTCTGATCAATCATTAATGCGATTGAATTACCTTTTTTAAGATTTTCTAATATTTGTCTAGTTCCTGACCTTCCTTTTTTTATTTGATTTTTACAAATATAATTTTTTCTAATATCCTCCATATCTTTATTTAAAAATATATTATTTAAAGGTCTGTATATTGCAGCTAAATTAATTCCTGATTTTTCTATTTGCATGGCCATTAATTCAAAATTGTTAAAATGTCCTGAAATAAATACTGCAGGCTTATTTTTATTTTTTATTTTTTCCAAATTTTCAATCCCATCAATGTCAATATAATTTGACAAGTTATTATTTCTAAAATCTTTTAAAAATGGATATTCTGCCAAAATTCTTCCATAATTACCTAGCACATTTTTTGCAAATTTGTTTTCTGAAATATCAATTGAAATTTTAGATTTTTTTAGATTTCCAATTATAGATGTTTTTTTTCTAAAAATATTGCCGACAGTTTTGCCAATATAAAATCCTAAATTAGATGAAAATTTATATCCAAGTA
>CACLEJ010000010.1 GCA_902605865.1 uncultured Pelagibacteraceae bacterium
TTGCTGATCCATCCATTAATCTAAGTTCAAATCTTCCTAGATCTGGAACTCTAATCATATGTGTTCGATTATTTCCCGTGTATGAAATACTACTCGGCGACCATGTTGCGCCAGATTTTGTCGGTGGTGCATTTATTCTTCTATAACTATTTAATGTTGGATTAAAAAATGCTGATAATGAGCCTGCATTCTTAATAACTCCACCTAAAAAATTATATGCTAATTTACTAAGCCCTAGTTTATCTTTTTTATCTAAAAATTTATTTTTTTTCTTATCCCATAGAGAAATATGTGCATGACATCCATTGCCCGTCAGTTGTTCAAATGGTTTAGGCATAAATGTTGCTCTTAACCCATGCTTTTCTGCTATAGACTTAACCATAAATTTAAAAAATGTATGTCTGTCTGCTGTAGTTAAGCAGTCAGTGTAGTCCCAATTCATTTCAAACTGGCCATTAGCATCTTCATGATCATTTTGATATGGGTTCCATCCCATTGTAATCATGCAATCACATATCTCTTTTATTAAATCATATTGCCTCATTAAAGCTGATTGGTCATAACAAGGTTTAGATTGAGTATCCCTTGAGTCTGCGATAGAATTACCATCAGGTGATATAAGAAAATATTCACACTCAACACCCGATTTCATGGTGTAACCTTCACTTGATAGTGATTTTATTTGGTTTTTTAACATCACTCTTGGTGATGCCTCAACAGGTTTGCCATTCATCCATAGGTCTGAAGCAAGCCAACCTACTTCTTTATTCCAAGGTAATTGAATTAAACTATTTGGATCTGGTACAGCAAACATATCAGAGTCTGCTGGTGACATATCAAGCCAAGCTGCAAATCCAGCAAATCCTGCACCATTTTTTTGCATCTCTTTTATTGCTTGTGCAGGTACTAATTTTGATCTTAATACACCAAACAAATCAACGAAACTTATTAAAAAATATTTAATTTTTTTGGATTTAGCAATATTAGATAGATTTTTGGGCATTAATAATTATACTACGAATTATTTATTAACTATCAATAACTATTTCTTTTTTATACCTGGTATCCAGCTAGTTCCTGCCAAAGGAACTCTAGCCATTGCTGCAGCCTCAACAGTTAATGCACATAAATCCTCTGGTTCTAAGTTATGAAGACTGTTTTTACCACACGCTCGTGCAATAGTTTGCGCTTCTAAAGACATGACCTTTAAATAATTTGATAATTTTCTACCAGCTTTTTTTGGATCTAATCTTTTCATTAGCTCTGGTTTCTGAGTTGAAATTCCTGCGGGATCATTTCCCTCATGCCAGTCGTCATACGCACCAGCTTTAGTTCCAAGTTTTTCATATTCTTTTTCCCATTTTGGATCATTATCACCAATTGCAATCATTGCTGCACTCCCAATTGATACTGCATCAGCTCCTAATGCAAGAGCTTTAGCTACATCTGCACCATTTCTAATTCCACCAGATATTATAAGCTGAACTTCTCTATGAGAATTTAAATCTTGCAAAGCATCTACAGCAGGTCTTATGCAGGCTAAAGTTGGTTGGCCTACATTCTCAATAAACACTTCTTGTGTTGCTGCAGTTCCACCTTGCATACCATCCAAGACGACAACATCTGCTCCAGCTTTTACAGCTAATGCTGTATCATAATAAGGTCTTGCTCCAGCAATTTTTATAAATATTGGAACTTTCCATTTAGTAATTTCTCTTAATTCTAAAATTTTTATTTTTAAATCGTCCGGACCAGTCCAATCAGGATGACGACATGCAGATCTTTGATCAATACCTTTTGGTAAAGTTCTCATTTCTGCAACACGATCATCTATTTTTTGTCCAAGCAACATTCCTCCACCACCAGGTTTGGCGCCTTGTCCAATCACTACTTCAATTGCATCTGCCTTCCTTAAATCATTTGGGTTCATCCCATATCTTGAGGGCAAAAGCTGATAAACTAAATTTTTCGATTGACCTCTTTCTTCAGGTGTCATTCCTCCATCACCTGTCGTGGTAGATGTTCCAGCTGCACTTGCTCCTCTTCCTAACGCCTCTTTCGCTGGACCGGACAATGCTCCAAAACTCATACCCGCTATCGTAATTGGAATATCAAGCTCTAATGGTTTTTTTGCATATTTTGTGCCTAAAGTTACATTTGTTGTACATTTTTCTCTATATCCTTCCAAAGGATATCTAGACATTGAAGCACCTAAAAATAGTAAATCATCAAAATGTGGAAGCTTTCTTTTAGAACCACCACCTCTAATATCATAAATTCCAGTCTCAGCAGCTCTTCTTATTTCCGAGTTAGTGTATTCATCAAATGTCCAGGATTGACGAGGTAGAGTTTTATTTTTCATATTTAATAGTTAGATACATTATCAATATTAAAATTATATAGTTTCCTTGCGGAACCGTATCTTTTAAATTGATCAGGCTTAATATTTGATCCAACTTTTTTCAAAAGTTCTTTTAATTTTGATTTATGTTTTTTATCCATTTTTTTTTCTTCACAATCTGCTCCTAAAGACTTTACTTTTCCTTTTACATATATATTTGTTTCATACAAACTATCTCCTAAGGCTTCACCAGCATTACCAAAAACGACTAAATTTCCAGATTGAGCCATAAAGGCTGACATATGACCAACTGAACCTTTAACTATTATGTCGATACCTTTCATTGAAATTCCACATCTAGAACTAGTATCGCCATCAACAATTAATGTTCCACCATGTGCAGTGGCCCCTGCAGATTGTGATGCATTTCCTTTAACATGAACTTTTCCAGACATCATATTTTCTGCTACACCTGTGCCTACATTTCCATCAACTATAATATTTGCATTTTGGTTCATACCAGCACAATAATAACCTACATGACCTTTTATAGTTACTTCAATATTTTCTGTAAGACCTGCACATATAGCATGATTACCTTCAGGATTTGATATAGTAAATTTTCTACTATTTGTTTTTCTATCAATACTTTGTAGCTTTTCATTTACCGATCTTAGTTTTAATTTTTTTAAATCAAGGTTCATTATTTTCCCCAAGAATAAACTATACCTGGCTCAGGTTCAAAAATTTTTGCATTGTTAACATTAGGCATATGTGCCATTGCTTGAAACTCAGAACAAATTGCAACATAATCTTTTGTTTCAGCTATTACTGCAGGTTTACAAGCTATCTCATCACGAAGAACTGCGAAACCACTGTGAGTTCCTGCAATAAAAGTGTAGAAGCCATCTAGTTCGCTTAAACCTTTTTTTAAAGTTTGTTTTAAGTTTCTATTTTTAAGACTATCGGAGATATATCCAGCCGCAACTTCAGTGTCATTTTCAGAATTAAACTTAGAACCATTTTTTTTCAATATTCTTCTTAAGTTATTGTGATTAGATAGCGATCCGTTATGAACCAAACATTCATCTTCTCCTGTAGAGTAGGGGTGAGATCCATTTGTAGTAATTGCACTTTCTGTTGCCATTCGCGTATGGCCAATCGCATGAGTTCCTGAAAAATTATCTAGATTAAACTTTTTTACAACATTACTTGGACTTCCAACTTGTTTGAAAATTTCAATAGATTTCCCGTAACCAACTAACGATAGTTTCTCATAACTCTCCAAAATAGGCAGAATTTTATTAGGTTTTTCAATAGATTTTAAAATTATGTGGTCTGAATTCTTTTCTATACTAGAAAATTTTACTTTCTTTTTAATTTCTTTTTTAAATTTTTCGAAACTCATTTCATTTAAACAAATAGAATATTTGTAAGTTTTATTTTTATTACTGTTATAAATTGCAAAACCTGCACTATCAGGACCCCTAGACTCCATGCTGACTAACATTTTAGAAAGCATTTCTCCTAAAGATTTTTCAAATTTTTTAGATTTTAGATAAATTCCAACGATGCCACACATAAATAAATTTTAAAGTAGTGATAATAATTGGTCTTTATAGTAAAGCACATTAATTACTACAATAATAATGATTGCGGCATAGACACCATACTTGGATTTTGGCCATGCTAATCTAGCCATTTTGCTTGGTGTTTTGTTTAAATTTTTTTTATTGTCTTCCATGCTTAACTTTAAGGGCGCATTTAAATTCATGCGCCCTTATTATTTTTTATTTATCCATCGGTGACATTACTTTTCCATGCATTTGAACTTGGTTTTCTTCTTGCAAGTTTTGAAAGCTTATCACTTTCCTGCTTAGAACTTACAACAGTCCAACCGATCCAAATAACAAAAAGTACGAGAACCAATATACCTTCTGATCCTACTCCTGGATAAACTGCACCCGCAACTTCTTCTGCAGGCTTATTCAGATGATCTATCCAATTAGATACTGTAGCCATATTATCCTCCTTTAACTACTTGAAGAAGCAACAATTTTTTCATCTTCTTTTGCCTCCTCCATTATTTCGTAGTCCAAACCAGCTAACTCAACTTCCCTAGGGATTCTAAGTTTGCCCATTCCATTTAACACTTTAGCAATGATATAACCTGGTATCATTCCTAGAACAAAGAACATGATTATTGCACCAATAAACATTCCTAAAGGATTGATGGCAGCATAGTTGCTTCCATCCCACATAGCACCAACGCTATATCCTGAAGAAGGGTATCCATTTAGTACAAACCCACATATTACAAGTCCTACAAAACCAGCATAACCATGTACAGCTACAGCGCCAACTGCATCATCAATTTTGAACTTACGTTCAACCCAGTAATGCATTTTGTAAGCTATAACCACACCTATCATTCCAATTATTAATGCTTGAATTGGATGATATAAGTCATTTCCTGCTGAAGCACATATTATTCCAGCTAAACCACTAGAATAAGTCCAGAATGGATCGCCTTTGGATATAACATATCCTGCTAACAATCCTCCAGATAGCGACATCAAGAAGTTCATGGTAATACCACTAAGTGTTGTTGGGGTTACATAGATGTTGGTCGCGGTAAAGTAGGTTACACCTTCCATACCGTATTCTGGTCCCAAGTCATAAATTGGAATATTACAAGCTGCGTAAAAACCCCAAAAACCTGTATAAATTAGGAATAATCCAACAGTTACTAACCAAGGATTTCTTGGTCCGATGTTTCTAGGTTCACCACTTGGTGAAAATTTTCCAATTCTTGGTCCCAAAACTGCAAGAACACCTAAAGCAAATCCACCAGCAATTGCGTGAATTACTCCCGAGGCGTAAGCATCATGATATCCAAGTATTTTTAACATCCATCCGTCAAAGTGCCATCCCCAAGCAGCATCTATACTCCAAAATACAGATCCAATTGCAATTGCAAGAATTCCAAAAGCAAAAGTTGTGATTCTTTCAATCACAGCCCCTGATACTATCGAAGCAGCTGTCCATGAGAATAATAAGAATGCAGCCCAAAATACTCCGCTTATATGATCACCCAAATTTACTGCCATTAGATCGCTAGTTGGTAAATACCACTTAGCACTAAAGGCTGAGTCATCTGTAATTAAAGCTGTACTCTCCGTCATTATTGATGGTGCAAGACCTGGTCCCGTTGGAAAAGCCCAATAAATCCACCATCCAAACAAAAACCAAGTTACCGTTACCAAAGGTATCAGCATAGTATTTTTCATTAATGTATGTTGATGATGTTTGTATCGGGAAGCTCCAACTTCATACATACAGAATCCTACGTGGATTAAAAACATAAGTACTACTGTTATCCAATAGTAAAATTCTGTAAATATGGTTGTCAATGCACCTAGTTCGTCAGTCATTTAACCTCCAATTGTTTAAACAAATTATGGAAATTGTATTATTTGGATTAATTTGATCAATATTAAATAAAACAGCTAATACGCAGTTAATTTATTATTCTACAACTATTAGTATATATAAATTGCTGATGATTCTAAAATTTTCGATATGCTTTTTTAAGATCTACAAGTGGATGATTTGGAGACATTTGAAATTTTACCAGTAGCTCTCTTGCAATCATGTCTCTATCTTGTTGGTTGTTTGGTAATTTAATTTTTTTTGGAATAGTTACCCAACCATTTGCGTTTCTATCAAAGACTGCAGGTCTATCTTCTTCATACCCCATGTGAACATCTTCCAACCAATTTAAATCATCCCAACCCATTGCTTCGATATATTTTTTTAAGAATGGAGTTATTCTTGAATAGTCTGGTAATAAATTTACATCATACCTATAGCCAATAGTTTGACCTATCATCTTTTCTCGAGCAGTCTCTTTCTTTTTACCTAACTGACCTTTAACTGTTTTTTTGCTAGATTTTTTATTTTTTTTCTTTGGCATAATTATATTTTATGAAAATCGTCAACTCCTACCGTATGATTTGTTCCAGAAAGCGGTACTTTTGCCAAAGCAGATGCTTCCATTGTTAAAGCTGCCATATCTTCTGGCTCTAATGAATGAATATTTGTTTTACCACAAGCTCTAGCTAATAATTGAGCTTCTAACGTCATAGTATGCAAGTAATTATATACTCTAAGAGCTGCTTCATCTGGATTTAGTCTTTTTCTTAACTTAGGATCCTGAGTAGCAACACCAACTGGGCAACGACCAGTATGACAGTGATAACAATGACCTGCTGGCACTCCCATTTCTTTTTCAAAATTAGACTCTGGAATTTCTTTATTACAATTCAGTGCAATCATTGCTCCAGTACCTATAGCGATAGCATCTGCTCCAAGAGCTAGTGCTTTTGCCATATCAGCTCCATCTCTAACACCACCTGCATAAATAAGAGTAACTTTACCAGTTTTTCCAACATCATCTATTGCTCTTCTTGCTTCTCTAATTGCAGCTATTCCAGGTATACCTGTGTTTGCTGCTGCGATGTGTGGACCAGCACCTGTTGAGCCTTCCATACCATCTAGATAAATAGAGTCAGGATCACATTTTGCTGCCATACGAACATCATCATAAACTTTTGCTGCTCCAAGTTTTAATTGTATTGGAACTTTATTTTTTGTTAATTCTCTAAGTTCTTGAACTTTTAAAGCCAAGTCATCTGGTCCTAACCAATCGGGATGTCTTGCAGGAGATCTTTGATCAATACCAGCTGGTAATGATCTCATCTCTGCTACTTGGTCAGTAACTTTTTGACCCATCAAGTGTCCACCCATTCCAACTTTTTGACCTTGACCAATGAACACTTCAATTCCATCAGCAAGCTGTGCATGATGAGGATTAAATCCGTATCTTGATTGAATACATTGATAGTACCATTTTTCTGAATATCTTCTTTCATCAGGTATCATTCCACCTTCGCCCGAACATGTTGCGCTACCTGCCATAGTAGCTCCTCTTGCAAGTGCTGTTTTTGCTTCATACGATAAAGCTCCAAAACTCATACCTGTAATATAAACTGGTATATCTAATTCCACTGGGTTTTCACATCTTGGACCAATGATAGTTTTTGTTTCACATTTTTCTCTGTAACCTTCAATTACAAATCTTGTAAGAGTACCAGGTAAAAAAACTAAATCGTCAAATGTAGGAATTTTTTTCATCAGAGCCATACCTCTCATTCGGTATCTTCCTAACTGAGCCTTAATATGAATGTCGTCGATTACTTCAGGTGTAAATATAGCGTTATAACCTAGTAAACTTTTATTTCTTTTTGAGAATTCACTTCCACCATTCCCATTGGAATGACCATTTGATTTTCCGTTTTTTTTCTTTGCCATTAAATTGCTCCTTTTTTCTCAGTTGGTTCTAAAGCGTCGTAATTCCATAATTTTTTACCTGCAACAACTTTAGTCATATTTGAAATATCAAAATCTTCACCGATTTCTGCTACTTTAAGTTTTCTTTTAATCCAATCTACATCACTTTTTGTCATAGGCGACTCAATCGCATCACTACCAAATGATCCTATTTTTCCACCCACATAAATAGTTCCATCGTACATAGAGTCTCCTAGGTTTATACCGACATTACCTAAAATTATAATTCTACCTCTTTGCATCATAAACCCAGTAAATGCTCCAGCATCACCCCCAACAATAATTGTTCCACCTTTTTGATCAATTCCTGTTCTAGCACCAACACTTCCTTTACATATTAAATCTCCACCTCTAACTGCTGCACCAAAACATGATCCTGCATTTTTTTCTATTACTACTTTTCCTGCCATCATATTTTCTGCACATGACCATCCAACTCTGCCATTAATTCTTACTGTTGGGCCATCAATAGAACCAACACCAAAATAACCCAAACTTCCTTCAAATATTAAATTCAATTTATTTAATACTCCAACACCTAAACTATGTTTTCCTTGTGGGTTTTTTATAACTATTGTTCCATAACCTTGACTCATAAGCTCATCAATTTTTTTGTTTGCCTCTTTGCAATCTAGATCATTTACATCAAGATCAATTCTTTTATTAAAATCTACATCATAAGTTCCCCAATAATAAAAGTTTTCTGCTTCATCTGGATTGAAAAATTTTTGTTGTGTTTTTCCTGTTAAGACTTCACTATGAAGTCCCATTGATTGGGCTTTAGTTTTATTCTCGTTAGTTTTTATATTTGCCATACTTTTACCTCTCCATCAAAAGGATCATAAGTGTCAATTTCGTGGGGCAAAATAGATCTTATTGCTATCTCTTCAGATCCCATAGCTACCAAATCATCTGACTCGTATAGAACCAATGGTTTTGCTGCCATTGTATCTTTTGCCATTCCTAAAGAATCTTTTGTTGCAACAAAATAAGTAAACACACCATCTAATCCTGATAAACTATCCTTCATACCTTCTTCTAGAGATGCTCCATTTCTCATTTTTTCTGCTAAATAAACTGCGATTAATTCAGAGTCACACTCTGACATAAATCTCATACCTTTATTTTCAAGCATTCTTCTATTATTCCAATAATTAGTTAATTGACCATTATGCACAACAGATACATCGCTAAATGGATATCCCCAAAAAGGGTGGGCAGATTTTATATCTACACCAGACTCAGTTGCCATTCTAGCATGACCTATAGCGTGAGTTCCTCTCACTTTGCCAAGATCATATCTATCTAAAACCTCCTGTGCGTCTCCTAAATCTTTTATTAGTTCAAGAGATTTTCCAATGGACAATATTTCAACACTTTCGATACTCTCAATTTTCTTTGAAAAATCCATTAAATCCTCATCGTATTGCATTTCGTATCTATAAGAGTAGGGAGTTAATTTTTCTTCTTTTAAAACTTTTGCACCAAGACTTTTTAACATCTGATCAACAAGCTCTTTTCTTTTGTCATAAACACTCTCGTCTTCATTTATAGAAGAACTACCTTCACCGACATTTTCTCCAACTTTAAATCTCATTATAAAGTTTTGACCATCGTTATCTGCATAAAGAGCATAACCTGTTGAGTCAGGACCTCTATGCTTTAAGGCCTGAAGCATTGCTTGTAATTCATTTCCTACATTAGAGGATTTTCCCCTATGGATAAGACCAGCTATTCCGCACATATTTCTCCTTAACTAAATTTGTTTATGGTAGGCAATCCAAATACGTATCTAGATCCCATTGAGTTGTTGCACCTAAAAATCTTTCCCACTCATCATTTTTATACCAATGAAATATTTTATACATTTCATCGGGCATCGCAGATTGAATAACTTTATCTTCTGCTAAACGATCTAAAGCCTCACCAAGACTTAAAGGTAATTTTTTAACATTTTTTCCAGCTTTTTGAGCTTCATAAATATTTCTAGACTCTGGCTTTCCTGGATCAATATTATTTCTAATTCCATCATCAAATGCCTTCAATAAGCTTGCTCCCATTAAGTATGGGTTATGCATTGAATCTACAGATCTATATTCAAACCTACCTGGTGCTGAAACTCTTAATCCACAAGTTCTATTTTGGTATCCCCAATCCGCATAAACTGGTGCCCAAAAACCTTGATCCCACAATCTTCTATATGAGTTAACCGTTGATGATCCGATTGCTGTTAAAGCTGGAAGATGTTTCATTACTCCACCAATAGATTTTAAGCCAATTTTACCCGGCAACTGAACATCTTTTGTATCAGGCATAAATGTGTTTGTTCCACCTTCTACATAAGTAAATACTTCATCCATACCTGGTAAAGATTTATGACCTAATTTATTTACTTTGTCTTTTCCACCTGTCCACAAAGACATATTTGTATGACAACCACTTGCAGAAACTCCCATAAAAGGTTTTGTCATAAAACATGCAATTAAATTAAATTCTCTTGCAACCTGAGCACAAATTTGTCTGTAAGTAGATAATCTATCTGCATTTCTTAAAACATCATCGTACATCCAATTTAACTCTAGTTGTCCAGGGGCATCTTCATGGTCTCCTTGGATCATATCAAAGCCCATAGCTCTTGCGTATTCCATCACTTTCATAAATACTGGTCTTAAGGACTCGAATTGGTCTATGTGATAACAATATGGTTTAGAAAAGCCCTTACCAGTTGGAGTTCCATCATCGTTTCTAGTCAACCACATCATTTCTGGTTCAGTTCCAACTCTAAGTTGGTAACCATGTTTTTTCTTAAATTCTTTAGCAATAATTCTTAAATTACCTCTACAATCAGATGTTAAGTGACCACCTGGATTTTCTCTCTCTTCTCTATTTCTAAAACAAGTTACAAAAACTCTTGCAACTTTTTTATCCCAAGGTAACTGGCAAAATGTTTCTGGATCAGGTATTCCAACTAACTCTTTTGCTTCAGGACCATATCCTATGTAGTTATTGTGACGATCCAAGAATAAATTAGCAGTTGCTCCATAAACTAATTGAAAACCTTTTTCGCATGTTCTTTCCCAATGATCAGCAGGAATTCCTTTACCAACAACTCTTCCTGTTACTGAAATGAATTGAAAAAAAATATAATCAATTTTTAGTTCATTTATTTTAGCTCTAACTTGTTTAACTAGTTTGGCTCTACCCGGTTGATTAACATGTTTCTCTAGATCAGTCATATTCCCCCTTAAGAATTTTTAGACCAAAAAGTTAACTGAAAAAAAAACATCTGTCTACTTAGATAAATTAGCTCCAAGGAAATGGACTATTAGATGTTGGGTGTAATTCACCTTTCTCGTAACGGTTGAATCTAAATGGTTTTAATAAATCACTTTCGGTTCCAAGAATTTCTTTTGCAACAAGTTCTCCAACTCCAATCATTTTATAACCATGGTTAGAGTCTGCTATCATGTAAACGTTTTCTAAAAATCTATCAAAAATTGGAAAAGAGTCTGGCGTCATACATCCAAGTCCCCCGGAAGGTCCTTTTCTATATAAATCTGATTTTCCCTCAAATCTTTTTTGACAATGAGCTAATGCTGAACACCACATGTCATTAAAAGCTTCTGTTGTCTGATATTCAGGGGATTCTATTCCGTACGGATCAACGTTTACTTGATCAAAATGTTTATCAACTATGTAAGGTGAAGTTCCACCCTGGACACCGAGTCCTTCAATATCTGGTTTATAATATATTCCCCAAATTTTATCTGTTAATAATTTTTTAGTTTTATCTGAGTACAATGGAGCTGTTGAGTCTACATGAATTACAGGTGGTTGTTCACCGTTATCCATTTTTAAAAAATCTGGTTCTACACCAAGTACACCTTCTTGAAGCATCCAATATTTCCACATATCAGTTTCATGCATCTTGCCGTCTTTATCTTTAATATTTGCAGTTTTAGGAAGCTCTAACATATTCCAAAAATCTCTAGCCCAAGGTCCTGCACCTACAACAACCTGTTCGCACTCTATTGTACCTTTGTCTGTTTCAACTCCTGTTACAGCTTTACTATTACTTCCTCTTTTAAAACCTGTAACTTTTACACCTTTTAATACTTCAACACCATTTGAGGTAGACTTATCTTCAAGTGCTCTAATAGAATCTTTATTAAATGCGTATCCACCTTTTTTTTCATGAAGAACAGAAGTTATGCCTTGCGCTTGCCAGTCTCCAAACATACCTTTCATATATTTCATGCAATCTTTTTCACCTTCTATAAATTCAGACTCGTAACCAATTGCTTTTTGTTGTTCATAAATAGTTGCAACATCTGCATGCATTACTTCAGGTGAAATCTGTAAATAACCAACTGCATTATATTTAAATGCTTTAGGATCACTTTCCCAAACTGAAACGGAATGAGCCATTAACTCTCTCATAGCAGGTTGAAAATAATTATTTCTTACCACACCACAGGCAATTCCACTTGCTCCAGCTGCGGTATCTTTTTTTTCTAATACGACAATATCACCTGGATTTTTATAAGTTTCGGAAAGTTTCCAAGCAGTACTAAGACCGTGAATTCCTCCTCCAACGATTACTACTTTAGCTTTTGTCGGTAATGACATAGAGAAACATTAATTTTTGAAAAGGGTTAAATATATAATTTTTTTTATATATAAATTTTAGAAATAAAAACTTACAGAACTTAGGATTTGCTTCTTTTTAAAAGCTTAAATTTTTAAGAGTAGACAAATAATCGTTAAATTCCTCAATAAACGATACACTTGGTTTTATATGTTTTTTTCTTTGATCTTCAGCAGTTTTTTCTAAATAAAAAAAACCTTTTTCACATGCTTCATTAATTATTAATGCAGATTTTGGTCTAGAGGTTTTAAATAATTTAGTTTTAAGCTCCTCAACTGACAAATTTTGTTTTTGCTTAAATGCTGACATAACTAGAAGCATCATATGATAATGAGAAGGTGATTTTCTAAAAAAATAGTTACTTGATGTATGCGAAAGCTTCATTTGATCTTCCCAAAACTCTAACAAATCCTTAGTTGATTTAGCCATTAAGATCTTACTTTAGTTTTCTTTGGATCATAATGAGGAAATCCAACAATTTTTGCAGGAATTCTCTTTTGATGTCCATCTATCTTTCCAATTTCAACATCATTACCTATTTCTGAGTGACCTACATCTATTCTACATAATGCAATATTTTTATTTAAAGTCGGAGAAATGCATCCACTGGTTATAATGCCAACCTGAGATCTTCCAATATGAACGCAATCTCCATGATTTGCTATCTCTTTACCAATGAGCTCTAGTCCTACTAGTTTTTTTTGAGGATTTTCTTTTCTCTTAATTAAATTTTCTCTTCCAATAAAATCCTCTGTTTTCGACTTTAATGGAACAGAAAATCCAATGCCAGCTTCAAACGGATCTTGTTGTCCGTCAAATTCATTACCAAATAAAATTAAACCAGCTTCAATTCTTAAAAGATCCAAAGCCGCAAAACCAGCTGGTATCAGACCTTCATTTTTTCCTGCTTCCATTACTTTATCCCAAACTGTAGGAGCATCACTTGGATGACACCAAATTTCAAAACCAAGTTCACCAGTATAACCTGTTCTTGAAACAATTAATGGTATTCCATTTAATTCTTCCAATCGACAAATTGTAAATCTAAACCATTCCAATTCAGATATAGAAGGTTGGGTAGGTGGGGTAAAAATTATTTTTTCTAGAATTTTTCTACTTTTGGGACCTTGTAAAGATAAATTATTTATTTGGTCAGTTGAATTTTTGATATGAACTTTGTAATTTTTTTTCTTCGCTTGTTCTTTAAGCCACTCACCTCCATATTCATCACCACAAACCCATCTAAAACCATGATCACTAAGTTTTAATAATGTTCCATCATCAAACATGGTTCCATTTTCATAACACATTGCTGAGTAAACAATTTGACCAACTGAAAGTTTTTTTACATTTCGTGTTAATGTATAGTTCATTAATTCTTCAGCATCTGGTCCAAGAATTTCAAACTTTCTCAACGAAGATAAGTCAATTAGTACTGCATCTTCTCTGCATGCATTGTATTCATTAATTACACCATGTTTTGTATAATCATTTGGTAACCAAAAACCTCTAGCATCGACAAAGTTTCTGGTTAATTTTGATGTTCTCTCATAGAAACCCGTATTTCTTGTAAGTTTATTTTCTGAATCTGTTTTCATTCTAAAACCATACGATTTTGTAAACTCTTTACTTTTTTCATAAGTTCTAACAAAAATATCAGTAGGGTTCCATCCATTACAGCTATCAATATCGCTAGGGCATGCAGTCGTTCCACATGTTAAATCTTTTAACGCTTTGAAAATGACGTAATCTCCAGGCCTTGCATAAGACTCATCAGATGTAACAGAATTTTGGCCTCCAGAAGATGTATTAAAGAAAAGATTAATTGCATGCCAACCTTTTTTTTCTTCGACACCATACATTTTCATTGAATCATTTAAATTGTCAGAGCAATTTGCATGACCAAAATATCCAGAATCTTCGTAGTACTTTGAGGTGCAAGCTAAATTAAATGTATCATGTATACCTACAGTATCTCTAATAACTTCTACAAGTGGCTCATGATCAGTATCATAAAATTTTGAAAATAAACCAGGACCTGGAAAAGTATTTCCCATAAAAGTTCTAGTTGTTTGCCAATCAAGACCTCTCTCTATACCTTTTTCTAATTTTGCCGTGTCGTAAGCAACGAAATCTGAACATTGTCTTCCTGTTGGTGTAATTATTTGGATATAGTCCCCAGCTTTAACTTGATATCCTGTTGCGGTTTTTCTATCTATATTAACTTCATATTCAGGATCGTAAATTGGATCAGGGATTATTGAAAATTCTTTTTCAGAATTTTTAATTTTTGCTCTTTTAACTAATACAGTCAAATCTGAAGGTGGATTTTGATCATGAACAAGCATATCGTTTCCAGGAGCAGCAAAGATACAATAACAATTATCTTTTGCATTTAGAGTTATTTTTTCTCCAGCAATTGTATTTTTATCAAAGAGAATTGATGAGGTAGCTTTTTCAATTTGCAAATTTCTTTTTTTTAATTGTAGTAATGCTTGCAAAGAACTTTCCTCTTTTTTCAAAAGTATTTTTTTTATTGCAGATGAATTTTTATTTTCTTTTAAATTTAAAATTCCTAATTCTGGTCGTCCGTTTTTGTCAAAAATATTTATTTCGCAAATTTGATTTCCCTCATTATTTAATATTTCAATTTCATCATCAGGAAATATTTGTATACCTGTAATTCCACCTGCATTGACAACATATCTTTCAACTCCAGGTGGTAGTACGTTTAAACCAGGTTCTTTAATATTTAAACTTGTTTGCATGTTTTTTAAAAAAATACTCAAAAATTATACAAAAGTATCAATAAATTTATATATAAATTTTATATATACATTTGTATCTATTTTGCTGGTTGACTGTAACTTTAATAGAGGGGATACTTTATTCACTTAATATTAAGGAAAGGGAAATAATGAAAAAAATAATATCTCTATTATCGGCTATGGTGATATCTCTTGTAAGTTTTGCAGGGATTTCAAACGCAGCAGATAGTAAAAAACCAATTGTTATCCCAACTCATAACTGGTCAAGCCAAATTGTAATGGCTTACGTAATTGGCGGAATTTTTGAAAGTATGGGGAACAATGTAAAGTACGTAAATGCTGACTCACAAGCGGTTTATGAGTCAATCAGAATTGGTGATGTAACTATATCTCACGAAGTATGGGAATCTGCATTTGGTAAATCATTCACAACTGCTTTAGATAAAGGTGGTTTATTAGATATGGGTGATCACGAAGCAAGAACTCTTGAAGATATGGGATATCCAAACTGGGTTGTGGAAAAAGGTTTATGCCCAGGTCTACCTGATTGGACTGCATTAAAAAATCCTGATTGTGCTAAAAACTTCACAACACCTGATTCACCAGATGGAAAAGGTAGAATGTTAGAAGGACCACAAACATGGCATGGAGATTTAATACCTCAAAGAGTTGATGCTCTTGGATTAGGTGATCTTTGGTGGGTTAAATTTGCAGGAAGTGCAGATGCACTTTGGGCAGAGTTAGCTGCAGCTAAAAAAGAAGGAAGAGGAACTATCATATTTAACTGGACACCAAACTTTACAGATGGTGCTGGTTTTACATTTATCGACTTCCCTCCATACACAGCTGGTTGTAGACCAGAAGATGGTGGAGATGGAAAATGTGGTTCTCCGGATGGTTATTTGAAAAAAGCAGCACATGAAGATTTTCCAAAAACTCATCCAGCAGCTGCAAAAACGTTTAAAAAAATGTCATTCTCTACAAGTCAAATTGGAGCAATGGCAGCTTTAGTTGATGTCGACAAAATGACTCACGAAGATGCAGCAAAAAAATGGTTAGCTGATAATAAGAGTGTGTGGGAAGAATTTACACACGATCATTAAGGTTAATTTAATAAATTTAAGATCTCTCCCAATTATATTGGGGGAGATTTTTTTTATCACCTAAAATAATTAATGGTAAAAGTATTTTATTTAATATTATTAAACTTTTTTATTTTCAATTTTGCTTATGCAAAAGACATAAGTATTAGTGAAAATTTAAATTTAGAGTTTACATGTGAGTTAGAAAAAAAAATTGTTAAGAATTCAGAGTATAATTATAAAACTTTTCTAGCAGACGACCTAAATGTTAAAAATTTGGACTCATTTCAAATTTATTCAAATAAACCAAGTACATTAATGGTAAATGGATTATCAAAATTTTTCTCTCAAAATTCAAATTTTGATGTCAAAATAGTAAATAAGGACGTAGTTTTATTTAAAGCCTTTAACAATGATAAAACGTATTCAGAATCTGCAATAATTACAAGAAAATCAGGTGAATTAATTCACGAAATTACAAAAAATATAAATAAAGAAAATTCAGAAAAAGATATTTCAATTTATATCTGTAAGAATAAATCAAAAAATGCCTAATTTTTTTTTAAGAAATTTTGTGTAATATATTTCCATGAAAAAGCTTATATTTTTTATACTTTTTTCGTCATTAATCACTTCTTTAGCATTAGCAAGAAGCACAGGATGTAAAGAGGGAAATTGTGATAATGGTTATGGTAAGTGGGTTTACACAGATAAAACAACTTATGAAGGCGAATGGGTAGCTACGAAAAAACATGGCCAAGGAACTGAAACATGGCCGAATGGATATATTTACAAAGGTCAATTTAAAGAAAGTCAGTGGAACGGTATAGGAATTTTATTTTTTCCTGATGGCTCAACCTATGAAGGTGAATGGGCCAATGGTTTTATGAACGGCGAAGGTACTTTTACTTGGTCAGATGGCAAACAAAAAAAAGGTATTTGGAAAAATGGAAGTTTCCAAGAATAGTTTTAAAACATTGTCAGAACCAGTTAAGCAATTTGGTGGACTAGTTGGTATAATTATTCTTATCTTTCTAACTTTTTTTGTTTTAAATAATATTTTTGGTGAAGGTGACGAACTGGTTGCTAAAATGAAAATAGAAGAAGAAAGAATAGCTCAAGAAAGAAAACTTAATAAGCTAATTTCTAGCCTTCCTTCAGGAGTTTTAGTTTCTTTTGATGGCACTGATAATTTTAAACTATCTGATGAATTATATGAAGCTGTTTGCAAGGCAACTAAACTTATACCTCAACGTGCAATAATGGGAGCAAATTTTTTAAACTTTAGAGCACATGAAATTTATACAATTAATGGAAATAAAATAGACGAAACATTTGTAAAATGGGACGATGAAAAAAATAAATGTTTTGCAGGTTTCGTTGTAAGTGGAAATAATGTTGGTGTAGATGAAACTATTAAAGTAAGTGGAGAAGCTTTGAGTTTTTTAAGCACAGGTATTGATACAAGAGTTTATTTTATTAAAAATTTTTAGGGAGGAAAAGTAACAAATTATAGAGATTTTATTTTATCTGAATTTCGTATAACCTTAATTTTATTTATGTCTGAACCAGTAATTAAATGCCAATCTGTTTATAAAATTTTTGGGGCAAACGCTGAGAGAATGCTTAAAGAAGCAAATGGTAATGTTGATGCTAAAACATTTCAAGATAATGGATGTATTGTAGGAGTTAATAATGCTTCTTTTGAGGTATCAAAAGGTGAAATGCTCGTTGTAATGGGCTTATCAGGATCAGGTAAATCAACATTATTAAGATGTATTTCTAGATTAACAGACGCAACTGGTGGAAAAATTTTTATTGAGGGTCAAGACTTGCTTAATTTAAATAACAAGGAACTTATTGATTTAAGAAGAAATAAAATGGGAATGGTTTTTCAAAGTTTTGCGCTACTTCCTCATAAAACAGTCTTAGAAAATATTGCTTTTCCTCTTCAAATTAAGGGTATTAAAACTGAAGATAGTATTAATAAAGCAATGGATATGGTTAAACTTGTTGGTCTTGATGGAAGAGAAAATTATTTTCCAAGAGAGTTATCTGGAGGACAGCAACAAAGGGTCGGAATTGCAAGATCCTTGGCGGTTGAGCCAGATATATGGTTCTTAGACGAACCTTTTTCTGCACTAGATCCTTTGATAAGGAAAGAAATGCAAGATGAGTTTTTAAGACTTCAAGAAAAATTACAAAAAACAATTATGTTTATTACCCATGATTTTGATGAAGCTTTAAAACTTGCTGACCGTATCGCAATTATGAAAGATGGAATAATTGAGCAGTTAGATACACCGGCAAATATTGTTTTAAACCCAGCAACAGAATATGTAAGAAAATTTACAGAGGAAGTGCCGAGAGAAAAAGTTCTATTAATTAAAGATGTAATGGATGAAACAACCTCTTCTGATATAGGTGATTTAAAAGTTTCAAAAGATGAGATTATAGAAAACGTTGCTGAAAAAATTTTAACTCAAGAAAAAACAGTAGCTGTGATAGATGGCAAAAATAATGTCGTAGGCTCAATTAATCCTGCAAAAATTATTAATACAGTTTTTGGGGGAAGAAAAAATAATAATTAAATCATGGAAGTTCTAAAAAAATACCCAAAATTATTTCAATGGTTATTTTTATTGATTGTGTTTTTTGCACTATGCTTTGCAATCGATGTACCTGAAACATATAAATTTATAAGAGGACAGGCTGAATTTGTAAAAGACCCTAATCAGAGTGCCTTCGTATTTCTAGGTAAAGAAGTTAGATATTACGCTTTTGATGTTTTTTGGAGGTTGCCACCACTTCTTGGATGGTTACCGATTTGGATAAATGATTCATTATTTTTCTTAATGAATGATTGGATGCCAATGGAATTTTGGAATGAAGATACGCAAGAATACAAAACTAGACCTTTAGTTTTACAAATAACTAGAAACTTAACTGCATTCATGACTTTTCTAATAGAATTAATTAGAGAAATTTTATTAGGTGGTCTTGAAACAATTGTTGCTTTTACTAGTTGGGATTGGATTGATGCTAATCCTTGGGCAGAACTACCAGGGTTGCCTTGGACTATTGTAGCAGCTGGATCAGCAATACTTGCTTATAAGTTAGGAGGTAAAGGATTGGCAATATATGCACTTTTATCAATGACTTACATTTCAATATTTGGGCAATGGAAACCTTCTATGCAGACACTTTCTTTTATATTAGTTGCAGCGCCTCTTTCATTTATTTTTGGCTTAGGTTTAGGTGTTGCGGCATTTAAAAGTAAAAGAGTAGAAAAAGCTCTATATCCAATACTTTTAGTTATGCAGACAATGCCCCAGTATGCGGTATTAGTTCCTGCACTAGTTCTTTTTGGGGTCGGTGACCATGCTGCAGTAATTATAACAATGATTGTTGCTGTACCACCAATGATACTTTTAACTTTATTAGGTTTAAGAGCGGTCCCTCCAGAGGTAATTGAAGCTGGTAGAATGAGTGGATGTAATAACTGGCAACTAATGTCAAAAGTATTAATCCCAACAGCAAGAAGAGATATTTTAATAGGAGTTAACCAAGTTATAATGGTTTGTTTTTCTATGGCAGTTATCTCTGCATTTATAGGAGCAAAAGGTTTAGGATTTAATTTATTATTAGCCTTAAATCAGTTGAATATTGGATTAGCATTAGAAGCAGGTCTTTGCATTAGTTTGATTGCAATTCTATTAGATAAGATGTCATTAGCTTGGGCAAACAAACAAGTTGATTATTTTGGTAATTTAAATTTTTTTCAACGAAATAAAAATTCTTTATTCTTTGGCGTTGTAGTAATAGTAGGTATTCTATTAGCTTACTTTGGATCAATTTATTTTAAAGGTGGGTATAATTATTTATTTGAAGTTCCACATAACAAAGGAATATCAACAGCAGGTTTTTGGAATAAAGGAGTTGACTGGATATTTGATACTTTCTTCGTATATATAAAAGCATTTAATACTTGGCTAATTGTAGATGTGCTACAACCGATGAGAGCCTTATATTTGAGAATGCCAGCTATAGCTACATTAGTATTAGTTGTTGGAGCTGGATATTTAATTGGTGGAGTTAGATCTGCTTTAGTTGTTTGCGGTTTGACTTTATTCATAGCATTGAGCCCATGGTGGGATAGAGCTTTAGTTACTACATACATGGCAACCTTTGGTGTTATAGTATCATGTATAATTGGATTTACTGTTGGAACATTATGTTTTCAAAATAAACACTCAACAAACTTTATGTTAAATGTTTGTGATATATTTCAAACTTTTCCATCTTTTGTATATTTAATTCCTGTAATGATGCTTTTTGGAATTACAGATACTTCAGTTTTAATTGCAGTAATAGTTTATGCTACTATACCAGCAACAAGATACACGATAGAGGGGCTTAGAAGTGTGCCAGCTGGACTACATGATGCTGCAACGATGTCAGGTGTTACAAAGTTTCAAAGATTATTTAAAATAGAATTTCCTTTAGCATTTCCACACATGATGTTAGGACTTAATCAAACAATAGTTTTTGCATTGTTTATGGTAATTATAGGCGCTTTTATTGGGACAGAGGATCTGGGTCAGTATATTTTAAAAGCTCTATCAGATAAAAAAGGGGCAGGTATTGGATTAACACTTGGAATTTGTGTTGCTTTCATTGGACTAATTTTTGATAATTTAATTAGAACTTGGGTAGGTAAAAGAAAAAAACATCTAGGTATAGACTAAAATTGTGAAAAAATTTCTTGTTGCTATCGACCAAGGTACAACATCGACAAGAGTAATTTTATTTGATTTAGAAGGAAATATAAAATTTACATCTCAGTTTGAATTTAATCAATATTTTCCAAAAAATGGATGGGTAGAACATAATCCAAATGAAATTTGGACGACAACTCTTAAGGCCTTAAAAAAAGTAATAAAAAAAGCATCTTTACTTAAAGGGAAAATATTAAGTATTGGTATTACTAACCAGAGAGAGACAACTATACTTTGGAACAAGAAGACAGGCAAACCAATATACAATGCAATTGTTTGGCAAGATCGTAGAACACAAGAATACTGTGAAATCTTAAAGAAAAAAAATTATGAAAAAATTTTTAGAAAGAAAACTGGATTATTTATTGATCCATATTTTTCTGCAACTAAAATTAAATGGATATTAGAAAATGTAAAAAATGCTAAGAAACTTTTGAAATCAAATAATTTATTATTTGGTACAGTTGATACTTTTTTAATTTGGAAACTTACTAATGGAAAACATCATTTAACAGAAGCAACCAATGCTAGTAGAACCATGTTATTTAATATCAATAATAATAAATGGGATAAAGAAATCTTAAATAAGCTCAAAATTTCTAAAAATATTTTGCCGGAAATTAAAAATTCAGCTGATAATTTTGGCTCCACAAATAAGAAAATTATTGGTGCTGAAATACCAATATCAGCAGTCTTAGGGGATCAACAAGCTGCTGCAGTAGGACAGTCTTGCTTTGAAAAAGGATCGGTCAAAAGTACATATGGAACTGGTGCTTTTGTAATAATGAATACTGGCTATAAAAAAATTTATTCTAAGAATAAATTATTAACAACTATTTGTTATAGACTTAATGGAAAAAGTACTTATGCCCTTGAGGGATCAATTTTCATAGCTGGTGCAGGTGTGCAATGGTTACGAGATAAGTTAAAATTAGTTAACAATGCTTATGATACAGAAAGAATAGCACAATCAAAAAAAAATAATGATGATGTATACATTGTGCCGGCATTTAGTGGAATGGGAGCACCTTACTGGAGACCTGATGCAAGAGGTTTGATAACAGGTTTAACAAGAGACAGTGACTGGAAAATATTAGTTAGAGCAGTACTTGAGTCAGTTGCTTACCAAAGTCATGATTTATTTAATGCTATGAGAAAAGATGGATTAAAACCTAATATTGTTAAAATTGATGGGGGCATGGTTGAAAATAACTGGTTTTCTCAATTTTTAGCAAACATTATAAATATAAATACAGAAAGACCCAAAATATTAGAAACCACAGCCCTTGGCGTCGCTTTTTTTGCTGGATATCAAATTGGAGTATTTAAATCATTAGATCAAATAAAGAGAAAATGGAAAAAAGAAAAAATTTTTAAACCCAATATAAATAAGAAATTAAGAAAAAAATTGTTAAATGGTTGGAAATTGGCTGTTGATAGAACTTTATTATAAAAAAAAATTATTATTTTAAAAAAGTATCCATCGAGTCGTCCATTGCAGAAGCCCATGGAGTATGATGAATTGGTGCAACAGATCCAGTTACAGGGGAAGAGAATGATTTATTTCTGTATGTTAAAATATCATTCACTTTATCATGTTCCCATTCTTTGAAATGTTTTCGGATTAGTTCAAAATCTATTTTTGGATAATCAGACATTCCGTGGAGTTCTTTAGTATATTCTGTTTGAAAATCTATCATTTGATCTGGGTTCTCTAATTTTTCCTCTAATGAAACCCATTTTTGAATATCCTTTTCAACTTCATTGGCTTCTGGGATTTTAATTTTGTTCATAATAACATCTCTTGCAAACCAAGCTTGGCAATCAAACATATTAAATGTGTGAAATTGATCTTGCATACCAAGATACATTAGTTTGTGATTGTTTTGCCAAACTACACCTTTATATAATTTAGGTGGATACAGTCTATTATTAGTTTTGAGAGCTAGGTTATCTTCTAAGAATGGAAAATGATGTAAATACCCAGTACACAAGATAATAACATCTGTCTCTTGTTCTGTCCCGTCTTTAAAAATAGCTTTATTTCCTTCTAATCTATCGAGGTAAAAAACTTCTTTCATTCCTTTTGGCCATTTAAAGCCCATAGGATTGTGTCTGTATCCAATGGTAACGCTTTTAGCTCCGTATTTATTGCACTGAAGTGCCACATCTTCAGCTGAATAACTACTTCCTAAAACGACTACATTTTTTCCTCTGAACTCTTCTGCATCTCTAAAATCATGCGAATGCATTATCCTTCCTGGAAAAGAACTCATACCTTTATACTCTGGAATGAATGGAACTGAAAAATGTCCAGATGAGACTACAACATAATCAAATTTATCATTTAGTATTTTATTGTTTTCTTTATCTTGGTAGCTAACTTCAAACTTGTCAGCAATATAATTTACACTTGTAACCCTTGTATTAAATTTAATTTTATTTTTTAAATTTCCTTTGCTTACTCTTCCAATAATATAGTTGTATAGAACCTCTCTAGGTGGAAAAGATGGAATAGGCTTTCCAAAATGTTCATCAAAAGAATAATCAGCAAACTCTAAACATTCTTTAGGACCATTGGACCATAAATACCTGTACATACTATTGTGAACTGGGTCACCGTATTGGTCTGAGCCAGTCCTCCAACTATAATTCCAAAGACCACCCCAATCCTCTTGCTTTTCGAAACAGACAATTTCAGGTATTTTTGAACCTTTATTTTCCTCATGTTCAAATGCTCTTAAAATAGAAAGTCCACACGGGCCAGATCCAATTATTGCTACCTTAGTCATATTTATAAGTTTATTTTATAAATAAATTGATAAAATTTAAACTATTTTTTATTTAAATTTACTTGTTATTAGATATCTAGTTTAATCTATCTAATTTATATATGAAAAACATCTTAGTAATTGGTGGTGGAGCTATGGGATCGGCATTTACTATTCCATGTATAGATAATAAGAATAGAGTAACAATTACAGAGCCCTATAGTAAATTATTTATTAAAAATCTATCTTCAAAAACTAAAAATCATTCAAGTTTAAAAATTAAAATGCCAAAACAATTAATTTTTAAAAACTATTCTAATGAGTTATTTAGAGAAAAATATGATCTTATTGTTATTGCTTTAAGTTTATCCGGCATTGATTTTATTGGAAAAGAATTAAAAAAATATAAAATTAAATCACCAATTCTTATACTTACTAAAGGTCTTAAATATGAAAAAAATTCAAAAAAAATATTAACACTCTCTCAACAACTTTTAAAAAAAAATAATAAATTAAATATTTCTGTTTTAAAAGGACCTTGCTTAGCTAAAGAATTGGCCAGAAAAAATCAAACAAGTGTTATTGTCGCAAACAAAAACATCAAAACAGCAAAATATATTGGCAAAATAATCTCTACTAAATACTATTTAATAGAATTTTCAAAAGATGTTGTTGGGGTTGAGATAAATTCAGCAATTAAAAATATTTACTCGATGATTATAGGCTCTGGTCAAAGTTTAAATAGGTCCTCAAGTTTGTTCCAAAAATCAATATTAGAAATGAAATATATAACCAAATATTTTAAAGGCAAAGAAGAGACAGTCTTAAGTCTTGCCGGGGTTGGCGATTTATATGTAAGTGCAGCTGGAGGAAGAAATAGTAAGATGGGAAATTACCTTGGGCAAGGATACTCATTTAAAAAAGCAAAACAAAAATTTATGCCTTATGACACTGTCGAGGGAGAACAACTTATAAGAGAAATAGCTCCATTTATCTTAAAGAAATTAAACAGAAGCAGAATTCCTTTGATGATTAAATTAATTAAAACAATTCTAAATAATCAAAAATTTAATTTTTAAAAATACAATAAATTCTTCACTTTTTATTAATAGGTGATTTCATCAGCTATTGTCATTTATTTAACGCGCTGATACATTTATTTTTATTAATCAAAGAAAGAGGGGAATCAATGATTAAAAAAACAATAATAACCGTCTGTGCGCTTATATTTTTTATTTCAAATATTAGTTTCGCAGACATCACTTTTTGGACTACAGAAGTTCAGCCAGCTAGAATGGCTAAACAAGAAGCAATGGCTAAAGATTTTGAGGCTAAAACTGGCATCAAAGTTGAAGTTATTCCTGTAGAAGAAAAAGATTTAGGAACAAGAGCAACTGCAGCAGCAGCAGCGGGCGATCTACCTGATGTAATCTATCATACATTACAGTATGTATTACCTTGGGCAGAAGCTGGAATATTGGATGTTGATGCAAATAATGCTGTCGTAAAAGAACTTGGCAAAAAAACTTTCGCGCCAGGCGCTTTAAACATGGCTAAAAAAGGATCAAAAATAGCGGCTGTACCAGTTGATGGTTGGACGCAAATGGTCGTTTATAGAAAAGACTTATTTGAAAAAGCAGGTCTTGAGCCACCAACAAGTTATGAAAATATAACAAAAGCAGTTGAAGCACTTTCTGGAGATGGAATGTTTGGGTTTGTAGCTGCAACAAAAACTGACGAAAATTTTATGAGTCAGGTTTTAGAACATGTTCTTTTAGCAAATGGAGTAAATGTTGTTAAAAAAGACGGAATAAGAAAGCAGGGTAAAAAACTAAAAGCCTCTTTAGAGTTTTATAAAGTTATTGCAAATGCAAGTCCTCCAGGAGAATTATATTGGAAGCAATCAAGAGAACTATACTTTGCAGGTAAAACTCCTATGATAATTTGGTCTCCATTTATTATGGATGAATTAGCTGGTTTAAGAGACTCAGCGCCTCCAACAATAAATAGTGATCCAACATCTAGTGAGTTAGCTTCAAAAACTGGCTTCATCACGAACCTTAAAGGTCCTAATAATAGTAAAGGAGCTGCTTGGGCTGATGTCAGATATTTTGGAATAACTGCTGATGCTGATACAGAAGAAGCAAGTGCTTTTATTAAATACTCAATGGATGAAGGTTATACAAAGACTCTTTCAATCGCACCTGAAGGGAAATTTCCTGTGAGAAGAGGAAACTCAAGCGATCCTGAAGCATTTACGAAAGCATGGAGTAAATTGCCAGTTGGAGTTGATAGAAAAGCACCTTTATCAGACTTATATTCAGAGGATGTTATAAATAATATCGTTGCTGGATTAGATAAGGCTCAAAGATGGGGTGTAAAAGAAGGTGAACTTTCTAGAGCTTCTAAAATTATTAATAACAAGTTTATTAATAGAATAACTAGACTTTATGTTGATGGACAGATTGATATTGATCAAGCAGTAGATATGATCAATCAAAAACTCTCTCAATTTTAATCTAGTAATTTAAATTTAAATAAAAGCGGATAATATGTATTATCCGCTTTTTTTATGAGTGATACACTTTCAAAAATAGAAAAAAGAACTGCATATATATTAATATTACCTGCAGTTTTCCTTGTTTTTTCAATTATCTTATTTCCAATATTTGCAAATGTTTGGATAAGTTTTAAAGAGGTTGGATTAAAAGATATCAGAATTCCTGAACCGAGAGCAAAAAAAATTGTTAAAACCATTAAAGATAGTCCAGATCAATTAAAAGTTATTTATAAACTTAGAAATAGCTCATTAATCTTAGAAATAAGGGACGTTAAATTTCAAGATAAATTACCTAAGAATATTAAGCCTATAAATTTAGATGAAAGATGCAGGGTCATATCAAATAAAATTTATTGTGAATTTGGAAATTGGGAAGCTAAATACAAGGAAAATTTTCAAATATTATTAATGAGTTCTGATGGCAAACCTATAAATAAAAAAGAAATAAAAACTATTAAACCAAAATTAACAGGTAAATCAGATAATATTCTATTAAATACTAATTTTACATTAAAAAATTTTAAAAAGGTTTTTTTTCAAAATGAATTTTTTGATTTATTATCAACTACTTTTTATTATACTTTTTTTGGCACAATCGGTTCAATTGTATTTGGAATACTCACTGCACAACTTGTAAACCAGAAGTTTTTTGGAAGAACATTTATGAGAAGTGTTTTGCTTTTTCCGTATGTGGGTCCAGTAGTTGCCCTAGCTTATACTTGGGAGTTATTATTAGATCCTTACAGTGGAACTTTAAATAATCTTCTGATGAATTTTCAAGTCATCCAGGAACCTCTAAATTTACTAGGACAAAAATATTTAACAATAAATTTTTTTGGTTTTGATCTTAAATTACGGTTAGCATTAACAACTGTAATTATTTTTGAAATTTGGAGATACTTTCCTTTAGCTTTCTTATTTATATTAGCTCGACTGCAAGCAGTTCCCAAAGAATTATATGAGGCAGCTGAAGTGGATGGTGCTGGTCCTCTACAAAAATTTATTAATATTACTCTTCCTCAAATAACAGCTGTCATATCTATTCTCTTTATGATTAGGTTTATTTGGAACTTTAATAAATTTGAGGATATTTTTTTATTAACAGGAGGTGCATCTGGAACCAGAACTTTACCAATAAATGTTTATGAGCAAGGCTTCACTATCTCCGATATTGGTATGGGATCAGCAGTATCAATTGTAATAGTTGCTTTGTTGCTAATATTTATGTTCGTTTACTTTAAATTAATAGGTAAGAGGGCTGATGAAAACTAAAAGTTTAATATACTACGCATTAATTTCGTCTATATTTTTGTTTTCTTTGGTCTCTATTTGGAAAATTTTAGTAACGTTGCAAGGAGTTGAGTTAAAAAATTTCAATTTTGCATTAATTATTACTTTAGGTATCGCTATTAGCCTTTTAAATTTACTTATAGGAGAAAAGTTAAATTATTTAATAAAATCAACTTTTTTTGCTCTTATATTTACTATTGTCGATGGATATATCGTTCAGCTAATGCCCATTTGGTACAATATTGGAATTTTTGCGATTTTGATATTTTTCTCTTTAAAAATTAATAAATATAATCAAAAATATTTAGCATCAGAACATTCATCGCAAATAGTAGTGTTTGATTTTTTAACTCTTTTTGGAATTGTTTTATTTTCATTTGTTATCCTATTCCCATTTTACATGATGTTGATAACAAGCTTTAAAACTCAAGCTGCTTTGTTAATTAATCCTTTAGATTTTAGTATTAATTTTAACCAGGACTTTAAGGAATTATTTAAGTCTTACTTTGTGATATTTGATACATATAAATTTGGTAGATACATACTTATAAGTACATTTGTTTCAGTCGGGACAGTCATAGTTACATTGCTATTTGCAATACCAGCTGCTTATGCTGTAGCAAGGTTAAATTTTTTTGGAAAAAACTTTCTGTCGACTTCAATTTTAATTATCTATATGTTTCCTGCTATTGTATTAGTTATTCCTTTGTATACCGTTTTTAGTCAATTAGGGTTAAGGAACTCAGTTGGTGGTTTATTAATTGTTTACACAGCAACTACTTTGCCAGTTGCAATTTATATGTTACAAGGTTACTTTAGAAGTATTCCCAAAGAACTAGAAGAAGCAGCAATCATGGATAAATTAAATTGGTTTGGCATAATTATAAAAATAATTTTGCCTTTAAGTATACCTGCAATATCATCAGTTGCTTTATATGTCTTTATGATTGCGTGGAATGAGTTTTTATTTTCTCTTATGTTCTTAGATAATCCAAACTCATTTACCTTATCAAGGGCAATACAATATCTTAGTGGTGATGCCGAAACACCAAGACAATATCTAATGGCTGGGTCAGTAGTTGTTACAATACCTGTTTTGTTAATTTTTGTATACTTTGAAAAATATTTAGTAAGTGGTCTTACTGCAGGAAGTGTAAAGGGTTAATGGAAGATTTTATCAAATCAGCAAAGAAAGTTTTATTGGGTAATAAAAAAAAAGGATACACATTGCCAACTAATAACAAATTGTACCCAGCACAATGGAATTGGGACTCAGGTTTCATTGCTTTAGGATATTCACATTTTAAACTTAAATATGCACTAGATGAAATAAAGACACTAATAAGAGGTCAATGGAAAGATGGAATGATACCCCATATTTTGTTTCACGATTTAAATACCAATTATTATCCAAACCATTCTGTTTGGGCTTGTGGAAATAAAATACATTCATCTGGTATTACTCAACCACCAATTCTTGCAATAATTTTAAAACTAATCTTAGATAAAAAAAGAATTAATAATAAAGATAAAGCTGAATTTAAAAAAATAGTTAAGGGAATATTAAAATATCATAAATGGTTTATTAAATTTAGAGATCCAAATAATTCTGGATTAGTCTCAATTTTACACCCCTGGGAGAGTGGTTACGATAATTCACCATTATGGGATGAGCCAATGAGTAAAGTAAAAATACCAAAAAATCTAAAATACAAAAGGGGAGACAACAAAGTTGTAAATCCTGAATATAGACCTTTAGATATTGACTATGATAGATACGTAACTATTAAAAATCATTTAAGAAAAAATAATTATAATCCAAAAAAACTTTATAAAGCATCCTTATTCAATGTGGTCGATGTTGGATTTAATTCTATATTTTTACGAGCAAATAAAGACCTTCTTAAATTATTAAATACCTTCAATTTGAAAAGTGCTGAATTAGAAACTTACATATCAAGATCTGAAAATAAAATTGTAAAATTATATAATCACAAAAAAAATATATTTTTCAACATTGATTTAAAAAATAAAAAAAAAATAAGCATTCCATCAATTACTCATTATTTTATTTTATTTGCAGATTTAAAAGACAAGGTATTAAATAACAAAATTATTAAGAACTTAAAAAAACACAGCTCTAAAGAAAAATATTTATTATCAAGTGTAAAACCAAATCACCAAAAGTTTGAAGAGAAAAGATATTGGAGAGGCCCAGTATGGATCAATTGTAATTGGATAATTTATCAAGGATTAAAAAATAAGAATATTAAATTTGCTAAACAAATAAAAAGAAAAACTATTAATTTAGTAAAGCAAAAAGGGTTTAATGAATACTTTAGTTGTAAAACCGGTAAAGGATTTGGTGCTACAAATTTTTCTTGGACTGCCGCATTATTTTTAGACTTAATACTAGAAAAAAAAAATGACTAATTACAACTGGAATTACCCCACAACTGTTTGGGTAGGCAGTGATAGAGCTAAGGATCTAGAAAAAGCTTGTGTTGAAATTAAAACTTTAAAACCATTATTAGTAACAGATAGAGACTTAATTAATTTAGAATTTATAAAAGATTTAATAAATAATTTAGAAAAGAAATTTAAATTATGTATTTTTTCAAATTTTTCAGGAAACCCAACAGGGGAGAATGTTGATGAAGGTGTTGAGGTATTCAAGAATAATAGTTGTGACAGTGTAATAGCTATTGGAGGTGGAAGTGCATTAGACGTGGGTAAAGCTATTGCTTTTATGTCTGGACAATCTAGACCAATTTGGGATTTTGAGGATATTGGTGATTATTGGAAAAGGGCAGATGAAAAAAATATCTCTCCAATAATTGCAATTCCAACAACTGCTGGAACAGGTTCAGAAACTGGCAGAGCATCAGCAATAATTAATGCAAAAACTGGAATAAAAAAAATTATTTTCCACCCAAAATTTTTACCATCTATTGTAATATTAGACCCGGTACTTACTAAAGATCTTTCTCCACGTTTAACAGGAGCCACAGGAATGGATGCATTAGCACACAATTTAGAGGCATTTTGTGCTCCTGGTTTTCACCCCATGGCTGATGGAATAGCAATTGAAGGAATGAGGTTGATAAAAAAATCTCTTTTAAAAGCTGTAAAAGATGGAAATGATCTGGATGCTAGATCTGATTTGTTAGCTGCAGCAAGTATGGGATCTACTGCATTTCAAAAAGGGTTAGGAGCCATTCATTCACTTAGCCATCCACTTAATGCTCAATTTAATCTTCATCACGGATTATCTAATGCAATATTTATGCCTTATGTTTTAACTTTTAATAAAGAAAATATTGAGGAAAGAATTATTTCTATTTGTGATTACCTTAACTTAAGTAAAAGTTTTGATGCTTTTCTCGAATGGGTACTAGAATTAAGAAAAGAATTAAATATTCCACATAAACTATCAGATGTAATAGAAATAAATAAAATGAACTTAGATGATTTATCAAAGATGGCTCTTGATGATCCATCAACATCTTCAAATCCAAAAAAATTGACTATAAATGACATGAAAGCTATGTATGAGCATAGTATTTCGGGAGATTTATTTTAATGAAAAAAATATTAATAGTTGAGGGAAATTTAAGAGAGGAAAATCAGAGTTTTACTGACGGTGGAATTAAAACACATACAGAAAGTCTTAAAGATAGTATAGCCTATTTTACTGATAAAATTGAAATAGATGTTGTAAATCCCTCATCTGACAAAAACATTTCTGAAAAAGTAACTGATCTTGATAAATATGATGGACTAATATGGGGTGGGAGTAGTCTAAATATTTATAATGATACCATCGAAATAAGAAGACAGATCGAATTTATGAGAGAGTGTCAAAAAAAAATTAAAAAAATATTAGCTATTTGCTGGGGACTTCAGGTTGCTGTTACTGTAGCAGGAGGGCAGGTAAAAAGATGTACAAACGGATCTCACAGAGGCATAGCACTTAATATTGAAATAAATAATGATGGATTAAAACATCCTATATATAAAAATAAAAATAAAATTTTTAACACACCTGCTTTTAATTTTGATGAAGTTGCAACATTGCCAAAAAATTCAAAATTGCTAGCCTCAAATCCTATAAATAAAGTTATGGGAGTAAATTTTCAGTCTGCGGCAAGTGATATATGGGGTATTCAATATCACCCTGAAATTACTTACGATAAAATGATAAGCCTAATACATTTCAGAAAAGAACGTCTTTTAAACAATAATGCTTTTGTTGATGAGCAAGAGATAACTAATCATGTAAGAATGATTGCTGAAGAAAATAAGATTACAAATAAAGATCTTAGAATGCGTGAACTTGAAAACTGGCTTAATTATCTTTTAAAATAAACCCTCTGTTTCACCTTTTTCATTAATACGAATTGAGTCAGCTGCTGGCACTTTTGGTAATCCTGGCATTGTCATTATTGCACCGCATACAACAACAATAAATTCCGCTCCTGATGACAGTCTTACCTCTCTTATTGGTAATACATGACCTGAAGGTGCTCCTTTCAGATTGGGGTCAGTAGAAAAACTATATTGAGTTTTTGCAATACAAATTGGTAATGATTGGTAACCTCTTTCTTCAAAAGCTTTTAATTGGTCTCTAATTTTAGTATCTGCAACAACTTCGCTTGCTCTATAAAGTTCCTTAGCAATTGTTTCTATTTTTTTAAATAATGAAGTTTTATCATCATATAAAAATTTAAAATTACTGTCTTTTTCACATAACTCAACCACATCATTTGCTAAGTCAATTGCACCTTCTCCACCTTTTTCCCAATGCTTTGATATAGAGGCTTTAATACCTTTTTGTTCACAAAAATTAGTTACTTCTTCAACTTCTTTATCAGTATCTAAAACAAAGTGATTTATAGCTACTGTTACAGGTAATCCAAATTTTTGAATATTTTCTATATGTCTTTCTAAGTTAACCAATCCTTTTTTAACTGCATCAACATTTTCATTTTTTAATTCATCTTTTTTAACTCCGCCATGCATCTTTAAAGCTCTTATAGTTGCAACAATCACAACACAACTTGGTTTTAATCCTGATTTTCTACATTTAATATCTAGAAATTTTTCTGCACCTAGATCAGCACCAAATCCAGCTTCTGTTACTACATAATCAGAAAGTTTTAATGCTGTCTTAGTTGCTAAAACAGAATTACATCCATGAGCTATATTTGCAAATGGTCCACCATGAATTATTGCAGGATTGTTTTCCAACGTTTGTGTTACATTTGGTCTAATAGCATCTTTTAATAATACAGTCATTGGCCCATGTGCGTTTAAATCTTTTGCATATATCGGTTTTTTATCTCTAGTATAAGCAACAGTAATATTACCAATTCTATTTTCAAGATCATGCAAATCATTTGATAAACAAAAGATTGCCATTATTTCTGATGCAACAGTAATATCAAAACCATCTTCTCTTGGAAATCCATTCGCAACACCACCTAGATTAATATTTATAGATCTTAAAGCTCGATCATTCATGTCGAGAACTCTTTTCCAAACTATTCGTCTAACATCTATATTTAATTTGTTTCCCCAATATATATGGTTATCTAATAAT
>CACLEJ010000011.1 GCA_902605865.1 uncultured Pelagibacteraceae bacterium
TTAAGAGAAGTTATTTATTGCGATGATATTGCTGATGCATGTATTTATTTTTTAAATAAAAAAACACCGGAAACATTAATTAATATTGGCACAGGAATTGAAAAAACGATTTTGCAGTATGCTAAATTTATAATGAAACATTTAGGAGTAAATTTAAAAATAAAACACGTTAAAAAAAATTTAGATGGAACGAAAAAAAAATTATTAGATATTAGCCTAGCAAAAAAATATGGATGGAAATATAAAACATCCCTTGAAAAAGGGTTGTCAATAACAATTAATGATTATTTAAAAAAAAACATATTGTGATTTAGTAAATGTTTATTGGGAATAATTATTGTTATAAATGATTGACTTTTTAAAATTAAATAATATAAAACTCTCGCCTGGTGATTATTGCGAAAGGGTCATACCCGATCCCATTCCGAACTCGGAAGTCAAGCCTTTCTGCGCCGATGGTACTTTGTCTTAAGACATGGAAGAGTAGGACGTTGCCAGGCTAACACTCAAATGAAAAATATCATAGTTGTAACTGGTGGTGCTGGCTTTGTCGGATCAAACCAAATAGAATTATTAATAAAAAAAACAACTTTTAAAATTATAAGTTTAGACGATTATTCTAGTGGATTTACGCATAATCACCTTAAATCAAAACGAATTAAATACTTTAAAGGAAGTACAATAAATATATCTAAAATTCTATCTAGATATAAAAAAAATATTGTTTGTTTGTTTCACTTTGGGGAATTTGCTAGGATTTATCAAAGTTTTAAAAATTTTGATAAATGTTTTGAATCAAATTCAATTGGTACAAAAGAAGTCTTTAAATTTTGTTTAGATAACAATATTAAACTTGTTTACTCTGCCACATCTGCGACTCTTGGAGATAAAGGAAATGACAAAAACCTTTCTCCTTATGCATTCACAAAATCCAAAAATCTAGAGTTGCTGGAAAATTTAAAAAAATGGTTTAACTTCAAATTTGAAATAATTTATTTTTATAATGTTTATGGAAATCGACAAATTTGTAAAGGATCAATGGCTACCGTGATTGGAATTTTTGAAGATCAATATAAAAAAGGTTTACCATTAACGGTGGTAAAACCTGGAAGTCAGTCAAGAAGATTTACTCATATTTCAGATACAGTAAGAGTATGTTATGAAGCGTGGAAATTGAATAAATGTTCTCACTACAGCATTTCACATAAAAAATCTTATACTATTATTGAGGTGGCGAAGTTATTTAACTCAAAAACAAGATTTTTGAAGCCTAGACTTGGTGAAAGACATACCTCTTCATTGACTAACATGTCATTTAACAACAAAGTTTTTAATAAATTTGGAAAAATAAGTTTGAAAGATTACATCAGTTCGTTTATTAAGAATAAAAAAATATGAAAATTGCTAGTTCTTTAAAATCATTAAAAAAAAGAGACTTAAATTCCAAACTAGTTAGGCGAAGAGGAAGAGTATATATCATAAATAAAAAAAACCCAAAATTTAAAGCCAGACAAAAATGATTTTTGAGTCATATCTTAATTAGAATGATAATTGGTTCAATTTCAGAAGATAGAAATATTGAAAAGAGAGTTGCTGTAACTCCAGATACAATAAAAAAATATAAAACTTTAGGATTAGATATAAAATTGATTAAGAATTATGGATCACATTTAGGAATAAGTGATAAAGAATATGAAGACGAAGGAGCAAGTATTTTAAAAAATGATGATGAAGTTATAGCAAGTTCAGATGCAATTATACAATTGAACATTCCAAGTGATGAAAACCTGAATAAATTTAAAAAAGATCAAATTTTAATTGGTGTCTTAAATCCTTATTCAAACGAAACTAAATTAAAAGAAATAATAGCTAAAAATATCAAGTGTTTTTCTCTTGAACTTTTGCCAAGAATTACAAGAGCACAATCTATGGACATACTATCATCCCAAGCAAATTTAGCTGGTTATAAAGCGGTTATAGAATCGTTCGCTTTCTTTCAAAAAGCAATACCTATGATGATGACAGCGGCAGGAACTATTTCTGCGGCTAAAGTTTTGGTTGTTGGTGCAGGAGTTGCTGGTTTGCAAGCAATTGCTACTGCAAAAAGAATGGGTGCAATAGTTTATGCTACAGATGTAAGATTAGCCTCAAAAGAACAAGTTGAGAGTTTGGGAGGAAAATTTTTAATTGTAGAGGATGCAGAAAACTTAGAAACAGAGGGTGGATATGCAAAAGAGGCCTCCGATGATTTTAAAAAAAAACAAGAAGAATTATTAAAAGAAACTTTGAAAAAAATTGATATAGTTATATGTACTGCTTTAATACCAGGAAAAAAAGCACCAGTAATTATTAAAAAAGACATGATTAATATAATGCAAAATGGTTCAGTAATTTATGACTTAGCGGCTTCGCAAGGAGGAAACTCAGAATTAACAAAAGTAGATGAAATAATAGACAATAATGGTATTAAAATTATGGGTGAAGCAAACATTTTAAATAAATTACCAATTTCTGCCTCAAATCTTTATTCAAAGAATATGTTTAATTTTGTAAGTAATTTATTTAATAAAGAGAGTAAGAATTTTGAAATAAATTTAGAAGATGAAATAATCAAAAAAACAATGGTTAAATAATGGAAATAGACCCTTTTATATTTAGATTAAGTATATTTATTTTGTCAATCTTTATAGGTTACTATGTTGTATGGAGTGTTACACCATCTTTACATACACCGCTAATGTCAGTTACGAATGCAATCTCGTCAGTTATAATTGTTGGAGCTATTATAGCTGCTTTAGCTGATTCATCTTCAAGTATTTTTGAAACTTCAAATATATTTGGTTTTATGGCTATAATTTTAGCTGCTGTAAACATTTTCGGTGGCTTTCTAGTTACCCAAAGGATGTTGCAAATGTATAAAAAGAAGAAAAAATAAATATGTCAGCTAATCTATCAGCGTCATTCTATTTAATTTCTGGAATATTATTTATTCTAGCTCTAAGAGGTTTGTCTTCCCCCGAAACTTCGAGGAAAGGAAACTATTTTGGAATTGCTGGAATGATAATTTCAATAATTGTTACATTTCTTACTATAGGAAATTTCGGATCAGGGTTTATATACGTTTTGATATTTCTTGTAATCGGGGGGTCAATCGGTGCTTTTATAGCGTATAAAATTCCCATGACTGCAATGCCTGAACTTGTTGCTGGCTTCCATAGTTTAGTAGGTCTTGCAGCAGTTTTTGTTGCAATATCTGCTTTTTTAAAACCTGAAGCATTTGGCTTAGGGTTTGTTGGAAATATAAAACTTTCAAGTTTAGTTGAAATGTCACTTGGGGCAGCAATTGGGGCAATTACTTTCTCTGGTTCAATAATAGCTTTCTTAAAATTAAGAGGGATAATGTCTGGTGCGCCAATCACATTTAATGGTCAACACTTTATTAATTTGATTTTAGGATTAGCAATATTATTTTTAATTTTTTATTTATGCATTTCACAATCATCTAACATATTCTGGACCTTAGTAGTTATATCGTTTCTTGTTGGAGTTTTACTAATAATACCCATTGGCGGAGCAGATATGCCTGTCGTTATTTCAATGTTAAATTCTTATTCAGGCTGGGCAGCTGCAGGTATTGGATTTACACTAGAAAATACAGCTTTGATAATCACTGGTGCTTTGGTTGGATCGTCGGGAGCTATCCTTTCATATATTATGTGTAAAGGTATGAATAGATCATTTTTTAATGTTATTCTTGGAGGATGGGGTGCAAACGATCAAACTTCAAGCTCCAAAAGCAAAGAGCAAAAACCTGTAAAAAATGGTAACGCAGATGATGCAGCTTTTTTAATGAAAAATGCATCGTCAGTAATTATTGTCCCAGGCTATGGTATGGCTGTAGCCCAGGCTCAACATGCATTAAGAGAAATGGTAGATGCTTTAAAAAAAAATGGGGTAAAAGTTTCATACGCAATTCATCCTGTTGCTGGCAGAATGCCAGGACACATGAATGTTTTGTTAGCAGAGGCAAACGTTCCATATGATGAAGTATTTGAGCTTGAAGAAATAAATAATGATTTTGCAAACTGTGATGTTGCATACGTAATAGGAGCAAACGATGTAACTAATCCTGTGGCAAAATCTGATCCACAAAGCCCAATATATGGTATGCCTATATTAGATGTTGAAAAAAGTAAGTCAGTGCTATTCGTAAAAAGAAGTTTATCTCCAGGGTACGCAGGAATTGATAATGACCTTTTTTATAGAGATAATACTTTAATGCTTTTTGCTGATGCAAAAAAAATGACTGAGGAAATTGTTAAGAGCTTATAATTGACTAAAATTTTTTGTGATATAGCTAATCTTGAACTTATTAAAAAGTTTGACAAAAAAAAAGTCGTTAAGGGTTTTACAACTAATCCAAGTTTAATGCGAAAGACTGGTGCTAAAAATTATACGAAATATTCTAAAGAAATTCTTAAAATAACAAAAAAACCAGTTTCATGTGAAGTATTTGCTGATGATTCTAAGAATATGATTTTACAGGGAAATAAAATTAGCACATGGGGTAAAAATGTATTTGTCAAAATTCCTATCACAAATTCGAAAGGTAAATTTATGGGAAAAGTTATAAAAACTTTAAATAGGAATAAAATAAAATTGAATATTACAGCTGTTTATAGTTCTAAACAGACGAAACTAATTCTAAAAAATATAAATAAAAAAACTAAAGTAATTATTTCTATATTTGCTGGTAGAATGGCTGATACTGGGAAAGACCCAATTCCACAGTTCAAAAAAAGTTTAAAAATAGCAAAACAATATAAAAATGTTGAGATACTTTGGGCAAGTACTAGAGAACCTTATAATTACCTTCAGGCAAAAGAACTAGGATGTCATATAATTACTGTTCCGCCGTCAATAATTGAAAAAATTGAAAAATTTGGAAAAAGTTTTAAACAGTTAACAACTGATACTGTTAAAGGATTTTTAATTGACACGAAAAAATCAAAATTCAAAATATAGAATTGGTTGCGGGGGACGGATTTGAACCGCCGACCTCAAGGTTATGAGCCTTGCGAGCTACCAGGCTGCTCCACCCCGCGGTTTTTAAATTCTATTTTTGAGTTTATTTAATTTTTTTACTCTTTTAATATTTTCTTGCAGAATTCTTTTCTTTTTTTCAGATGGTTTTTCGTAAGTATTTTTTAATTTTATAATTTTAAAAAAACCGTCTCTTTGGAGTTTTCTTTTCAACACTCTTAAAGCTTGCTCAATATTATTATCTTTAACTTCTATTTTAATAACTACCTCCAAAAAGGGCTTCTGTTAGCACTTTATATTTTGTTTGTCTATTATATTTATTTTTTAGTAACATTATTTTGATAATTGTGATTTTTCCTTTTCTTTTTTCTCTCTTTTAATTCTTCTTTCTGCTTTTTCTAGAGCATCTATTAAATCCTTTTGAGAAAACAGCCCCATAGCTACTGGGTCTTTAGCATTTAGATTATTAAAATTCCAATAGCTTTTATTTCTTATTGATGTAACAGAGTTTTTTGTTATTCCTACTAATTTTGCTATTTGAGAATCCTTTAAATTTGCGTGTTGTTTAATTAACCAAAGAGCAGAATCTGGTTTATCTTGACGTTTAGATAAAGGTATATATTTTTTTGCTTTTTTTTCCTCACTTATGACTTCTACTTCATTTTGTCTCAATGATAATGGTCTTGCTTGATCTTTTGAAGATAATTCTATCTCATCTCTAGTTAATTGACCGGCTATGATTGGATTATACCCAACAATACCTTTCGCAACTTCACCATCTGCAATACCTTGTATTTCAACTTCATGAAGTTTACAGAATTCTGATATTTGTTTAAAGGTTAAAGATGTATTTTCAACTAACCAAACAGCTGTTGCCATTGGCATTAGTGGTGCATTACTCATTACTTAGTTTCAGATCTAAAGTTTTGGAATTTCTTGTTAAATTTACTAACTCTTCCTTTATCAAGAATTTTTTGTTTTCCACCTGTCCAAGCAGAATGAGACTTAGGATCTATTTCAAGTTTCAGAATTTCACCTTCGGATCCCCATGTAGACTTTGTTTGAAACTGGCTACCATCAGTCATTTCAACTTTAATATTATGATAGTTTGGGTGTATGTTTTTTTTCATAGGCGGACTTATAGCAAAAAGTTAAATAAAAACAATTAAAAGTTATCCAAAATTTTTGTCATTTTGCTGTAAATATTAATACTCGAAGCTTTTAAATTTATATTATTAATTTCGTTTAGCTTAATATTATTGACTTTTCCTCCTGCTTCATCAATTATCAAAATACCAGCTGCAATATCCCATAAATTTAAATTATTTTGAAAAAATCCATCTAGTCTTCCTGACCCAACATAAGCTAAGTCTAATGCGGCTGATCCTGAATATCTTACATTTAAGTCTGTAAAAATTACTCCTTGTCTATTTGTTCCAAATAGACATTCCTCTAAATTTATTTTTTTTGAAACTCTAATTCTTTGATTGTTAAAATAAGATCCATTATTTTTTTCAGCATAAAACATCTCATTTTTAATTGGGTCATGTATTAAAGCAGAAACTAATTCATTATCGATTTTTAATGCTATAGAAATTGCAAAGTGGGGTATTCCATGAAGAAAGTTTGTAGTTCCATCTATTGGATCTATTATCCAAATTTTATCTCTATCATTATTTTCAATTTTACCACTTTCCTCAGTTATGAAAGAGAAATTTTTTTTTGTTTTTGATAACTCTTCTATTAAAATCTTTTCGACACGTTTATCAGTTTTTGTTACAAAATCTCTGGGACCTTTTTTTGTAACTTGTAAATTTTCAATTTCTCCAAAATCTCTTATTATGGTTTTTGAGGCTTTTTCTGAAGCCTTAATCATTAAATTTAAATTAGGAGAAATTGAATTCATAATTTTAAATTTTTTTTATATATTCAATTGTTCTAGTATCTAATACAATTTCATCACCATCTTCTACAAAAGGTGGAACTTGTATTTTAATCCCATTGTCAAGAATTGCTGGTTTATAAGATGAAGATACTGTTTGACCTTTTAGAGCAGCATCAGTTGAGGAAATTTTACAATTAACTTGGTTTGGAAGTTCAATAGAAATTGCATAATCATTATGAAAACTTATTTTTACTTCAAGATTTTCAGACAATAATTTCCCCTTTTCTCCTACAATATCTTTTTTAATCTCTGTTTGTTCAAATGTTTTGGGATCAATAAAAAAATAACTATTTTCATCTGAATAAAGATAGTTGAAATTTATTTCTTCCAACGAGGCTTTTTCAACAGACTCACTAGATCTAAATCTTTCATTTAGTTTTGTATTTTTTCCAACACTTTTCATTTCTACTTGAGCAAAAGCACCGCCTTTGCCAGGTTTTACATGTTGAGTTTTAAGGACTTGCCATAAATCATTTTTATATTCTAAAAGCATCCCAACTCTTATTTCTCCAGCATTAATTTTCATTTTAATAATTCGATCGCTTTTATTGGTTTGTATTTTTTGTTATTCCAAATGTAACCTGAGATAGCTAAAAAATTAGCTTTATTTAATAATAGATTTTTGTAATTGCAAGAGTTGATACCACCTATTGCTACAATTGGAATATTAGTCAATTTTCTTACCTTATTTAAAATATCAACAGATGCTTTATATTTTACTTTTTTTGTTTTTGTGGAATAAAAAGCTCCAAATGCCAAATAATTTGCTTTAGTTTTTATTGCTGCTTTTGCTAATTTTATAGAGTTGTGGCAAGTAATCCCAATTAATTTGTTTCCAATTATTTCTCTAGCTTTAGTTATGTTCATATCTTTTTGACCTAAATGACAACCATCTGCGTTAATTTTTTTTGCTAGAATAGGGTCATCATTTACAATGAATTTTACTTTTTTTTCTTTACATATTTTTAAAATTTTTTTTCCAATTAAAATTCTTTGATTAAAAGAGTAATTTTTAAGTCTCATTTGAAAATAACTTACTTTATTAGTACTTAAAATTATTTTGAGAGTTTTATAGAAGTACCTGGTTATTTTATTTGGAGAAATAAGATAAATAAATTTTTTTTTATTTACTTTCAAGTTCGTATGACCATTTACCTTTTGCAGCTAAAGAACACATTTTTGCTCTGTGATTAAATGTATTTTGAGTTGCCTCTATACCATCAATATTTTTTGACCATATCTTAAGGGCGCTTTGTTGCAGTGCTCTTCCATATGAATAAGTCATTATGAATTTAGTATTGTTGATATTGTTAATTAAATTTAAGTTTTTTGTAGCCTCTATTTCTGACTGACCTCCTGATAAGAAAGCAATTCCAGGTACTTCACCAGGAACTGAACCTTTAAGGCACTTAAGTGTTTTATGCGCAACTTCCTCATTTGAGATTTTATCTTTTGACTGCTCCCCAGCTAATATCATATTTGGTTTTAAAATAATTCCTGAGAGATCAATCTTGTGCAATATTAATTCATCAAAGCATTTTTTTATTACTTCTGATGTTTTATTTAAACAAACATCAGAGGAATGGTTCCCTTCCATCAATAATTCAGGTTCAACTATTGGTACCATCCCACTTTCTTGAACTAGGGCTGCATATCTTGCAAGCGAATGAGCGTTACTATAAATTGCAAGCTTACTTGGATGCTCATCACTTATTGAATAAACTCCCCTCCATTTTGTAAATCTTGCACCGAGCTCATAATATTTTTTTAATCTTACTCTAAGTCCATCCAAACCCTCAGTAATTTTTTCTCCAGAAGAGTTTGCCAAATCTTTTGCACCTGTATCAACTTTAATTCCTGGTACTGCACCTGAAGAAGAAATTAATTCAGGGATTGGTTTTCCTAAACTTGTTGTTTGCTTTATTGTTTCATCATAAAGAATTACTCCACCAATACATTCTTTCATACTCTCAGATGAAAAGAGTATTTCTCTAAATAAAAGTCTATTTTCTGGGGTTGAAGTTACATTTACTGACGTAAGTCTTTTGGTCATAGTTCCATTGCTTTCATCTGCGGCAAGGATACCTTTGCCGTTAGAAATTATTTTGAGAGCAATTTTATTAAGATCAGACATTTTAATTTAAAGCGGTTATACCAGGAAGCTTTTTACCTTCAAGATATTCTAAAAAAGCTCCACCAGCAGTTGAAACAAAATTAAAATTTTCCATAGCATCCAAGCTATTAACTATATGCACCGTATCTCCACCTCCAACAACTGAATAAATTTTATTAGCCATATGTTTTTCAATTATCTTTTTTGCAATTTCAATACTGCCACCTGCAAAATTAGGATTTTCAAAATATCCAGCAGGACCATTCCATAGTATCGTCTGACTTTCATCAATAACTTTAAGTACTTTTTCTAAAGTATTTGGTCCAATATCTAAAATTATATCGTGTTCATCTATTTCATTTAGTTCCTTAATGACAGATTTATCTTGTAAATTTTTACCTACCATAACATCTTCAGGATAGTAAATTGGACATGAATACTTTTTTGAGGCTTTAAATATCTCTTCTATAATTATTTCACAATTATCCTCTTTTATTGATTTACCAATTGAAATACCTTTATATTTTAAAATATTATTAGCCATTCCACCAACAATTATGATGTTATCTAATTTTGGAATTAAATTTTTAATTACATTAATTTTGGTAGATATTTTTGAACCACCAATAATACAAGTGATTGGTCTTTTTATTTCAGATGTTATTTTATTTAATGCATTAATTTCTTCATTTAATTGAAAGCCTGCATAAGAAGGTATGTGATTAGTAATTTTATCTATTGAGGCATGAGATCTATGTGAGCATGAAAATGCATCATTAACATAAATATCTCCTAAGGATGCAAGTTTTATAGCAAAATCATCATCGTTTTTTTCCTCACCCTTGTAAAATCTTATATTCTCAAGCATAACTATTTTTTCATTTTTACTTAAAAAAAGACTTTCTTTAGTAATTTCACTTAAATTATTTTTTACTAATCTTACGTTTTGTCCTGCTTCATAAACATGTTCAGACTCAGGTGAACTTTTTAAAATATACTCTAGTTTTTCAGCAATTGGCTTAAGAGATAATTTTTCGTTAATTTTACCATTTGGTCTTCCAACATGAGAAATAATTATTATTTTGGTATTATTTTTAAGTAAAAATATTATTGTATCAATAATCTTAAGTATTCTAGTATCATCTACAACTTTACCATTTTCTAATGGAACATTAAGATCTACTCTTAATAAAACTTTTTTAAGCTCGATCTTTGATAAAGATTGATCTTTAATATTTTTCATTAAGAATTTTTGTGCAGATATTCAGTTATGTCACACATTCTATTTGAAAATCCCCATTCATTATCATACCAAGCAGAGATTTTACCCATATTAGATCCAACTACATTTGTTAAAGAAGCATCAACAATTGCTGATGCAGAATGATGATTAAAATCAATGGAAACAAGCTTTTCGTCTGTAATTTCTAAAATTTTCTTTAATTCATTTTTAGAAGCTTTTTCAAATGCATCATTAATTTTTCTTATATTAATTTTTTTTTTCGTGCAGAAAACTAACTCGACTAGCGATACATTGGGCGTAGGAACTCTCATAGCTACACCTTCTAATTTCCCCTTAAGGCTTGGAATTATTTCACCTATTGCTTTTGATGCTCCAGTTGATGTTGGGACTATTGATTGACTTGCAGCCCTTGCTCTTCTGGGATCTTTATGAGAATTATCCAAAATTCTTTGATCACTAGTGTATGCATGAATGGTAGTCATAAATCCCTTTTCAATTTCAAAATTTTCATTAAGCACATTTACAACTGGCGCTAAACAATTGGTCGTACATGAGGCTGCAGAGATTATTTTATCATTCTTAGATATAAGGTTTTCGTTAACTCCAAACACTATTGTTTTATCTGCATTTTTGCACGGAGCAGATACAATGACTTTTTTTGCACCATTTTTAATATGTGTAAGAAGTTTCTCTTTAGAATTAAATTTACCAGTGCACTCAAAAACATAATCAACATCATATTTTTTCCAATTAATATCTTCAATCTTAGATTCTTGAGAAAATGAAATTTTATTTTTTTGAATTTCTAAATATTTTTCTTCAAATTTTATATCAGCATTAAATTTTCCATGAATAGAATCATATTTGATTAATTTACAAGTTGTATCTGAATTTGATCTATTATTTATATGTTTAATTTTAAAATTTTTATTTTGACTTTCAAAAATTGATCTGAACACCATTCGACCAATTCTGCCCATGCCATTAATTCCAATTTTTATTGTCATTTCTTACTTTAATAATTTTTTAGATTTCCCTGCAATATTTGAGGGTATTAATCCAAAATAGTTATAAATTTCTTTATAGGGCGCACTTTTCCCAAAAACATCAATTCCAAAAGTCATCCCTAAATCTCCAACATATTTTTTCCAACAGTCGCTTGATCCAGCTTCGATAGATATTTTCAATTTAGTTTCATTTAAAATTTTATTTTTATATCTATTTGATTGTAAGTCAAAAAGCTCCATACATGGCACTGATATTACTTTTGAATATATTCTATCTTTGGCTAATTTATGGCTGGCCTCTATAGCCAAATTTACCTCAGAACCACTAGCTAAAATTGTCAATTTTATTTTTTTGTTTGTTCTTAAAATTTCGTATGCTCCTAATGAGCACTTGTTGGTTTTTGAGTATTTATTTCTTATGGGATTAAGGTTTTGCCTGGTTAAAGATAAAATGCTTGGCGTTTTAGAACTCCTCAAAGCATGCTCCCAACATTCAATAGTCTCTAATCTATCCGCTGGTCTAAAAACATTGAGGTTTGGTATTGATCTTAATCCAGATAATTGTTCAATAGGTTGATGTGTTGGCCCATCCTCCCCAAGTCCGATAGAGTCATGAGTCATTACATATATTACTTGTTGCTTCATCATTGCTGCTAATCTTATAGACGGTTTGCAATAATCTGAAAAAATTAAAAAAGTTCCTCCATAAGGTACAATTTTGCTGTGTAAAGCTATTCCATTCATAATTCCACACATAGCATGTTCTCTCACGCCATAATGAATATAGTTCCCATCAAAATTTCCTGGTTTTATTATTCTGTGATATTTTGTTTTAGTATTATTTGATCCAGCAAGGTCCGCCGATCCACCAATAAGTGTATTGCTTCTTTTAACAAGAGCATTAATTACTGACTCTGATGATTTTCTTGAGGCAAGACTTTTATTATCCTTTACTGCTATTTTTTTCTCATTTATGGCAGATTTTATAAAATCATTTGTGAAGAATTTTTTTATTTTACTTTTTTTCTTCCTATAAGCTTTGTTCCATCTGTTTTCAATTTTTTCTCCCTTTCTCCCAATATCTCGCCAAATCTTCAATATATTTTTTGGAATTTCAAATGGTTTATAATTCCAACCTAATTCTTTTCGAACCAGTTCAATCTCTTCAGTACCTAAAGGGCTTCCATGCGAGGAAGCTTTTCCAGATTTGTTAGGCGACCCATAACCAATTTTTGTCCTACAAGAAATAACAGATGGCTTCGCTGCATTTTGGACTTTGTTGAGCGCTTTATAAATTTCTTTTTCATTATGTCCATCGATCTCTAGGTAATCCCATCCATAACTTTCAAATCTTTTCTTATAATTATCTGAAACCGCTAAACTTGTTGGTCCATCTATAGATATCGAATTATTATCAAATAACATTATTAAATTTTTGAGTTTTAGATGTCCAGCTAAGCTCATAGCTTCGTGACTTATGCCTTCCATTAGACAACCATCTCCTGCAATTACATAGGTTTTATGATTTATAATATCTTTGCCGATTTTCTTTTTTAAAATTTCTTCTGATAATGCAAAACCTACTGCATTAGAAATTCCTTGCCCCAAAGGACCTGTTGTTGTTTCAATACCTGAATTTTCAACATACTCAGGATGACCTGCGCAAATAGAGTCAATTTGTCTAAAATTCTTTATGTCATTTAATTTCACACTTTTGTAACCTGTTAAGTAAAGTAAAGAGTAAAGCAACATAGATCCATGACCAGCAGATAAAACGAATCTATCTCTATTAATCCAGTTAGGATTTTTTGGATTAAATTTTAGAAAATATTTAAAAAGTACTGTAGATACGTCAGCCATTCCCATTGGCATACCTGGGTGTCCAGAATTAGCTTTTTGTACGGCATCCATTGAAAGAACACGTATAGAGTTAGACAAGATCTTATTTAATTTATTCAAAATTTATCCTTTGTAGACTTAGGTGAATCAATTTTATAATATAGATATATATATGAATTCGATTAGTGAAAAAGAAAAAAAACTATTAGAAACTTTAGATAAATTAAAAAATCTTGAAAATATAAAACCAGATAAAATTTTGGAGTTAGAAAATTTGGCAAGTCAAAAAAATCAATTAGAAATTGAAAAAAAAGAAATAGAACAAAAGTACAATATACTTCAACAAGAAAATCAGTCTCTTAAACAGAAATTTGATGATTTTAAAAAAAAAGAACTTGAAGGAAAAAAAAAAGAAGAGCAATTTTCTGAAAAAATTGATGAATTAAACCAAGAAACAGATAATTTAATGGAAGAAATTGATAAATGGCAAATGTAAATATAAAATTTAATGGAAAAGAATTTTTATTATCTTGTGAAGATGGGCAAGAAGAGCATTTGGAGGAATTAGCTTTATATTTAAATGAAAAGTTTAGTAATTTAAAAAATTCTTTGGGAAATATAGGAGAAAGTAAACTTTTACTTATAACGTCTATTTCTGTTTTAGATGAATATTATGAGACTAAAAAAAAAATAGATATACAAAAAAAAGAAATAAATAAAATTACTGAGAAATTTAAAGAACTAAAGTCATTAGTATATAATTATAGAGATCTTAAAGAAATAGAGATTTCTGAATTAAGCAAAAACCAGGATAATTTAAAGAATGAAATCGAAGCTAATCGTAACGATTATGAATCTTTAGTGGATAAGACTACACTCGAGTTAGAAAATTTTATTAAACGAAATGATCCAGATACCAAAATCCAATAATCATAGTGTCTAAGGAAAAATTAAGAAAAAAATTAATTAATTTAAGAAAAGCTAATTTTTATGATCAAGGTATAAGCTTTATTCAATTTAACAGAATATTAAAAAAATTGAATTTTAAAAAAAATATCAACATTGGAGGATATTATCCAATAAATAGTGAAATAGGATGTTTAGATATTTTAGAAAAGTTAGAAAAAAATAATTTTAAAATATCTTTACCAATTACCAAGAAAAATTATGATATGGATTTTTATGAATGGTCTTTTCAAAACTCGCTAAAAATCAGTTACCAAGGTATCCCAGAGCCAAATATTAAAAAGAAAGTTTTTCCAGATGTTTTGATTGTCCCTATTGTTGGATTTGATAATAATAAATTTAGATTAGGTTATGGAGGTGGATTTTATGACAGATATATTTCAAAACTTTCAAATTTTAAAAAAGTTTTAACAGTTGGTTTTGCCTTTCCATTTCAAGAGGTTAAAAACATTCCCATTAATAAATATGACAAAAAATTAGACTTTATTTTAACCAATAAAGGAATCTTAAAATGAACATTTTATTTTTAGGTGATATTGTTGGCAATAGCGGATGTCATGCAGTAAAAAAATTCCTACCAGATATTATTAAATCAAAAAAAATAAATTTTGTTGTTGTAAATGGCGAGAATGCTGCAAAAGAAGGTGTAGGTATAACTGAGAATATAGTGAATGAATTACTTAGTTGTGGGGTTGATGTAATTACAACTGGTAATCATGTATGGGATCAAAAAGAAACATATGAATTTATAAAAAATCAAAAAAGGTTATTAAGACCTCTAAATTTACCTGGCGATGTTCCGGGTGATGGTTTTGGTGTTTATGATTCTTATGGTGGTTACAAAGTGGGTGTATTAAATTTAATGGGAAATGTTTTTATGAAAAAATCTGATGATGTCTTTATAAAAAGTAAAGATTTTTTAGATCAAAATATGCTAAAAAAAAAGTATGATTTTCTAATAGTTGACTTTCATGGTGAGATAACAAGTGAGAAAATGGCCATTGGACACGTATTTGACGGAAATGCTACATTTGTTGTGGGAACTCATACCCATGTACCTACTAACGACGGAAGGGTGTTAAGTAAGGGAACCGCATATTTAACAGATGCTGGAATGTGTGGTGATTATGATTCAGTGATTGGTATGAACGCTGAAAATTCTATTAATAGGTTTTATAAAAGAGACTCAGCAAAACATTTTCCTGCTGAAGGAGAGGCATCACTTTGTGGTGCAATTATTGAAGCTAATCCGAAAAATGGTTTGGCATTAAATATTAGTCAGTTTATATTTGGTGGTCAACTTCAGAAAGGATATTAGATCATGGCAGGCCATTCTCACTGGGCAGGAATCAAACATAAAAAAGGAAAAGCAGATAAACAAAGATCTGCTATTTTTTCAAAACTATCCAGAGAAATTACAGTAGCTGCAAAACTTGGCGATAAAAACCCAGACATGAATTCAAGATTAAGATCTGCAATCCAATCTGCTAGATCAGCAAATATGCCTAAAGACAATATTGAAAGAGCTATTGATAAATCTTCAATAGAAGCAGACTCTAATTTTGAAAATATTAGATATGAAGGATTTGGACCTGCAAAAACTGCAATAGTAGTTATAACTTTAACAAATAATAAAAATAGAACTGCTTCAAATATTAGAACAATTTTTCAAAAACATGGTGGAGGACTTGGAACACAAGGTTCTGCATCGCATAATTTTCTTCAGTTAGGTGTTATAAAAATAAATAAAGAAGAAATTGAAGAAGAACAAGTATTCAATTTAGCGTCTGATGCTGGGGCCAATGATTGTATATTTTATGATGACCATTATGAGATTCATACAAATAAAGATGAGATTTATGACGTAAAAAATCGATTAGAAAAGGAAATTTCTAATTTTATATCTACAGAAATCGAATGGGTTCCTACAAATAAAATAAAATTAAATGAAGAAGATAATGAAAAAATAATTAAGTTTTTAGAAATTTTAGAGAATGATGAAGATGTACAAAATGTTTTTACAAATGCAATATAATTTTATTTTATGTTAATTATTGGAATAGATCCTGGTATTACAGGTGCAATTTGTTTTTTTGAAAATGGAGAAATTAAAGATGTTATTGATATGCCCACAATGGCATCGGGTAATAAAAATAAAAAACAAATTAATGGTAGCCAAATATTTAACGAAATATCTGCAAGAATTCAAAACTACAAATCTGAAAATATAAATGTTGTAGTAGAGCAAGTTTCGGCTATGCCTGGGCAAGGTGTTACTAGTATGTTCAATTTTGGTCAATCATTTGGTGTGATAAAAGGTGTGTGTGCAGCAATGCAATTACCAATTTATTTTGTAAGACCTGCGAAGTGGAAAAAGTATTTTGATTTGATAAATTCTCAAAAAGATTCGAGTAGAGTTAAAGCAATAGAAATGTTTCCAAAATTTTCTTCATTGTTGTCTCGTAAAAAAGATTCCAACAAAGCTGATGCGATATTAATTGCCAATTTTCATCTAAATAATCAAGAAAAATAAGCTTAAGTCCAGATTGTTAGTCAAATTCATGACACATTTTAGTGTGAAATCAATTAAATGGATGCAGATATAACTTCCCAAGCAGTTGAATTGGCAAGCAATACAGACTTTTCAATTTTAAGTTTATTTTTGAGAGCTGACTTTATTGTCAAATCAGTAATTATCATTCTAATAGCTAGCTCAGTTTATTCTTGGGCAATAATTTTTGATAAAATTTTAATGTTTAGAAGAATAAATAAAGACTCTGAGGATTTTGAAGAAAGATTTTGGAAGTCAAAGTCAGCAGAAACATTTTACAATAGTCTACCTGCATCATTAGATAATCCAATGGCCCGACTATTTAAAGATTCAATGCAAGCAGTTATTAAATCAAGATCAAAAACCAATATAAGCCAAAGACTTGAAAATATATTAGAAGTAAATATCGAAAAACAAATGAATTTTGTTAACAACAAATTTACTTTTCTAGCAACGGTAGGTTCTACAGCTCCATTTATAGGGTTATTTGGAACAGTCTGGGGAATAATGAATTCTTTTCAATCCATTGCAATATCAAGAAACACTAGTCTAGCCATCGTTGCCCCAGGAATTGCAGAAGCTTTATTTGCAACTGCCTTAGGCTTATTAGCCGCGATTCCAGCAGTAATCGCATATAATAAATTTGGCAACGACTCAAAAAAATATTCTCAAAAACTAGAAAATTTTTCGAAGAGATTTATTTCAATAATTTAACATGGCATTTAATTTAAAGCGTTCAGAAAGAGAACCGATGAGTGAAATAAATGTAACTCCTTTTGTTGATGTAATGCTTGTTCTTTTAATTATTTTTATGGTAACTGCACCTTTATTAACAGTAGGTGTGCAGGTTGATTTGCCCGAAACTTCAGCTGACACCTTGCCAGAAGAAAGCGAACCTCTAACATTAACTATAAACTCAAAAGGTGAAGTTTTTATTCAAGAAACAAAAATTGAATTTGATAACTTAATAAAAAAAATTTTAGCTGTGTCTAATAATAGAACTGATACAAGAATTTATGTAAGAGGCGATAAAACAATTAATTATGGAAGAGTATTAGAGGTTATGGGCAAACTTTCAGGCTCAGGCTTCACTAAAGTTGCCTTAATATCTGAGCCATATAAAGAGAGATAGTATTGCTTAAAAAAATTTCAATTAGTGGTTTTTCTAATGGATTTAACAATTTTTCTTATGGAATGGTATTTTCTATAATTTTTCATAGTACAGTATTTTTTGCTACAATATTTGCACTTCCATTTGTTGCTAAAAAACCTTTAGAATTAATGCCAATTGTATCGGTCGAATTGATCCAAATATCTGAGAAAACTAACATCCCATACGCCCCCAAAGCTGCAAAAATTATAGAAAAGGTAAAAAAAGATAATAAAAAAATACTCTCAGAGCAAGCGCCACCTAAAGAGATAAAAAAAGAGAAAAAAAAACAAGTAAAATTTGATAATCAAAAAGATGAAATTGATTTGTCAAAATCAAAAAAAGTACCAGTTCCTGAAAAAAAACATGAAAAAGTAAAATTAGAAAAATCTGAACCTGTTCCATTACCTGATAAAAATGTAGAAAAAATAGAAGCCAAAAAGGAAACTGAACAACAGCCTTCAAAAGAAAATAAAAAAACTGTTGTTGAAAAAGAAAAAAGAAAAAAAATCGAGAAGAAAATTGAAAATGATGAGGTGATAAAAGAATTTGCTAAAATTAAAAAACCTTTAAAAGATGAAAAGGTAAAACAAGTATCTGAGTTTGAAAAAAAAGATATTGATGTAAGCAAAATTAAAGGATTAATTGCAAAGCAATATGAGAATATAGGAGAGGTTAAAAAAAAAGCAGATGGAATAACACAATCTGAAGACAAGTCTATGAAACTCTCTAAATTAAGCGTAACCACTGAATATGCTGTTAAACATCAAATTTATACATGTTGGTCAGTGCCAACTGGACTGCCTTATAGCGAAGATCTCTTGGTTACTGTAAAACTAAATTTAGAAAAAAATGGAATTGTAAAAAACTTTGAAATGTTGGATCATGTAAGAATGAATACACCTGGTGAGGGAACTTTTTATCAAATAGCTCAAAGCGTAATAAGAGCAATCAGACTTTGTAATCCTATCAAAAATCTCCCAACAACAAGTTATGAGAAATGGAAAACGATGATATTAAGATTTAATCCCATAGAAATGATGGGTGGATGAGAAATAAACTTTTATTAATATTTATTTTTTGTTTTTTTTTTAAACCTGGAATATCTTATTCACTTGTGGAGATTGATATAACTAGAGGAAATCTAGATCCTTTACCAATTTCAGTTTCTCCTTTTTTTGCTGACGAAACTTCTATAAAAAAAATTAAAAAAAATTTAAATATAGATAATTTAGGTTTAGAAATTTCAAAAGTGATTGAAAATAATTTAAGAAAAACTGGATTGTTTGATACCTTAGATAAAGAATCTTTTTTGCAAAGGCCAGATATTGCTCACTTAAAACCAAGATTTGAAGACTGGGCTCTAATTAAATCTCAAGTTTTAATTACTGGAAAGGTTACCTCTAAAATTATAAATGAAAAAGATTATATAAGGATTGAATTTAAACTTTGGGATGTTTTAGGAGCAAAAATGGTTGATGGCTTTTCATTAACAACAGTTCCAACTAACTGGAGAAGAGTTGGTCATAAAATTTCAGATAAAGTTTATGAGCGTTTAACTGGAGAAAGCGGTTATTTTGATACTAGAATAATTTATGTTGCAGAAGAAGGTCCTAAAACTCAAAGAGTAAAAAAATTAGCCATAATGGACCAAGATGGATTCAATACAAAGTATTTAACTTTAGGAAATGAGTTAGTATTAACTCCTAGATTTAATCCAACAAACCAAATGGTAACCTATCTTTCATACTTTAGAAATATGCCTAGAGTTTACCTTTTGAATATTGAGACAGGAAAACAAGAAGTTGTTGGAGATTTTCCTGGAATGACATTCGCTCCCAGGTTCTCACCTGACGGAAAAAAAATTATAATGAGTTTAGCAAAAGATGGTAATTCAGAAATTTGGGTAAGAAATTTAGAGACAAACATACAAGAAAAATTAACTGATCATCCATCTATAGATACTTCACCTTCATATTCACCTGATGGAAAATATATTACATTTAACTCTGATAGAAGTGGTTATCAGCAAATTTACGTAATGAGAAGTGATGGATCAAAAGTAAAAAGAATATCATTTGGAAAGGGAATTTATGGTACACCCGTATGGTCTCCTAGAGGAGACTTAATTGCATTTACTAAGTTACATAAAGGTAAATTTTTTATTGGAGTTATGAGGACTGATGGAAGTGGAGAGAGATTGCTAACAGAAAATTTTTATCAAGAGGCGCCTTCATGGTCTCCAAATGGTAGAATAATCATATTTTATAGAGAAACAAAGACTGATGATAAAGGTCAGGGATTTTCAGCTAAATTATGGTCAATTGATTTAACAGGATACAACGAGAGGTTGGTAAATACCCAAACTGATGCATCCGACCCATCATGGTCCTCTTTATTAGATTAGAAATTAAAGAAAATTTAAGATTTTATTAAATTTGGTTGATTTTTCTGGACAAAACATCTAATTACATGATTAAGTTCATAATATTCTATTGAAGGAGCAAAAATGAATCTAAACAAAATTTTAAAGAATGCATTTCTTATTGTAATATTTGGTCTAATTATTTCCGCGTGTGCAACTAAGAAGTCTGTAAAAACAACTACAGAGCCGTCAACATCATCTACTACTACTACTAAAGCAGATGAGACACAAAAAGCTGATCCAATTGAAAAATTAGATGCTTTAATGCAGGGTGATGTATATGTGGGCTCTGATACTGTAGGAGAGCTTGCTAGCGGAGTTCCTGACAGAGTATTCTTTGCAACTAATGAAACAATACTAACTACAGCTTCAAGAGAAACTTTAAGAAAGCAAGCTGCTTGGTTAAGACAGAACGCAAATGTGACTGTTGTAGTAGAGGGTCATGCCGATGAGAGAGGTACTAGAGAATATAACTTAGCTTTAGGTGAGAGAAGAGCTAATGCCGCGAAAGACTACTTAATGACTTACGGTGTTTCTTCTGATCGAATTAAAGTTTTAAGTTATGGAAAAGAGAGACCTGTGGACTCAGGCTCTAACCCACTTTCATGGTCAAAAAATAGAAGATCTGTAACAATAAAAGCAAATTAAATCCAAATTTAGAAAGACCCTTACTTTAAAAAAGTTAGGGTCTTCTTTCTGCCATTATTATAACTACAAATGTTTTTATGAGATCATTAATTAAGTTAATTTTAGTTAACTTTGTTTTATTTATATTTTTTTTAACCAACATCTCATTTTCACAGGATCAAGATGTTATAGAAATTTTAGAAAATATTCAAAAAGATCTTAGAACTTTAGAAAGAGCAGTCTATTCGCAGTCATTTTCTGAAAACTCTGATACAGGCACAATTCAAAAAGCTTCAACAAAAGAGTCTGAGCAGGCTTTAACAAAACATTTACTGAAATTAAGTGAAATAGAGATGCAATTTCAAGAATTAACTAATAAATTTGAGGAAATTAGTTTTAAATTAGATAAATTGTCTAATAAAGTTTCTAAAGTGCAACAAGATAATCAATTAAGATTTGAACAAATTGAACAAACTTCAATAATTAATACAAATAACAACTCCCTTACTTCTTTACCTAAAACAGAGCAAACATTTATAAATGAAAAAAAAACTCAAAAGAAAATACTTCCTGGATCTTCAGAACCACAATCACTAGGAGAGATATCTTATAAAGACATGACAACTAGTGATGATACGCAGGTAATAGAGTCAGTAGAGCAAACTGAAGCAATAATCTCAGAAGTTTTTAATAGTGAAGATAAGTTATTACCAGATACCAGTCCAGCAGAGCAATATCAATTTGCAAGAAATTTTTTAAAAGTTGGTGATTATGCTAGTGCTGAAAAAGCATTTAGAGAATTTGTATTAACTAATCCTGATAACGAATTATCTGGAAACGCACAATATTGGTATGCAGAAACATACAGGATAAGACAAATGTACACTGATGCAGCGACTGCATATTTGGAAGGTTATCAAAAGTATCCAAAAAGTAAGATTGCTCCTGAAAATCTATTGAAACTAGGAGTTTCATTGGTTCAGATGGGAGAAAAAGATCAAGGATGTTTGATGATTGCTGGAGTTAAAAAACAATATCCTGATGCAACTCAATCTGTGCTTCAAAAAGCAAAGTATTATGAAGAAAAAGAATTTGAGTGTAAAAAAGAAAATTCATAATTTTTATTACAAAAAATTAGATGATCCAAAAATAAAAAGAATTTACTTAAATTTTAAAAAAAAAATATCTAGTCATATCACAAACAGTTTTTGCGTAGCTGTTTCAGGAGGTGTTGATAGTATGGCATTATCATTCTTAGCTAAATGTTATTCTATAGAAAATAATATAAAAGTTAAATTTTTTATTGTAGACCATAAACTGAGAAAAAATTCCAATTTCGAAGCAAGTTTAGTAAAAAAAAAACTAAGATCATTCCAAATTTCTAGCAATATACTTACTATAAAAAAAAAAAATAAATCAACAAATATTCAATCTTTTGCAAGAGATAATAGATACAAATTAATCGTAAAACAATGTTTAATCAAAAACATCGATATAATTTTAACCGCACATCATTCAGATGATTTAATTGAAAACTTTTTTATAAGATTATTAAGAGGCTCTGGTTTAAAAGGATTAATTTCATTTAGTAAGATTAAATCCAAAGTAAAGCATGATGACAAAATTTTTATTTTGAGGCCATTAATTGATATATCTAAAAAGAATCTGATATATATTGCAAAAAATACATTTAATTTCTATGTTAATGATCCATCTAACTTAGATAACAAATTTTTAAGAGTAAAAGTAAGGAAATTAATTTCAAATTTAGAAGAAGATGGGTTAACATTTAACAAATTAAAATTATCTTTAAATAATCTTAGTAAAAGTAATCATGCTGTAGATTATTATGTTAAAACAAATATTAAAGATAATTCAAATTACTTAAAATTAACTAAAACAATTATTTTAAAAGAAAATTTCTTTAAACAACCTGATGAAATAGTCTTCAGATCATTTTCAGAAGTGATTCAAAAGGTCGGAAAAAAAGTTACATTTGCAAGAGGTTTGAAAGTTGAGAACTTAATAAAATATTTAAGATCTAATAATAATTATTCAAAAAAAACACTTTCAGGCTGTATAATTCAAAAATTTGAAAATTCAGTCATTATTTATCCAGAAAAAAGGTGAAATACTTCCAAATTGGCACAAATTGACACTTGTTTAATTGATAATAATTCTTAATTTATACTCATGAATTTCAAAAATCTAGCTATGTGGGCAGTAATAGTTATTTTGACTATTGGCCTATACAATATGTTTAAAAATCCTCAAGGATCTGTAAGTCAAAAAAATAACATAATATTTTCTGAATTTTTAACGCAAGTAGATAATGGAAGAGTTGTTCAAGTAGAAATTCAAGGAAAAAATATTAAGGGTATTATGTCAAATGGAGAAATGTTTAATACTTATGCTCCTGACGATCCAAATTTAATTCAAAAATTAAGTGATAAAGGTGTTAGCATCTCAGCAAGTCCATTAGAAGAGAAAATGCCATCATTATTTGGAGTACTTTTGTCATGGTTTCCGATGTTACTTTTAATTGCTGTTTGGATATTCTTCATGAGACAGATGCAAGGCGGCAAAGGTGGAGCGATGGGTTTTGGAAAATCAAAAGCTAAAATGATGAATGAATTAAAAGGTAAAGTTACATTTAATGACGTAGCTGGAGTAGAGGAGGCAAAGGAAGAAGTTGAAGAAGTAGTAGAATTTTTAAAAGATCCTAAGAAATTTAGTAGACTTGGTGGAAAAATACCTCGCGGCTGTCTTTTAGTCGGACCTCCTGGAACAGGTAAAACATTATTAGCAAGAGCTATAGCAGGTGAAGCTGGAGTACCATTCTTTACAATATCAGGTTCAGACTTTGTAGAAATGTTTGTTGGTGTTGGAGCTTCAAGAGTTCGAGATATGTTTGAGCAAGGTAAAAAGCACTCACCCTGTATAATATTTATCGATGAAATTGATGCCGTAGGAAGAAGTAGAGGCGCAGGTTTAGGGGGTGGTAACGATGAGAGAGAGCAAACACTTAATCAATTACTTGTAGAGATGGATGGCTTCGATACTAATGAAGGAGTTATTATAATTGCAGCAACTAACAGGCCAGATGTCCTTGATCCAGCCTTATTAAGACCAGGAAGATTTGATAGACAGGTAGTAGTTTCTAATCCTGACTTACTTGGAAGAGAAAAAATATTAAAGGTGCATGCTAAAAAAATATCAATGGCACCAGATGTAAATTTAAGAACAATAGCAAGAGGAACTCCTGGGTTTTCTGGAGCAGATCTTGCAAATTTAGTGAATGAGGCTGCATTATTAGCCGCAAGAAAAAATAAAAGAATAGTTACTTACATGGAATTCGAAGAAGCAAAGGACAAAGTGATGATGGGGTCTGAGAGAAGATCAATGGTGATGAGTGAGGAAGAGAAAAAACTTACTGCTTATCATGAAGCTGGACACGCTATTGTTACTATAAATGAAAAAGCAGCATACCCTATACATAAAGCAACAATTATTCCAAGAGGAAGAGCTTTGGGAATGGTAATGCAACTACCTGAAAGAGACGAAGTATCTCAAACAAGAGAGCAACTACACGCACAAATGGCTATAGCTATGGGAGGTAGAGTTGCAGAAGAGATTATATTTGGAGACGATAAGGTAACTACAGGTGCAGCTAGCGACATAGAACAGGCGACAAAAAGAGCAAGAGCTATGGTAATGAGAGCAGGATTAAGTAAGGAGCTTGGCCCAGTTTCATATGGTGAAAATGAGGAAGAAGTTTTCTTAGGAAGATCAGTTGCAAGGCAACAAAATATGTCTGAGGAAACTGCAAGAAAAGTAGATGCAGAGATAAGAAAATTCGTTGACCAAGGTTACGATAGAGCAAAAAAAGTTTTGACTGACAAAATTGATGATTTACATAAGTTAGCCAAGGCTCTACTTACATATGAAACGTTGTCAGGATCAGAAATAGAAGATATCGTAAATAAAAATTTATATCCAAAAAACAAAGAAGATTTAAAAGTAGAAGAAGATGATCAAAGTTCTGCTTTAGGTTCAATGGGCTTGAAACCAAAGATTGTTCATTAAAATTTAATGAAAAAATATTACACTAGAGCGTGTAATTTTTACTATAATAAAGTATCAAAAGAAAACGTTAAAAAAAAAATTTCAATCCCAATTGGTGGTAATAAATCCCTTTCGTTTGACACAATTGAGATAATTACTAGGAATAATAAAAAAAAAATAAATATAAAAAGTATTAATAATCTTCCATTAAAAATTAAAAATAAAGTTTTAATTGATATAAATAATATATCTAAGGTTAAAAAATTTCCTAAATTAAAATTTGATAATTTACCATTATTTATGGGTATTTTAAATATTACACCAGATAGTTTTTCTGATGGTGGAAAATTTAATAAAAAAGTTTCTGCAATAAAACAGATTAACAAATTAATAGTTGATGGGGCAAAGATAATTGATGTAGGGGGTGAGTCTACAAGACCAGGATCTAAAGAAACTCTAAAAATGGAAGAGTGGCTAAGAGTAAATAAAGTTATGGGTTATTTAAAATCTAAAAAGTTTTTTGTTTCTTTAGATACTAGAAAGAGTTTTGTAATGAAAAAGGCTTCAAATTACAAACTAGACCTAATTAATGACGTATCGGGCCTAAGTTATGACAAGGAAACAATTAATTTTTTAAAAAATAGTAAACTACCATTTGTGTTACATCATATGAAAGGTACTACAAAAACTATGCAAAAAAATCCAAGTTATAAGAACGTTTTATTGGACATTTATGACTATTTTGAAAGTAAATTGAAACTAATTAGAAAAAATGGAATCAAACATAATTATATTATTTTAGATCCGGGAATAGGATTTGGTAAAAATATGAAACATAATATTACCCTCATCAATAATATTTCTATTTTTCATTCTTTAGGATTGCCAGTAATGTTGGGAATTTCTAGAAAGAAATTTATAAAAGATATATCTGGTCAAAATGATAGCAAACAAAGGATAGGTGGGACTGTGTCGTCAAGTATTTTTAGCATGCTACAGGGAGTACAAATACTTAGAGTCCATGATGTTAATGAAATTAACCAAGGAATAAAAGTTTTTAAAAAACTAAATTTTAATTAATGACAAAAAAATACTTTGGCACAGATGGAATAAGAGGAAAAGTAAATGGAAATAAAATAAATGGTGATATGTTTTTTAAGTTTGGTTTAGCTGTTGGTACATATTTTAATAATAAAAAAAAAACCAAACAGATGGCGATAATTGCTAAAGATACTAGGTTATCAGGATATGCGCTAGAGCCAGCATTAGTGTCTGGATTAACATCAGCTGGAATGCACGTTTTCACTTTTGGGCCATTACCAACAAATGGTCTTGCAATGCTTACAAAAAAAATGAGAGCTAATATGGGAATCATGATTACTGCATCTCACAATCCATTTGATGATAATGGTTTAAAATTATTTGGACCGAATGGTTTAAAATTGTCTGATAAAATAGAAAAAAAAATAGAAAAACTAATTGATACTAATATATCAAAAAAATTATCAAATCCTCGAATACTAGGTAGAGTAAAAAGATTAGAGAATGGCTCAGAAAAATATTTAGAAATTATAAAAAAAAATTTTCCTAAACAATTTAATTTAAGAGGTTTAAGAATTACAATTGATTGTGCTAATGGTGCAGCATATAAAGTAGGACCTCAATTATTTAGATCATTAGGTGCCATAGTCCATGAAATTGGGACTTCTCCAAATGGATTTAATATAAATAAAAAATGTGGTTCTACATTTCCAAATAAAATTAAATATCATACAAAAAAAAATAAATCACATATTGGAGTTTCTTTAGATGGTGATGCAGATAGAATTATCATTTGCGATGAAAAAGGAAATATTATTGATGGAGATAAAATAATAGCAATGCTAGCAACAAGATGGAAAAGAAAAAAAATATTAAAAGGTGGAGTTGTAGGTACCTTAATGTCAAACTATGGATTACAAAAATATTTTTCTAAAAATAAAATAAAGTTTATAAGATCTAAAGTTGGTGATAGATACGTAAAAGAAGCAATGCAGAAAAAAAAATTTAATTTAGGAGGAGAACAATCTGGCCACATTATCCTTGGCAAATTTGCAACCACAGGTGATGGTTTATTGGTAGCATTAGAAATTCTCTTTTCCATGAGGAAAGGCAAAAAGGCAAGTGAAATATTTGAAAATTTTACACCAACTCCACAATTGTTAGAAAATGTTGAAGTAAAAGATAAATCAATAATTAATAATCCTAAGTGCAAAAATGCAATTAAAAAAGCAAATAGTTTAATAAAAGGAAAAGGCAGAATGTTAGTAAGAAAGTCTGGGACAGAACCAGTAGTGAGAATAATGTGTGAAATTGAGGATAAAACTATTCTTTCTAAATGTATTAATATTGTAAAAAAATCAATAATCTAACTTGAAAATAAAATCTAAAATTTTAATTATTGCTGGTTCAGACTCCTCTGGTGGCGCAGGTATACAAGCAGACATAAAAACTGTCACATCGCTTGGTTCATATGCTATGACAGCAATAACTGCAATAACATCTCAAAATACAACAGGTGTTAAATCAATTATTCCAGTAAATAGTAAGGCAATTTCAAATCAAATTGAATTTACAGCTAGAGACATAAAACCAGATGCTGTTAAAATAGGAATGCTTCATTCAAAAGAAGTAATAACCTCTGTAATAAAATCTTTAAAAAAAATAAAAGCAAAAAAAATAATTTTAGATCCTGTTATGGTAGCAAAAGGTGGTAAAAAATTAATTAATGAACCAGCTATTAAAGTTTTAAAAAATAAACTTTTATTTAAGGCAGATTTGATTACACCAAATATACCAGAGGCTGAAGTTTTAACCAATTCGAAGATATCATCAATCCAGGACGTAATCTCAGCAGGTAATCATCTAATTGAATTAGGTGCAAGAAATGTCCTTATTAAAGGAGGTCATTTGAATTATAAAAATATTCTAGACGTATTTATTAATAAAAAAGAAATCACAATCTTTAAAAATAAGAAAATTAATACAAAAAATAGCCATGGTACAGGCTGCACTCTTTCTAGCGCTATAACTACCTACTTTTCATGTGGAAAAACTTTAAAGAAATCTTGTGAAATGGCAATTAAGTATGTAAATCATTCATTAAGAACACAACCAAACTTAGGGAAAGGTCACGGTCCTGTAAACCATTTAAACAGTATACAAATTAAAAAAATTTTTAGATGAAAAATGTAGTTGTAGTTGGATCACAATGGGGAGATGAGGGAAAAGGAAAAATTGTTGATTGGCTATCAAGCCAGGCTGATGTAATAATAAGATTTCAAGGTGGTCATAATGCTGGCCATACACTTGTTATAGATGGTGTAGTTTATAAATTAAGACTATTGCCATCAGGAATAGTTAGAAAAAAAAAAATTTCAATTATTGGAAATGGCGTAGTGGTTGATCCTTGGGCACTATTAGAGGAAATTGGTGAAATTAAATCTAAAAATGTTGAAGTTAGTTCTGATAACTTAATTTTGTCTGAGGCAGCCACTCTTATCTTGCCATTTCATAAAGAAATGGATGAGATAAGAGAAGATGCAGCAGGTAAATCAAAAATAGGTACTACAAGAAGAGGAATTGGACCAGCATATGAAGACAAGATTGGTAGAAGGTCAATAAGAGTAATGGATCTTGCATCAGAAAATAATTTGGATAAAAGATTAGACGTAGTGTTAAGTCATCATAATGCTATAAGAAAAGGTCTAGGAAAATCTGAATTTAAAAAAGAGCAATTAAAAAAAGATCTATTAAGTATTGCACCACAAATACTTAAATTTTCACAGCCAGTATGGAAAAAAATAGATGAATTTAAATGTGAAAATAAAAAAATATTATTTGAAGGAGCTCAAGGAGTTCTTTTAGACGTTGACCATGGTACTTACCCATTTGTAACCTCCTCTAATACTGTCGCTTCGTCTGCGGCGACTGGTTCAGGCTGTGGTATTAACTCTATTAATTATGTTTTAGGAATTACAAAAGCATATACCACAAGAGTTGGAGAAGGTCCTTTTCCGACAGAACTAACAGATGATATTGGTGAATTACTTGGAAAAAGAGGAAAAGAATTTGGAACTGTCACAAGTCGAAAAAGAAGATGTGGTTGGTTTGATGGTGTCCTTGTAAGACAAACTCTAAAAATTTCAGGAATTGATGGTATTGCGCTAACCAAATTAGATGTACTAGATGAACTAGATGAAATTAAAATGTGCATTGCTTACGAGATAAATGGTAAAAAATTTGATTACCTTCCAGCCTCTGTTGATGACCAATTCATGGCTAAACCAGTATATAAATCCTTTAAAGGTTGGAAATCTTCAACAGTAGGTATAAAAAAATTTGAGGAATTACCAGAAAATGCAAAAAACTATATCAAAGAATTGGAAAAGTTTGTTGAAACTAGAATTTCAAGTATTTCCACTAGTCCAGAGAGAAATGATACAATCTTAATTCAAGATCCTTTTGGTCTTTAACTTGCTGGCAATAAGTTTTTTGATTTAGCAGAATTAAGCATATGCTTTTGTAGTTTCTCAAAAGCTTTATTTTCTATTTGTCTTACTCTTTCCCTACTTATCTTGTACTTTTTGCTCAGCTCATCTAATGTTATTGGTTCATCTGTTAATCTTCTTGAGTATAAAATCTTTTTTTCTCTTTCATTTAATATCTTAATTGAATCTTGAAGTAGATCTTTTCTTTGTTCCATTTCATCACTTTGAGCAATTTTTAATTCATGATCCATTTCATTATCAACTACCCAGTCTTGCCACTCGTCTCCATCTTCGCCTATTGGAGCATTTAAAGATTGTTCTTTACCCGAAAGTCTTCTATTCATAGAAACAACCTCACTTTCACTTACTGAAAGCCTTTTAGCTATATCTTCAACATGCTCTTTTCTTAAATCCCCTTCAGATCGAGGTGCTATTTGGTTTTTAATTTTTTTTAAATTAAAAAAGAGCTTTTTCTGTGCTGTTGTTGTTCCTATTTTAACTAAACTCCATGACCTTAATATGTATTCTTGTATTGAAGCTTTGATCCACCACATTGCATAAGTTGCAAGTCTAAAACCTTTTTCTGGTTCAAATTTTTTTACTGCCTGCATTAATCCCACATTACCCTCAGATATCATCTCGTTAAGAGGTAAACCATAACCTTTGTAACCCATTGCTATCTTTGCAACTAGTCTCAAATGGCTAGTGACAAGTTTTTCAGCAGATTTAACGTTTCCAGTTGATTGCCAATTTTTAGCTAACATATACTCTTCCTCAGCTGCAAGCATTGGAAATTTCTTAATCTGAGCAAGATAAGCAGCTAATCCACCTTCATTTGAAAGTGCTGGTAAGTTGTAAGTATTTTTATCCATTCGAAGTATTTATTTAATAAATAATTAAATTTTTACAATGATTTTATTACTTGATTTTTCTTAGTTTTTTTAAAATCTGTTCTAAATCTGATGGTAAATTTGTTGTAAATTCAAGTCTTGTATTATTACTAGGATGATTAAAGCCTATAGTTTTTGCATGTAAAAATTGTCTATTAAGACTGATTATACTATCCTCAAGCTTACTATCAATACCTACAAATTTTTTAAATTTTTTTTTATATTTCTTGTCACCTAAAATATTATTACCTTTATAAGATAAGTGAACTCTTATTTGATGCGTTCTTCCAGTTTCTAGTTTACATTCAACTAGACTAAATGTTGGAATTTTTTCATCTTCAAATATTTCTAAAGTTTTATAATTGGTCACAGCCTTTTTGCCTTTCTTAGATGAAACTTCCATCATTTGTCTGTTTCTTGAACTTCGAGTTATAAAAGTATCTATTTTTCCATTTTGAGGCCTTATCTTACCCCAGACTAGAGCTTGGTAAACTCGTGTAATAGAATGATCAGAAAATTGTTTTGATAAATTTTCGTGTGAAATATTATTTTTGGCAATAACTATTAATCCAGATGTATCTTTGTCAATCCTATGTACA
>CACLEJ010000012.1 GCA_902605865.1 uncultured Pelagibacteraceae bacterium
ACTGGGGTGATGAGGATGAGAATGACAATAAGTATTGGTTTACAAAAGATAAAATTAATAAAATAACTAGAGTACACAATTATTTAGATGATATTGATGCTGTTGGTAAAGTTTTATCCTTTTCATCAATAATTGAAGTTGCAACAAAATTGAATAATAATAAACCACTTGGAACTTTGGAAATGGGAGTTCTCTATACTAAAATTCCAGATAATATTAAAAAAGAAATAGTAGACCCATATATATCTATAGAAAATTCTGAAGCTCGAATTAGTTTAAGAATAAAAGACTCTTTAGATGGATTAAGAAGAAATGATCTGATTAATCAAATCAATATTGATTTAGAAAATAAATTAAATATCAGCAAAGATGAATTTAAACTTGGAGGTGTACTTATATTATTTAATAATTTACTTCAAAGTTTATTTAAATCCCAAATCTTAACTCTTGGATTTGTGATGGTTGGAATATTTGTTATGTTTTTAATTCTATTTAGAAATATTAAAATTTCACTTATTGGAGTGATACCAAATTTTATTGCAGCTTTTTTTATTCTGGGAATAATTGGTTTGGCTGGTATCCCTTTGGATATGATGACAATCACGATTGCTGCTATCACGATTGGTATTGCGGTAGATAATAGCATTCATTATATTTATAGATTTAAGGAGGAGCTTTCTAAAATAAAAGATTATAATAAAACACTTAAATATTGTCATTCAACAGTAGGAGTAGCGATACTAAATACGTCTATAACAATTGTATTTGGATTTTCTATTTTGGTTTTATCTAATTTTATTCCAACTATATATTTTGGAGTCTTTACCGGGATAGCAATGTTATTAGCCATGATATCAGTTTTAACATTATTGCCATCTTTACTTTTGGTGCTCAAACCTTTTAAGATTAAATAATTAATGGAAGTTGTAAAAGATTTTTTTACTGACCTGTATACTTTTGATATTATTTATTTGGTTTTCACAGTGCTATCCTTGATTACATGCACAAAAAAGGGTTTTTTGTTGAGTATTTTGTCAGCCTCTAAATGGCTTTTAGCTTATGTCGTTACTCTATTTCTATTTCCAAAAGTAAAACCATTCTTTGAAGATATAATTGATAGTGAATATGTGCTTGATATAACAGTTGGTCTAGGATTATTTATAATAATTATTTTTTTAATTTTATTAATAAATAAAGGAATTAATAAAGCAGTCACATACTCTGGATTAGGGAATTTAGATAGAATCTTTGGTTTCTTTTTTGGATTTGTTAGAGCTTACGTTCTAGTTGTATGTATTTATACAACTATAAATATCGTCTATAACCATAAAAAATGGCCAATTAAATTGGATGATGCTTTTACATATGCATGGGTTGAAAAAGGTAGTAACTACCTTATAAAAGAATTTCCTGACAAAAAAGATTATGAAGAAACTAAAGAAAAAGTTCAAGATATTTAATCCTAAGATTAAGGAAGAGTGTGCAGTATTTGGAATAAGTAATTCCACTGATGCCTCTACCCTTACCGCTCTAGGTCTTCATGCACTTCAGCATAGAGGACAAGAAGGTTGTGGTATTGTTTCATACGATGGAGAAAAATATCATTCAGAAAAAAGATTTGGGTTAGTTGGCGATAACTTTAATGATGAAAAAGTTTTAAAAAAACTTCCTGGAAAATATGCAATTGGTCATAATCGCTACTCAACGACAGGTGGAACTGCTTTAAGAAATGTGCAGCCTTTTTTTGCTGATACAAATGCAGGTGGTATTGGTGTTGCACATAATGGTAATCTTACAAATGCTATAACTTTAAGAAATAAATTAGTTCAGGATGGTGCTATATTTTATACAACATCTGACACCGAAACTATTGTTCAATTAATTGCTAAATCAAAAAGAGGAAAAACGATAGATAAAATAATAGATGCTATATTTCAAATCCAAGGTGGTTATGCACTTGTAATGATGACACAAAATACTCTAATAGGTGTAAGAGATCCGTATGGAATTAGACCGTTAGTAATTGGTAAATTGAAAAACTCATATGTATTAGCTTCTGAAACATGCGCGTTTGATATTATTGGAGCAAAATTTGTAAGAGAAGTTGAAAATGGTGAAATTGTTTATATCGAAGATGATGAGTTAAAAAGTATTAAACCATTTCCACCAAAAAAGATCAGACCTTGTGTATTTGAATACATTTACTTCTCTAGACCAGACAGTATCTTAAATGGCAAAACTGCATACGAATACAGAAAGAATTTTGGAAAACAATTAGCAAATGAAGATAAAATAGAAGCTGACTTAGTTGTGCCTGTTCCAGACTCAGGGAACGCTGCAGCACTCGGATATGCTGAAGAAAAAGGTCTAAAATTTGATCTAGGTTTAATTAGAAACCATTATGTTGGAAGGACTTTTATCGAACCATCTCAACAAATTAGAAGTTTAGGAGTTAAGTTAAAATTAAACCCAAATATTTCTGTGATTAAAGATAAAAGAATAATTCTAGTTGATGACTCACTTGTAAGAGGCACTACATCCTCAAAAATAGTGAAGATGTTATACGATTCTGGAGCAAAAGAAGTTCACGTGAGGATAGCCAGCCCAGAAATAAAATTTCCTGATTTTTATGGTGTTGATACGCCAACTAAAAAAGAGCTTTTAGCTGCAAACAAATCTACAGCTGAAATTTGTGAATTCATAAAAGCTAAGTCGCTAAAATTCTTAAGTTTAAATGGTTTATATTTAGGAATGGGATTTGAAACAAGAAATGAAAATTATCCACAATTAACAGATCATCACTTTACTGGAGAATACCCTGTAAAAATAATTGATGAGCTCGGTGAAGATAAAGTAACTCAACTTTCCTTATTAAGTACTGCATCAAATAATTAAAATGAAAAAAGTAAGTTTTACAGAAATGAAGAACGGTACTAAAGATGACTATCAACTTTTGGAAAAATTAGAAAGTCAATATGAAAGAAAAACTGCAGATAGAATTTTAGATTATTTAGCTTCACAAACTACTACACTTGAAGGCTATCAGGTAACAAGATTAGAACACTCGTTACAAGCTGCAACAAGAGCATATAAAAATGGAGAAAACGAGGAAATGGTTGTAGCAACATTATTACACGATCTTGGAGATGAGTTAGCTCCAATGAATCATTCTCAATACGCAGCATCAGTAATTAAACCTTATGTTTCAGAAAAAACTTACTGGATCATTTTACACCATGGCTTATTTCAAACCTACTATTCTGCAGAACATTTAGGTGGAGACAAAAATGCAAGAGAAAAATATAAAGATGCAGAGCATTATCAAGCAACAATAGATTTTTGTGAAAATTATGATCAATCTTCGTTTGATCCAAATTATAAATCAATGACTTTAAAAGAATTTGAACCAATGGTTAGGAATATTTTTTCAAGAAAACCTTACTATCATCATTAAATTGTCTAATATTTTAAAAAACGAAAAAAGTCCTTATCTTCAACAACATAAAGATAATCCAGTTGATTGGTTTCCTTGGAATAAAGAAACTCTAGATAAAGCCAAAAAAGAAAAAAAACCAATATTTTTAAGTGTAGGGTATGCAAGTTGTCATTGGTGTCATGTTATGGCCCATGAGAGTTTTGAAAATGAAGAAACTGCTAAACTAATGAACGAAAAGTTTATAAATATTAAAGTTGATAGAGAGGAAAGACCTGATTTGGATTATGTATTTCAAAAAAGCTTATCAATACTAACTGGAGCTCAAGGTGGATGGCCATTATCAATGTTTTTAGACGAAAATGGCGTGCCATTTACAGGTGGAACGTATTTCCCTCCCAAAGAAATCCAAGGAAGACCTGACTTTAAAAAAGTCCTAAATAATGTGCATAACGTGTACAACGAAAATAGAGGGAAAATTTTAGCTCAAGCACCTCAAGTTAAAGAAATATTCTCAAAAATTAATCAAAGATCTGCAGTTTTAAATCAACCTTTGGAGCCATTTGTTGAAAAAATTATTAATTATTTAGATGAAAGTAATGGAAGTTTCAAAGGAGCCCCAAAGTTCCCTCAATTTTATCTATTTGATGCAATGTTTTACTTTTATTTGAAGACCAAAAACAAAAGCTATTTTAAACCTGTTGAAATTTTGCTCAATAATCTTTGTTCCAAAGGTATTTATGATCAACTAGAAGGAGGAATTTCAAGATATGCTGTTGATGAAAAATGGATAATCCCTCACTTTGAAAAAATGCTTTATGACAATATCCAATTTATTGATCTCTTAACTAAATTTTATCAAAATACTAAAAATGATTATTTTAAAAATAAACTTTTACAAACAATTCAATATTTTAATAATGAATTTAAAAATAAAGAACAATTATATGGTTCAGCATATGATGCTGATAGCGAAGGTGTTGAAGGAAAATATTATGTTTGGTCGTATGAAGAATTAAAAAATCTTTTAAAAGAAGACATTAAATTACTAGAAAATAAGTACGAAATTTCGGAGAGCGGTAATTTTGAAGGTAATAACATTTTGGTGGAAAAAACTTTAATACTTGATGAGGATAAAAATAAGATAGACCAAATAAAAAATAAATTACTTAATATTAGAAGAAAAAGAATAAAACCATTTTTTGATGATAAATCGCAAACCGATTTAAATGCATTTATGCTCCAAGTTCTTCTCAAAACTTCAGTAAATTTAGACGATGAAGATTTAAAAAGTAAGACGATAGAAACAATTGAAATATTAAATAAAAAATTGCATCAAAAAATTATTCATTGTTATGAAAATAAAGAAATAGAAACTTTTCTTGAGGACTATGTATATTATGCTTTACTAATGATAACACTTTATGAGGTTAATGCTGATAAAAAAGCTTTAGAAAAATCAATAGAAATAATGAATGATACTTGGGAATTATTCTTTAATATAGAAACGCAGCTGTTCCAGAAAAATATTATTAAAGATAATGATTTGTTTACAAGTCCACTAGACTTGAATGATAGCAACATTCCAAATGGTAATAGTGTTTATCTATTAATTTCAAATAAATTATATTCAATTACAAATGATAAAATATGGTCTGAAAGAAATGAAGTGCTTAAAAAATCATTTCATCAGGTTTTAAACTCTTATTATTCACAGATGTTTAGCTTTATTAAAACCCTTGATATTTGCGATAATAGCTTATCATTCACATTCCATGGAACATCTCAATCTATTAGGGAAATGCAGCTTTATTTACAAAAAAAATATCTAGGAATTGCAACATTTGTTTACCAATTAAATAATGATACAAAACCTAGTATTATTATATGTAAAAACCAAACTTGTTCTAACAAATTAACTAGCATAAGCGAAGCTGTTGAATATCTAAGTAAGAGTGATTAAATTATTAATATGAATAAAGATAAAATAATAGATCATTTTAAATCAGGAATTAAGGAACCTATTAATACTAAAATTGGTGTTGAGCACGAAAAATTCCTTTTCTATAAGATGAATAATAAAAGAATTAATTATTCTACAATTAAAGAGATTTTCAAAATTTTGTATGAATTTGGTTGGAAACCATCATATGAGGGTGAGAATGTTATAGCGCTAAATAAAGATAATAAGAGTATAACTTTAGAACCAGGTAATCAAATTGAGCTTGCAGGTGCTCAACTAACTAATATTCATGAAGTTTGCTCTGAAGCTAATAATTATTTATTTGAACTTAAACAAGTTGTTGAAAAAACTAGATTTAAAAATAGTAAGTGCTGGATTTGATCCAATATCTAAGTTGTCTGAAATCCCAAACAATCCCAAAAAAAGATATGAAGTAATGACAAAGGATATGCCTAAAGGTGGGTCGCTCAGTTTAGATATGATGTATAGAACATCTGGGACGCAGTTAAATCTAGACTACACTTCTGAAAAAGATTTTATAAAAAAAATTTAAATTAGCAAATAGTTTAGTTCCATTAAGTATTGCACTTTTTGCAAACTCATCAATTGTTGAAAAAAAAGATAGTAAATATTTATCATACCGATCAAAAGTATGGCAAGAAACATCAAGAGGTGGTCTTCCAGAAATTTTTTTAGAAAATGTTGATTTTGAAAAATATGCTGATTTTGTAATGGATTATCCAATACTATTTATAAAAAAAGGTGATAAATATTTATCTGGTAAAAATTATAAATTTTCTGATTATATGAATGGTAATATTCATGAAATAAATAAATCTTTACCAGGTATTGATGATCTTGGATTGCATTTAAGTACTATATTTACAGAGAATAGATTAAAACAATATATTGAATTAAGATCTATGGATACTTGTGGTTGGAACTGTATCTGCGCTGGTCCTGCTTTTTTTACTGGACTTTTATATGGTAATTTAGACGAAGCTTTAGAATTTATTTCAAAATGGGAAAAGAAAGATTTGTTAAATGCGTATAAAGATGCGCCTATGAAAGGACTTGATACAAATTTAATGGGTAAAGATATGATTTATTGGATCTCCAACTTGTTAAAAATTGCTGAAAAAGGCTTAGAAAAGAGAGATTTTATTGGAAAAAGCGGTACAAACGAAACTAAATACTTAGAACATCTAAATAAGATTATCAATAACAAAGAAACAGTCGCCAGTCATGTTATAAATAAATTCTCTAAATTTCAAAATTTAGAAGATTTATATGACAAATAAAATAATAGGCATACAAGGCGATAAATTAGATAAAATAAATATTTCTTCTGATACATCAATATTTTTAGCTCATGAAGCTCAAAAATTAGGATATAAAATATTTTATTATACTCCCTCAAACTTATCCATCATCAAAAATAAAACATATGCAAATGGAGTATTTGTAAAATTTAATTATGAAAAAAAAAATTTTTATAAAATTTATAAAAAACAAAAAATTGACGTTGAAAATCTTAAATTTATTTTAATTAGGCAGGACCCTCCATTTAATTCAGAATATTTGATAACTACTCTTATTTTAGATGGCTTAAAAAAAGTAAAAGTAATAAATAATCCAACTGCTATCAGAAATGTATCAGAAAAACTATACTCAAAGCATTTTATTAAATATATGCCTAATACATTATTTTCAAATAATATAGAAGAAATTAAGAAATTTTATAAACAAAATAAAAGTATGATTATGAAGCCCATTAATGGATACGGTGGCAATCAAATTCATCTCATTAAAAATAAGTTTGATAAAAAACTTATTACAAATTTTTTAAATAAAAATGGTCATTCTATGTTTCAAAAATTTTTAAAAAATATATCAAAAGGAGATAAAAGAGTTTTTATTATTAATGGTAAAGTATGTGGTGTAATTTCAAGAGTTCCCAAAAAAGGTTCATATTTGAGTAATATGAGCAAAGGTGCTTTGCCTAAGCTTACTAAACTTACAAGACAAGAATTAAAAATTTCAAAAATTATTGGAAAAAAATTAAAGAATGATAATATTTATTTTGCTGGAATTGACTTCATAGATCAGAAACTAAATGGGGATATTAACGTTACTTCTCCTACTGGATTAAAAACGTACTATGACCTTTCTAAAATCAATCTTGCTAAGATATTTTGGAAGGGTTTAAGAGCTTGAATAAATTATCAGATCAAAAGAAAGGTTCGCTACTAGCCTTCGTAGCTGTAATGTTCATTACACCTGATTCATTACTTATCAGGCTTTCAGACATAGAAACATGGGGGATGCTTTTTTATAGAGGAGCCATACCTTTTTTTATAGTCTTAATTGGACTACTGCTATTTTATAGGCAAAATTTTATTAATGCCTTTTTAAAAGTTGGTACAGTTGGTATATTTTACGCAATTAGCTTTTCTATTTGTAACATCACTTTCATTGTCTCTATACAAAATACTAATGTAGCCAATACCTTGATTATGATTGCTTTAGCCCCAATGCTTTCCGCAATACTTGGGGCAATATTCTTAAAAGAAATGCCTAGTAAGGGGACTTGGATCGCCATTTTTATTACATTTTTAGCGGCTTTATTTATTTTTTATGACTCGCTTCAAGTCGGTAATCTTTTTGGGAATATAATGGGATTTGTTACAGCTGCAGGATTAGCTGTGAATGCAGTTCTTATTAGATATGCTAAAGACAGAGATCTTTTACCTTCTGCTGTAATGGGCAAATTAGGAGTGGCAGCTTTTGCTTTCTTTTTTGTTGAAAACTTTAATTTAATTGGAACTGATCAAATTTACATACCAATAATGTGCATTATTTGTGTAGCTCTACCTTTTGTTTTGGTAACGATCGCACCAAGATTCATACCAGCAGAAGAAGTAAATCTATTTTTCTTATTAGAAACAATAATAGGTCCAATTTGGGTTTGGTTAGTTGTCAAAGAGCAGCCAACTTTGGAGACGATCATTGGAGGTGCCGTGATCATAATCACTTTGGGCATCCACTCATTTATTAAACTAAGAGAGCCTGAAAAAATTATTAATTAATTTCTTGATTTACTATCAAATCATCCATAGATAGCGAAATCATGGAAAAGATACTTAAAAATTCCTGGGCATTATTCACAGGTATGGGTCTAATTATGATAGCTCATGGCTTTCAAGTTTCTTTACTTGGAGTAAGGGCTGTTCATGAAAGTTTCAGTTTAACAGCAACTGGGTTTATGTTGTCAGGTTATTTTGTAGGATATTTTATAGGAGCAAAAACTGTTCCAATTTTAGTTTCAAGAGTTGGTCATATAAGAGTATTTGCTGCTTTTGCATCAATTGCTTCTATCGTTGTTTTAGTACACTCTATAATCGTCAATCCATTTACATGGTTTATATTAAGAATCGCTTCAGGTTTTTCAATGGTATGTTTATATACTATTGCAGAAAGCTGGCTAAACGACCGAGCAAGCAATAAAAATAGAGGAAGTGTTTTATCAATTTATATGATTGTTCTTTACGGATCTATGGCGATTGGAATGTTTTTTTTAAACTTTAGTAAGCCAGAAAATTTTCAGCCATTTATACTTGTTTCTTTATTCATGTCCCTGTCTCTTGTTCCAATATTATTAACTAAGAAAAAACCACCAAAGTTTAAAAAAATTATAGGAATGAAAATTAAAGAACTTTATGAAGCCTCTCCTTTTGGAATGGTAAGTGCACTTTTATGTGGAATTTGTCACTCTGCAATGTTTGCTTTAATTGCTGTCTATGCAGCGTCAATGAATTTTAGTATTTTTGAAATTTCTTTTGTAACTTTTTTAATAGCTATTTCTGGAGCTATTTCGCAATGGCCAATTGGTAAACTATCAGACATTTATGACAGAAGAACAGTTACAGTGTATTCCACATTTGCTTCAGCTTTCTTTGCGTTATGTGCAATTTTTTCAGTGGGCACGATGCATTTACCTGATGGTTTAGCGAGCTCAAAGTTTTGGTTTTATATTTTTACAGGTTTATATGCTTTCTTTAGTCTTCCTATGTTTGCATTAATTTTTGCTCACACTAATGATTTTATAGCCAAAGAAAAATTTGTGGCTGCAGGTGCAGGTTTACAATTTACCTTTGGAATGGGTGCAATTAGTGGACCTTTTTTATGTTCTATGTTTATGGATTTTATAGGAGAGAATGGTTATTTTATATTTCTAATTATATTTCACTGTTTAATAGGAGCATATGGAGTTTACAGGATGAAAGTTAGAGAGGTTGTTGAAAACCCTGACTCTCAATTCACACCTCTACCTACAACAATAACACCTATTGGCTTAGAACTTAATCCAACAACAGAACCTATTGAAGACCCGATAAAGCCAGTAGGACCCGAAGAAACAGTTATTGTAGAGAATAAACCTTCCCAATAATTAAAATCTTATTTAAAATTTTTAATCTGCTAAAATAGTTTATGACTAAAACTATAAATCTTGGAGTATTGGGTATTGATCATGGTCATATCTTCGACATGCTTGATGAGATGCTTAAAGAGGGATGTAGTTGTAATTATTTTTGGACACAAGGTTCTCCGTTAACTCTAGATGAATTTAGAAAAAAATATCCTCAAATTAAAAGAGTAGATAATAAAAGTGATATTTTAAATGATAATACAATTGATATGATTTTAATTTCATCCATTCCTAAAGATAGGGCAAATCTATCTATAGACGCAATGAAAGCTGGAAAAGATATCATGGTCGATAAACCAGGATGTACAACACTTGAGCAACTTAATAATCTAAAACAAACTGTTAAAGATACTGGAAAAATTTGGTCAATTAATTTTTCAGAAAGATTTCATATAGCAGCTGTTACAAAAGCTGAAGAGCTAGTTGCTGAAGGTAAAATTGGCAAAGTAAAACAAACGATTGGCACTGGTCCTCATAGACAAGGTAATTATGAAAGACCTGATTGGTTTTATGATCGTGATAGTTATGGTGGAATAATAACAGATATAGGCTCACATCAAATTCACCAATTTTTAGTATTTACTAATTCAAATGAAGCTAAAATAAACCATGCGTTAGTTGAAAATACAACCAAGAAAGAATTTGCTGGTTTTCAAGATTTCGGGGAAGTTAATCTTACCGGAAATGGTGGTCATGGATATGTTCGTTTAGATTGGTTTACTCCTGATGCGCTTCCTACCTGGGGAGATGGAAGATTATTTGTCCTAGGTGATAAAGGTTTTATTGAAATTAGAAAATACACAGATTTAGCAAAATCTGAAAAAGGAAATCAGTTATATTTAGCAAATAATGACGAAGTTAAACATATTGACTGTTCAAATATAAAACTCCCCTACTTTGCAAATTTAATTAAAGATGTTTTAAATAGAACTGATACTGCTTGTTCGCAAGAACTTACTTACTTATCAATGGAACTAGCAATTAAAGCTCAAGAATTAGCTGAAAAAAAATGAAAAAATATCAGGTAGCAATAATAGGAACTAATATAGGAGCTAAACATTTTGAAGATTTTCAAAAAGTATCAGACCGATTTAGTGTTCATACATTGTGTGGTTTAACTAGAGATGCAATAGATAAAATATTGGCGTCAAATAATGATACTAAAATGTCATTAAACTTTGATGATGTATTAAAAGTAAAGGAAATAGATATAATTGATATTTGTCTTCCGCCCCATTTACATTTTTCTGCGTGCAAAAAATCTCTTGAGGCTGGAAAGCACGTAATTTGCGAAAAACCATTGGTTTCAAGTCTTAAAGATATTGATGAACTAGAAAATATTAGTAAAGAAACAGGAAAGATAATCTTTCCTGTATTCCAATATAGATATGGATTAGGATTTTCTAAATTTAAGGCACTAATAAAGTCAGGACTTGCTGGAAAACCTTTAATCGCCTCATTAGAAACTCATTGGAATAGAGGAAAAGATTATTATTCAAAACCTTGGAGAGGTACTTGGGACGGTGAGCAAGGTGGGGCAATATTAAGTCATGCTATACATATTCATGACTTGGTGAGTATGATTCTAGGTCCAGTTTCAAATGTATTTGCAAAATTAACTACAAGAGTAAATGATATTGAGGTCGAAGACTGTGCATCTTTATCAATTGAGATGGAAGATGGAACATTGGTCACTAGCTCAATCACCCTTGGTGCAGCAAATGATACCAGTAGACTTAAATTCTGTTTTGATGGACTGACAGCAGAATCGGGAGCATCTCCAGATAAACCTTATAATCCAGCTGACGATGAATGGGTATTTTTACCAAGAGCTCCTATTTCACAAAGTCAACTTGACGAAGTATTGTCAAAAGTTGAAAAACCTAAATCCTGGTACGCAGGAATGTTTAATGAAATAGCCAACAAACTTGATGGAAAAGTTAGTGATGAAGTAACTTTATTAGATGCTAGAAAATCTTTAGAATTTGTATCAGCTGTTTACAGTTCATCAAGACAAAACAAAAGTATCAAACTTCCAATTACAAATGACAATCCTTTGTACAGTTCCTGGTTACCAAAATAATCAATAACCTAATTTAGGATCAACTTGATTATTTAAATCCTTCTTATCAATAAATAGTATTAAATTCTGAAAAAACTTTTCTAAAACCATTTCAATATAATTTCCTTTGCTATCTGAAGATATATGAGGTGTAATTACTAAATTTGAAGTATCCCAAAATTTAGAATTTTTGTTTATGGGCTCCTCAGAAAAAACATCTAAAATAGCTCCAGCAATTTCATTTTTTTTTAATTTTTTTCTTAGATGCTCATAATCCATCACAGATTCACGGCCAATATTAACAATTCCGCACGTAGCTTTAAGAACATCTAATCTTTTCTGATTTATTAATCCTTTTGTTTCATTTGTTTCTGGAACAGCTAAATAAAGAAAATCAGCCTCAGGTAAGACTTCATCAATCCTATCAAATGTTATAACTTTTGAACAACCTTCAACTGCTCTACCCCTTCTATTAACTCCAATAACTTTTGCTCCTAATGAGCTGATATGTTTAATCATTGACCCCCCTAATGATCCAGTGCCTACCACTACAACTTTTTTACTATCAATTGGGTTACTTAATAAAGTTATAAATTCTTTTTTTTTTTGATTAGTAATTATTCTTGTCATATGGTTTTGAAGCATCAAAACACTCATTAATCCAAATTCACCTGCCTTCTTAGAATGTATTCCACTACTATTTGTTAAAATTATATCTTTTTTAAGCCAATTAAATGGATAAAGATGATTAACACCCGCCGACACAATATGTATCCATTTTAAATTTGGTGCAATTTTACTTAGATTTTTTGTTGGAAAATTCCATGTAAGCAAAATATCTGCATCTTTCATTGAAGATTTCCAATTATCATCATCCCAATCAACTATGTATGAAACATTATGTTTTATCTTTGGGTGTTTATTGAGAAAATTTTCAAATAATTCTTTTGGAACACTACTATTTTTTTCACCTTCTAAATCACAAGGCAAAGAACCTTTTTTCCAGTGATTATTTCTTATATGAATTTTAATTTTACCTTTGAACATTTAAAATTAAAATATACTAAAATTTTAAAAATTATAACAATGATTAAAGAAGGTTGTTCTCATAAAAAAATGTAATATTGTATAGAATATTAAAAAATTATGCCTTCATTTGATGTAATAAGTAAAATTAATTATCAAGAATTTGACAATGCTCTTGCTAATTGTTTAAGAGAAATTGCTAACAGATATGATTTTAAGGGACTTAATATTTCAATTGAAAGAAAAGATAAAGTAATAACTACAATAGCGCCAGATGAATTAAAATTAAAACAAGTAAATGAATTGCTACAAGTTCATCTTATAAGAAGAAAAGTAGATCCAAGGGTAATAAAGGTTAAAAATTCAGAAGGTGCAGCAGGTGGAACTATCAGGCAAGTTAGTGAATTAGCAGAGGGTATTAGCCAAGAAAATGCTAAGAAGATTATTGCTGATGTAAAAAAACTAAAACTTAAAATCCAAATTAAAATTCAAGGCGAAGAATTAAGAGCGCAAGGAAAAAAAAGAGATGATCTTCAAGAAGCAATATCTGCAATAGAAGCTATAGATATAGGGCTTCCAATTGAATTTATAAACTTTAGAGATTAATTTAATTTTAAGTTTGTAGGCTAGATATTGTAATTGAGTAAAATGTCTCTATATATCCACAAATTACATGTCTACTAATCAAATATCTATTAACAATCTTTCAAAAGCTTACGACAACGGATTTGAAGCTTTAAAAAAAGTTAACTTACAAATAAAAAAAGGAGAGATTATAGCTTTACTAGGACCAAATGGAGCTGGTAAGACAACTTTAATCAGTATTATATGTGGTATTGTTACACCTTCGTCTGGAAAAGTAACTGTTGAAAATTTTGATATTATTGAAGATTATCGAGAGACACGTTCAAGAATTGGATTAGTCCCTCAAGAGTTAACATTAGAATTATTTGAAACTGTTTTTAACAATGTTTCTTATTCAAGAGGGTTAAATGGAAAAAAACCTAACCCAAAATATATAGAAAAAATTTTAAAAGATTTAAGTATGTGGGATAAAAAAGACTTAAGATTAAGACAATTATCTGGTGGAATGAAGAGAAGAGTTTTGATTGCAAAAGCTTTATCTCATGAACCTTCAATATTATTTTTAGACGAACCGACAGCAGGAGTTGATGTTGAGTTAAGAAGAGATATGTGGAAAGTAGTTGAAGATTTAAGAAAAACTGGAGTAACAATTATTCTAACCACCCATTATATTGAAGAAGCAGAAGCAATAGCAGATAGGGTAGCAGTTATTAATCAGGGGGAAATAATTGTTATTGATGAAACAAAAGAATTATTAAAAAAGATGGGTCAGAAAAAGTTAAGTGTAAATCTTCAAAGTGAAATTAGTGAAATTCCTGATAGTTTAGGTAAATATAATTTAGAAATAGGTAAAGATAACAAAACAGTAGAATACACTTATGATGTCAATTCAGAAAGTACTGGGATAACTAACTTACTTAAAGATTTAAAAGATGCAGGTTTAAAGCTACAAGATTTAAAAACTGAACAAACTACTTTAGAGAAGATATTTGTTAATTTAGTAAAGGAGAATAATGAAATTTAATTATTACGCATTTAGAGCCATGTATCTGCATGAAATGGATCGTTTTAAAAGAACTTTGTTGCAATCTCTTTTTTCACCAGTGCTTTCAACCTCTTTATACTTTATCGTTTTTGGTTCAGTGATAGGGGGTTATGTGGAGAATATTGATGGTATCAGTTATGGATCTTTTATTGTTCCAGGTTTATTAATGCTTACGTTGCTAACACAATCAATTAGTAACACTTCATTTGGTATTTTTTTTCCAAAATTTAACGGTACCATGTATGAAATTTTAGCAGCTCCAATTTCTACACTTGAAATTGTCCTTGCATTCGTTGGAGCAGGTGCAACTAAAACTTTGTTAGTAGGTGTAGTAATTTTTATTACAGCAACTTTTTTTGTAGAAGTTCAGGTGATGTATCCATTGCTAATGATTTTTTTATTAGTTCTAGTGGCTTTTACCTTTGCTTTATTTGGTTTTTTAATTGGCTTGATGAGTTCTAACTTTGAACAAATGTCAATTATTCCAACATTAGTGGTTACACCCATGGTTTTCTTGGGGGGAAGTTTATATTCTTTAGATATGTTGCCAGAGTTCTGGCAAACCGTTACTTATTTTAATCCGGTAGTATATTTAATTAATGGTTTAAGATATGCTTTCTATGGGGTTTCTGATTTCAATATTTGGATCAGCATTAGCTCTATGGTATTTTTTTTAATAATTTGTGTAACAATCGTATCTGTTTTACTCAAAAAAGGTTATAAAATTAAATCCTAGATGCTTGTATGGTTGAAATTATTTTAGGTATATTCGTTATTATTGTTGTAGGTTTTTATTTATTTAGACCTACCTCCAAACAAGAAGAGAAAGACTTCAAATCTAAAAATAATTGGCGAGGCGGATTTTAAATAAAAAAACTTTTAGAGATTACGGTTCTATGTTGTCAGATTTTATGGGACAATTAATCTCGGAACTAAAACAAGTTGAGATTAATTTGTTGAAAATCTTATTGATTGGGAATTTGTTGAGTCTATGTTAGTTTAATTAATTAAAGAAAGGAAAAACTATGAATTTTGTTGGAACAACAACATATGAAGGAACTGCTAAAGATACAGATGAATTATACAACATGTTTAAGGATGAAATTGCAAAGTGCACATCATCATTTGAATGGGCGCATATCCGTGATGGTAAAATGATTTTTATTGCAAATGTCACTGATGAAGAAAAATTTTATGCCTTATTTGAAGATCAAAGATCTAAAGACTGGAACGCAAAGTTTAATGCAAAAGATGAAGCTTGGAAACTTGAGAAAATAATGTAACTAGATCACGAACTAGAACATTTTAAGATATTTCAATTTTTGTAGGGAATGACAGAAGATAATCGGCGTAAACTGTGGACTTTAATAAAGGAAGCTGGCGATTATTTACAAGGACAACTTCCAGATCATCCTAATCATCCTAAAGGCAGAAATCCTTATGCTCATGTCGCAATTTGCGTAAAGAGTAAATTCAATGCAAGTTACAAAGATATTGAGGATGAAAAATTTGATGAAATAGTAAATTATATAAATTTCCTTAAAGAAAATCCTAGCTAAATTAAGATTTAATTATATTTAAAAACGATTCTATATCATCTGGGTGAGTATTCCAGGCCGCAACTAACCTAACAGCTTTATCTTCCCACTCGTCATCATTAATTTTGTAACCATGTGAATTAAATTGATCAATTATATTTTTTGGTATTTTAACAAAAACCTCATTTGCATCTGTTGGGTAAGCTAATTCAATATTTTTGTGTTTCAGTAAGCCTTGGCTTAATTTTTTTCCCATAGCATTTGCATGCTTTGCATTTTTTAACCAAACTTCATTTGAAATATAAGCATCTAATTGTGCTGATACAAAACGCATCTTTGAGAGTAAATGACCTGCTCTTTTCATTAAAAAAGCTAAATTTCCAACTAGCTCTGGTTTAAAAAAAATAATGGCTTCTGCTGCTAGGCATCCATTTTTAGTTGCTCCAAATGACATTACATCAATTCCAGACTTCCATGTCATTTCTGCTGGAGTACAGTTTAATGAAACTAACGCATTTGCAAATCTTGCACCATCCATATGAATATTTAGATCATGTTTATGAGTAACCTCTGATATTTCTTTTATTTCATCTAAATTGTAAGCAACACCTGTTTCACATAATTGGGTAATACTTACTGATGAAGGTTGGGTATGATGTACCACGCCTTTTCCAGAGATATTATTATCTAGTTCTTCAGCTATAATTTTTCCATTATTACCGTCCAGATTTACTAACTTTGCACCTCCAGTATAAAATTCGGGAGCTCCACATTCATCTACATTTATATGGGAAAGTCTATGGCAATAGATATTTCCAAAAGAAGGAGTCATCGTTGATAAAGCTAAAGCATTAGCTGCTGTTCCTGAGGCTGTTGGAAAAACTATAACTTCTTTTTCAAATATTTCTGAAAATTTATTTTGTAAATTTTTTGACAACTCATCATTACCATATGGGGTTTTATCCTCATCATTAGCTTTAAGAAGTGCATTTAAGACTTCTGGGCATGCGCCTGTTACGTTATCTGAAGCAAATTTTACTCTTTCTCTTTTTGTTTTTATCTGAGTCACAATTATTGCTTTGGAAAATAATCTTTTAATTCACCTTCTCTATAAACATCTGCTGTACAACAATGTAATCCACCTCCAAATGCATAAGCGTCTCTAAGCTCAACAGGAACAACCTCCATTCCTAATTTATCTAATTGTTCTGCTTGGTATACTTCACTTTTTTCTACACATACAGTTTTAGGATCTAAAACTAAAACATTCATTGATAGCCATGTTGAAGAGTAACATAGAGGTGGAGGTTCGTTGTGTGCAGGTTGAGCACTATCAATAATTTCCCATCCGTTATTTTCAAACAATTTTCTTTGCTCTTTAGGAAGCCTTCTTTGAGGATTATTAATTATTAAACCCTCCTTGATAGGTGTAAAGGTTGCATCTATATGAATTGGATAAGGGTCGCCTGGAAAATTAACAGCATGAACCCTGTGATCTTTATAATGTCTTTTTAACCAATCAATTCCCTTTAAATTTGTTGTAAAGCCATGTTGTACTACTAAATCTTTACCAAATCTAAGGACGTCTGCAGCATCAAATAATGGCTCCTCTTCAGTGGTTACAAAATATTTATTTTCTGTCCATTCCAGCCTTTTTTGAATTCCTATTTTATCTGATAAGTAGTCTTCTCTGTAATCCTCATCTGTTAATCTAGGTTTAGGAGCAGATTCGTGTCTCATATTTGGATCTGAATTATAATATTGTTTTAAAAGTGTTCGGTAACATAGATATTCAAACCATCGGCAACGATAACTCATCGTAGCCTCTAAAATTTCATTACCGACAGTTAACAAAACATCTCTCGGTGGCATACATCCAAACATCGTCTCCGCTTGCCAATCAGGTGTAGATGTTTTTTGATTAAAATCAATTGGGTCTGGTCTATCAACTTTAATCCCTCTTTTTTTTAATATATTTGAGAAATTATCTAAAAGCTGATTTGCTTTATCTACAGTATCTTTAGTTCTTGGACCAAATTTTCCTCTCATATCGCTGTCTTCAGGAACTTTGGCGTCAAGTGCTGGCTCAGGGGCAGGTATACAAGTGCCATCTGCTTTACCTACTATTACATGTTTCAATGGATCCCATTCATTCCAACTATTAACAATTACTTTTTCATTATTCATTTTAATTTAAACCTATAAATCTTCTATTAGACTGCATAATGAGGCTGTAGTAAAAAATCGACATAAAGATAAAAAATCCACCAATAATGGTATTCGTAGATGGAACTTCATTAATTCCCATCCATGGTAACCACACCCAGAATATTCCACCTATTACCTCAGTTAGTGAGAGTAAAGTTAGATCAGCTGCTGGAATATTTTTTGATCCAATTGAATATAATATTAAACCTAAGCATACTAGAGCTCCATGAGTAGCAAATAAGGCTTCATTTTTTCCAGTAGATAAAAAATTAGCATCGTTTGAAATAAGCATTACAGCAGAAAATATGAAACAGAACAACCCCGCAAAGGCAACAGTAGTAAATTTTGGTGTTTCTTTTCTCCATCTAAGTGAAACAGAAAAAATTGAGAAACCTAATGCAGAAATAAGTCCAAACACTAACCCTGACAATGAATTTTTACCAGAGTTGTCAAAAGCCATTATACATATACCCACTGCTGCAACTACAATCGCAATCCATACTGTTAATGAAATTTTTTCTTTTAAAAACAAGAACCCTAATAAGGCTGTTATAAATGGCATTGCTGCAAGACAAAGTAAGGTGATAGCTGCCGTCGTATTAGTAATTGACCATATAAATGTTATCATTGCGGTACCAAGACCAATGCCTCCAATTAGACCCGATATACCCACTTTAAAATAATTTTTATAAAACTCTTTTCCTTCCTCAAGGAACAAATACATATTAAGCAAAAGAAAAATAACTATTCCTCTTGTAAATAAATATTGCCAAGGAACTGTTTCTGGCTGATCGATGTGCCTTACAACATATGGACCAAATGACCAAAAAATACCAGCAATTAATACGATTGGGATGGCTACTTTAGGATTTTTTAAGTTTAGCATGTGCTATTTTTTTATTTAAGAAGTATGAAAATATAAATATAAATTTATATAATAACAATCAAATAAATACTCAAATTAATGGATATTAATATTTTAAAAATAGCTTCTGATACCAAAAACAATAAACATATTCATAACTGCACTCATTCGATGAAATATAAAAGTCAAATTTGTGGTGATGAGATTGAAATTTTTTTAATTATTAAAGACAATGTTATAAAAGATTTCTCTTATCAATCTCAATCTTGCATATATTGTAATGCATCTGCAAATTTAGCTACAAAAAATTTTAAGAAAAAAAGTAAAGATAAAATTAAAAATTTTTTAAAATTATTGGATAAGTTTAATGATAAAGAAAATATTTCATTTCCAAGTGAATGGAAAGAGTTTAAAAAAATTTTTGATAAAAAAAATTATGCAAGAAAAGAATGTTTAACACTTCCAATAAAAGCTTTAAAAAAAGTAATATAATAAATGAACAAAGATAAAATTATAAGATCCCTTTTAGCGTTGATTTTTACAACTATAACAATTGGTGTTCTCACTTTATTAACTTATAAAACTAATTTTGGACTTTTTTTAATTGCATCATTTGGATCCTCAATGGTTCTTTTATATGGTTACCCAGAAAGTCCATTTGCTAAACCTAAAAATATATTATTTGGTCATCTAGTAACTTCAACAATTGGAATTCTGTTTTATAATTTTATCCCATTGCCAATTTATATATCAATACCTTTAGCGGTAGGTCTTGGTGTTGGATTGATGATTTTACTAGATGTAACCCACCCTCCAGCTGGAGGAAATCCTATTATAGTCATATTAGGCTCAGTATCGTTTGACTATTTATTCTCTCCAATATTAACTGGATGTTTAATTATAATAGCCTTTGGAATTATTCTGAATAAATTCGTTGCTAAAAAGAAATACCCCTAATCAACTACTATTCGTTTGATTGATGTTCTAATTTTATGCTACACTTTCTTAAGAAAATATCTATAGAGAGATTTTAAAACATAAATATTAGGAGAAAAAATGAAAGTACTTTGCGTATTATATGATGATCCAAAAGGTGGGATGCCTAAAAGCTATCCATTGTCAGATCTTCCAAAACTAGAAAAATATCCAGATGGGATGACACTACCAAGTCCAAAAGGTAGAGATTTTACGCCTGGAGAACTATTAGGATGTGTATCTGGTGAATTAGGATTAAGAAAATTTTTAGAGAGTAATGGTCACGAATTAGTTGTAACAAATAGTAAAGATGGAGATGGATGTGAAGCTGACAAACATATCGTTAATGCTGACATAGTTATTTCTCAACCATTCTTTCCATACTATTTAACAAAAGAAAGAATTGAAAAGGCAAAAAATTTAAAAATTGCGATCACAGCAGGAATTGGTTCAGACCATGTAGATTTACAGGCAGCAATGGATAATAAAATAGATGTTGTCGAAGTAACATTTTGTAATTCAAGATCAGTTGCAGAACACATAGTAATGATGATTGTTTCAATGGTAAGAGATTATCACAACCAACACCGAATTGTTAATGAAGGTGGATGGAATATTGCTGATGCAGTTCAAAGGTCTTACGATGTTGAAGGAATGCACATTGGAACAGTTGCGGCTGGAAGAATTGGTTTAGATGCATTAAGAAAAATGAAACCATTTGATGTACATCTTCATTATTTTGATAGACATAGATTACCTGAGTCAGTTGAAAAAGAGTTAAATCTTACTTTTCATGAAACAGTAGAGTCTATGGTTAAAGTATGTGATGTTGTTACAATTAACTGTCCTCTTCATCCTGAAACAGAAAATTTATTTGATGATGAAATGATATCTAAAATGAAAAAAGGTGCATATATTGTAAATACAGCAAGAGGTAAAATTTGTAATAGAGATGCAATTGCTAAGGCTTTAGAAAGTGGTCAACTAAGTGGGTATGCAGGAGACGTGTGGTTTCCTCAGCCAGCTCCAAACGATCATGTATGGAGAACAATGCCAAACCATGGAATGACACCTCATACTTCTGGAACTTCACTATCTGCTCAAGCTAGATATGCAGACGGTGTTAGAGAAATACTTGAGTGCTTTTTTGATGGTACTGAAATGAGAGATCAATATTTAATTGTCAAAGATGGTCAGTTAGCAGGAATGGGTGCTCACTCTTACAGTAAAGGAAGTGCTACAGGCGGTTCTGAAGAAGCGGCAAAATATCAAAAAAAATAGAGTTTTAAATACAAAACATTAAAGGTAAGCTATCATTAATCTAGATAGCTACCTTTAATGAAAAAACTTTTATCAATATTTTTCTTTCTTATTTCTTCAATCAGCTTTGCCAATTCACCAAATTTTGAAAAAGCTTATTTTGCTGGAGGATGCTTTTGGTGTATGGAGGAATCTTTTGAAAATATTCTTGGTGTATCAAAAGTAATTTCTGGATACTCAGGTGGTGCTACTGAAAATCCAACATATAAAGAAGTTACATATGGAAACACAGGCCATTTTGAAGTTATAGAAGTCATCTATATTCCAGAAGTAGTTAGCTATGAAAAACTCTTAGAAGAATTTTGGGTAAACATTGATCCTTTTGATGCTGCGGGACAATTTTGTGACAAGGGGTATAGTTATAGATCAGTAGCATTTTACCAAAATGAAGAGCAAAAAGACTTAATAGAAAAAAGCATTAAGGAAATAGAGGAAAAATTTAAAAAAAAAGTAGTAACTTATGTAAGAAAGTTTGATAAGTTTTACATGGCGGAGGCTGTTCATCAAGATTATTATCAAATAAATTTTCTTAATTACTTAAGATATAAAAAAGGATGTAGACGAGAAGAAATATTAAATAATATTTGGGGGTCTTAAAATGTCTGTGGTTAGTAAATACGTATCTTTAAAAAATTATATTCCAACCGGCTTACCAAAAGAGACAGATTTTGAAATAAAATCAAAAGAAATTTCAATTAATAATGAAAAGAATATTTTAGTGTCAAATTCATGGATATCAGTTGATCCATACATGCGTGCAAGAATGACTGAGAGAAAAAATTATAAACCACCATTTAAAATTGGTGAAGAAATGGAAGGGTATGCAATTGGTAAAGTAGAACTCTCAAATGATAAAGATTTTAGTGTTGGAGATTTAGTATTTAGCGGTCTTGGTATGAGAGATAAATTTGTTTGTAGTTCTGATGAACTAAAGAAACTAAAACCAATTGATATGCCTATACAGTCGTACTTGGGACCACTTGGAATGACAGGTCACACAGCTTACATTGGACTTTTCAAACATGGAGAATTGAAATCTGGCCAAACTATATTAGTCTCTTCTGCTGGAGGTAGTGTTGGATCTACAGTTTGCCAAATTGCAAAAAATCTTGGTTGTAAAGTTATTGCAAGCACAGGGTCTGATGAAAAAGTTGGTTGGTTAAAAAATGAATTAAAAGTTGATCATGCTTTTAATTATAAGAAAGTAGAAAACCTTGTATTACATTTCAAGGAAATTTGTCCTGAAGGTTTTGATCTTTATTTTGATAATGTTGGTGGAGATTTTTTAGAGTCCGCTATTTTCCAAATGAAAACATATGGTCGTATTGTGATTTGTGGAAGAATTTCACAGATGAATGCAACAAATCCTGGATCTGGTTTGAAAAATATGGCTTATGTTTTAGTAAAAAGACTTACAATTAAAGGATTTCTTATTTTTGATCACGATAATGAAAGAGAGCCATTTGAAACTGAAATGTCAAAATGGTTGGCAGATGGTAAAATAAAATTTAAAGAAACTATCTACGAAGGAATAGAGAATGCTCCAAAGTCATTTATTGATTTATTAAACGGTAAAAATATAGGCAAAATGCTTGTCAAAATTTAGTTTAGAAATTTTGTGAATTAAATTCCTCAATAAATGATTAAAACATTTCCTTTACTATTTATATTGCTATGGTCATCTGCATTCATCTCAGGTGATATTATAGTTCAGAATGCATCACCTTTTGCGGCACTTGCCTTTAGATTTGGAATTGTAACTATAGGTTTCTTCTTATTCGCATTTCTTAAAAAAGAGATAATTTTTACAAAATTTAGATATATATTAGAAAGTATAACTACCGGTGTATTGTTTCATGGATTATACCTTGGTGGTTGTTGGTATGCTTTTCATGTAGGAGTTCCTGCAAGTGTTGTAGCTTTAATAGTTACTCTTCAGCCAATATTAACTAACTTATTATCAGGACCAATTTATAAAGAAGTAATAGGGTGGAGACAGTGGGTTGGTATTATATTCGGTTTTATTGGCTCTTTACTAGTGCTTGGGGTAGATTTTGGAGACGAGTTCCCAAAGGATGGACTTGTAACTTGTTTTATAGCTCTTGCTGCAATTACTACAGGAACTTTGTGGCAAAAAAAATTAAGTGGTAATGTTCCATTATCAGTTAATAATGGATTTCAAGCTTTTGGTGGCTGTGCTTTTAATTTAATTTTAATATTAACATTTGAAACTCCTTATATAAATTTTACAACAGGATTTTTATTAGGAATGACACATCAAATTATTCTTGTGTCATTTGGAGCCTTCACAATTTTAATGTTTTTAATAAAAGCAGGCTCAGTGAGTAAAACTTCAACATTATTTTTTCTTGTCCCACCTACAACAGCTGTGATGGCCTATTTATTTTTAGGAGAAAAATTATCTAATATTGATATAGCAGGATTTATACTTGCAACAATTGGCGTTTATATTGCAACTAGAAAGTAAGTGAGAATTTTAAATTTTATAAAAAAATTTTATAGACCTTTTGTGTTAACTTATCTTTTTTTTTCAATTGGGATAAGTTTTTATCCATCCTTTGAATTTTATTCATTAAAAGGACAAATTATGATATTTGCTGTATCAGTTTTTAATGGTTTTTTGGGCGTCCTGATTAAAAAAAAATAATTATTTGAATGCTATAACATTTAGGCTTATAGGAGGTCCGTATGGAGCAAAATTACTTGTATCATTGAATAAATTAAATGATTTAACTCTCTCAGCTTTTTTAAAACCTGCTTCAGCCAAATAATTTTTTAAAAATTCATAATTCCAACCAAAATAATGGTAATCATAATCATCTGTTTGGCCTCCAAACATCATTCTCATTGTATGGAATTTTACCTCTTTGGGCGCCTTAGGATCTAAAAAAATTCTGCACAAGATTTCCATGTCCGGCACTGATATGTAAAATTTTCCGTTTTCCTTTAAAATTCTGAATACACCTTTTAATGTATTTTTAATATTTTTTTGATCAACATGCTCCACTACATGGCTAGCATATACTTCGCTTACACTATTATCATCAAATTGTGAAAGATCTCTAATATCTCCAATGTAATCAACATTATTACTTTTTTGGATGTTAAGTATTTTCCAACCTTCTTTTTTTTCTGTTCCACCTATATGTAATTTCATATTTTTTATAAAACGTATGGTTCAGGTCTAGCATTACTTTTTAAAACTCTTTCAACATCAAAAACACTAATATCTATTGATTGGTAGCTGCCTGTTGTGATTAATTCAGTTAATGCTCTTCCAATACCTGGGGCTTGCATCAAACCTCTTCCAGTGAAACCAGAGGCTAAATAAACATTTTCATATTTTGGATGTTTGCCAACAACTGCGTTGTTATCAAGTTTATTACAATCATAAAATCCTGCCCAACCACCAGTTAATTTTAGTTCTTCAAAGGCTGGAACTCTTTTTGCCAGTGCAGGCCAAACTAATTCTTCAAAATCATTCCATGCTGGTTCTAAATCTTTCGCATCAAATACAGATATAGGTGAACCTGCTAAGAACTCTTTACCCTCTGGTCTCCAATATACACCTGTTGTTAAATCTCCAGTTAGTGGCATATCAGGAAAATGTTTTGGACATTTTACTCGAAATACAGTGTGCTTTTGTGGTTCAACTGGAATATCTGACAACAATTCTTTAGTCCAACATCCTGCTGCAGAAATGATAGTTTTTGCATTTATCTCAGATAAATTTTTAACCTCACCCTTAAGAAACTCTGCTCCTAACTCAATTGCTTTACTTTTTAAAGCACTATGAAACATAAAAGGATCAATCCAACCTTCACTTTTATTATCAGTATATGTTGCTGTTTCTATACCTTCGTTATTAATGTATGGAAATATTTTATTTAATTCTGAACCTTTAATATTTTTTGTGCCAGCATCACATTCTCTATGATTTTCTAAAGCTTTATATTGTTCCTCCGCATGTTCTGGTCCAAACATTAAAAGGTATCCATTCGGAACCATGCTTGCTGTTGGATTTGGATTTTTTTTTGTTTTTAATAATTCTGGTATGTTAAAAATGAATTCTCTAGCAAATTTACCTAAAAGTATGTTTTCTTTTTGAAAAAATTGTCTTCTAAATCCACCTAAAGATAAAGGAAATGAGGCAGTCTTATATGTAGGGTCTCTCTCTATTACCTTAACTTTTCTACCTTCCATTGATAAAAAGTAGGCAGTTGCAGCACCTATTATACCTCCACCAACTATGACAACATCATCCATAAATTCAAATATATACTATTTTTTTTGCATTAACCATAAAGCATCTTGAGATAAAAAATAAATTTTACCGTTAGAGGGATGTACTTGAATGTCTCTAATTCTTCCAATTTTATTTTTAAAAATAACCTCTTCTTTTACATTTAATAAGTCATCAAATATCAATTTCCTCAAAGACTTGTCTTTTAACGAGGTGATTAAAGCATGACTATTCCACTCATTAAATTCTTCACCTTTATAAATAGTTATTGCGCTAGTTGCTATTGAGGGCACCCAATATTGAATAGCTTTTGTAAATCCAGGTTTCCATTTTGGACCAATTGGAATTCCAGAATAATTAGTCCCTCCCCATCCTAAAATTTTCCATCCATAATTTTCACCTTTTTTTACTTCTCCAAACCAATCACCGCCTTTTGCACCGTGGTTACTCATGTAAACTTTTCCATCAAATTCAGATAGTGCCATCCCTTGAGGATTTCTAATTCCAATTTGATAAATCTCCGGCAACCAATCTACCATTCCCTCAAACTTTGGATTGTCTTTTGGTATACTTCCATCTAAATGGATTCTTATAATACTACCTGGATGCTTTGTGGCGTCTTGTGCAATCATACCTTGTCCTCTCTCACCCACAGAAGCAAATATAAGATTATCTTTGATAACTAATCTTGATCCAAAATGATAACCAGAGTCTATTGGGGGATTTGCTTGAAAAATATTTTTAAAGTTTAATTGTTTCTTATTAAATTCTGCTCTTGCAATAGAAGTGCTAGTTTTATATCCACCTCTATCTTCAGTGTATGAAATCCAAATATTGTTGTCTTTATGAATAATATCTAATAAGCCTCCTTGACCATGGACAACAAAGTTAAGTTGATGACTAATTTCTTGAACTTCTCTAGATAAAATATTTACAATTTTTATTTTGCCACTTTTTTCTGTAACTATTATTTCATTACTATTAATAAAAGAGGATCCCCAAGGTGAATCTAGGTTGACTAATTTTTCTAATTTAAAGTTTTGTGCATATGATTTTGAGCTAAATACTAAAAAAAGAATTAAAGCGTATATTATTTTTTTCACCTTATGAAAGTTTTGATCTTCCACCATCAACTGCAATTATTTGACCCGTTACCCAAGAACTCTCTTCAGTAAGTAAAAATTTTGCTAAAGCTGCTCCATCTTTTCCTTCTCCCAATCGTTTGAGTGGGTGGGCTTTAGCTATACCTTGAGCGATTGCTATATTTTTTAACATGGGTTGAGCTATCTTAGAATTAGTTAAACTTAGAGCAACACTGTTAACTCTTATGTTTGGAGCAAATTCTGCCGCCAATGAAACTGTTAATCCCTCAATCGCCGCTTTAGTAGATGCAATTATTGAATGGTTTGTAAACCCTCTTTGAGCTGCAACAGTTGAAAATAAAACGATTGAGCCTTTATTTTGTTTCAGGTTTTCCTGAAATCCTTTAATTAATTCTACTGCAGAATAAAAATTAAGTTTCATACATTTATGAAAATCTGTCTCATTTGCCATTTTTAATGGCTTCAGATCTATGGAACCAACACAATAAGCTATACCTTTGATTTCTGATATGTCTGATTTAATTGTATCCACGAATCCTTCGTGTAATACATCTGCCACAGTATAAGAAGAGTTCAATTTCTCAGCTAAATTTTTAAGTTGGCTTTCATCTCTCCCGACTAAATGAATTTCTTTTCCAGAAGAATACATTTGCTCAGCTAAATTGGATCCGATAGAACCTGTCGCACCGACAATTAGATATTTTTCTGACATAAAATAATTAATGAAATTATTTTTTATACTTGGAAATCAACTATTTCCATTAAAAAACCTCGACCGCTTCAAAAAAGACCACCTGTTTTTTATGTCAGAAGACTACGAATTATGTACATATGAAAGACATCATAAATTAAAAATACTGCTAT
>CACLEJ010000013.1 GCA_902605865.1 uncultured Pelagibacteraceae bacterium
TAATTTAAAAGAATATATTAAAGTTAATAATGAGTGATAATATTTTACCAAGTCAAAAAATTTTTAGTATTAAAGATGCAAGAGAACTGTCACGAAAACGTCTACCTAAATTAGTTTTTGATTTTATTGATGGTGCATCAGGAGATGAAAAATTAGCAGAAATAAATAGCAGAGCTTTAGATCAAATTAGACTTGAACCTAAAGTTTTAAGAAATGTTGAAAAAAGATCTCTTAAAAAAAAAGTATTAGGGTATGAATTTGATTTTCCATTTGGTTTTGCTCCAATGGGAATGACTAATTTATCATGGCCTGGGGCAGACTCTATGTTAGCAGCTGAAAGTGCGAGAAACAATATACCTACTTGTGTTTCTATGGCTTCTACAACAACTTTAGAAAAAATGTATGAACTTTCAGAAGGTCACTCATGGATGCAGCTGTATATATTTCAGGATGAAAATTTCGTTATGGAACTTTTAGATAGAGCTAAGAATACAGGATACGAAGTTGCAATATTAACTGTGGATGTCCCAGTACTATCCAGACGAACTAGAGATGATAAAAATGGTTTCTCCTACCCTTTCAAGATTGGTCCAAAACAATTTTTTGATTTTGCAACTCATCCTATTTGGTCTTTATCGACTTTGCTAAGTGGCATTCCTAAACCAATGAATTACGTTACATCTAAAAGTGGAGATGGTATCTTTAAAAGAAAAGAAAGCAGAGGTTCTACTGATTGGGATACACTTAAGAGAGTAAGAGATAAATGGAAAGGTAAACTTATAATTAAAGGAGTAATGTCTCCTGACGATGCAACACAAATTAAGAAGGCTGGCGCTGATGCAATACAAGTTTCAAATCATGGAGGCAGACAATTAGATAGCGCTACAGCAGCAATAAATATGCTTCCACTAATCAGAAAATCAGTAGGAAACGATTTTCCTTTAATCTTTGATAGTGGAATAAGAAGTGGAAGTGATATCGTGAGAGCTCTTGCATTTGGTGCAGATTATGCAATGATTGGAAGGCCCGTAATGTATGCAATGGGTGCTGATGGAAGGAAAGGATTAAGGAGAATTGTGGAAATAATTAAAGAAGAAGCCAGCACGACACTCGGGTTAGTGGGATTAAACGATATTAATGATGTAACTTCTAATATAGTAATAGATAGTACTATAAATAAGGTAAATTACTAAATGAGCGAAAACAAAATTAGAGGTGGGGCTTTACTTGCGAGGGCTCTAAAAGACAAAGGTATTAGTAAAGTTTTTACTCTTTCAGGAGGTTTTTGTAATCCAGCAATTGAAGGTTTTGCTGAATGCCAAATTGAAGTAATAAACACTCCTCATGAGCAGATTGCAGGTCATTTAGCAGACGGCAATACAAGAATTACTCGTAAACCATCAGTATGTTTAGTTGGACCCGAAGGATTTACAAATGCAGTCCCTTCAATGATGGAAGCTTGGGGTGAGAGAAGTCCAATTATTTACATTACAGGATCTAGCAGTCTTAAAAGACAAGGCTCAGGTGGTTTTAAAGAAATTGACGATGTTTCAATTGCAGCCCCCTTAACCAAATATAGTGCAAGCATTACTGATGGAACTAGAATAAGAGAATTTGTAGACAAAGCATATCATATTGCAACTAACGGATATCCAGGTGCTGTACATCTTAGTCTTCCTGTTGATATTATGTTTTCATCTTTTGCAGAAGAAGTTGGTTTAGAAGAAAGACCATATTCTCAAAAAGCAAAACCTATAGCCAAAGCGTGGCCAGATCCAAATTCACTCTCTAAAGTCTTAGAACTTGCTTGTAATTCAAAAAAACCAGTTATTATTGGTGGACACGGTGTTTGGTGGTCACATTCAGAAGAAAATCTTGAAGCAGCTGGTAATAATTTAAATATTCCAATTTTTAATGTTCCGTATCATCAAAAATTATTAGGAGAAGAGGCAAACGCTTACATGGGATTGGCTGATATACATCAATTCCCTCCTTCAGAATTTGCATTACAAAATTCAGATCTGGTTCTTGTAGTTGGAGCACGATTAGACAATCAACTAAATTTTGGAAATCCACCTTTTATACCAGAAACAACAAAATTAGTTTGTGTGAATGGTTCACATGAAGAATTAGAACTTAATAGAGCTGCAGATTTTAGTTTACTAAGTGATCCTGGTGTTTTTTTAGATACATTATCCAACTTAAAAAAAAATAATAAATGGTCTTTAAATACAAATTGGTTTGAAGAGAATAAAAAAAAGAAGAAGGAATGGGTAGATAAATCATTAAAAGATTTAAAAATTGAAGCTGAAGCATCTAAAAAAAATGGAGGAAAAATTCACCCTCTACAACTTTCATTGGATGTTCAAGATGCAATGAGTGAAAATGATTGGCTTGTTATCGACGGAGGAAATACTCATTTTTGGTCGGAAATTGCAATTAACATCGCAGGTGCCAAAGGGAAAAAATTAAAAGGTATATTGCATCCTGGAACCTTTAGCATGTTAGGTGTTGGGGTTTCATTCGCTCTATCTGCAAAAAATCATAATCCAGATTCAAATGTAGTTCTAATTAGTGGTGATGGTGCGTTTTTATCTGGGGGAATGTCTATTGAAAGTGTATTTTATGAGAAAAAACCTATTACAGTTGTAATTGATAATAACGGAGGTCTTGCCTCAATTGGTCAGCAACAAGAGAGATTATTTAAAAGTGGAAAAAGCGTGGGAACTGATTTTCGTGATATACCATTTCACAAGATATTTGAGGGTTTTGGAGGACATGGAGAATTAGTTAATAAAAGAGAAGAACTTGGTCCTGCACTTAAAAGGGCTATGGAAAGTGGAAAACCCGCATGTGTAAATGTTAAAGCAAAACCTGTATTAAGCCCAATAGTCTCTGCAGTTGCAAGTAAAAGAGAGAAATCATCAATAGAATAATTGTGGCAACTTTCTCTTCTCACTTATTAGATGCAACAAATGGCTCGCACGCTGCAAATGTTGAAGTAATTATTTATCAAATTAATGAAAATGGAGAGAAGAAAGTTTTCTGCGAAACTAAATCTGATGAAGGTGGACGAATACTGCAAGAATTTGAATTAAGTAAAGACGACTGCAATTGTGAGTATGAAATGGTTTGTAAAACTGGCAATTATTTTTCAGAAAAGAAAATAGTTTCAGAAATTAATGTTAAATTTAAAATGGAAGATCAAAATAAAAAATATCATGTTCCAATTATAATCTCTAAAAATAGCTACACAGTTTGGTGGTCTAAATAAATGAGAAAAGAAAATTTAATTCCACAAAAAAATATAAAATTAAATATGTCTAGGCGTATAAGACGAACTCCATTTACTAATAAAGTAGAGGAATGTGGAGTATCTGATTTTACTGTTGTCAATCACATGCTACTTCCAAAAGGTTTTAAGAATACGGTAGAAGAAGATTACTGGCATTTAAGAGAGCAGGTTCAAGTGTGGGACGTGTCTTGTCAAAGACAAGTACAAATTACAGGGCCTGATGCTGAAAAACTGGTACAAAAAATGACACCACGATCCATTAAAAAAATGGAGACGGGGAAATGTTTTTATATTCCAATAATTGATGACACAGCTGGGATGATTAATGATCCAGTTTTATTAAAACTAGACGATGATATGTTTTGGATTTCAATTGCTGATTCAGATATTTTGCTTTGGGCAAAAGGAATTGCATTAGGATCAAAATTAAATGTAGAAATTATCGAACCAGATGTATATCCATTAGCTATTCAAGGTCCGAAATCTGAGGATCTACTAATTTCAATTTTTGGAGAGGATATAAAAAAGTTAAAATTTTTTAATTTTAAAGTGTTTGATTTTTTAGGAACTAAACAAATTATTGCGAGATCCGGTTACAGTAAACAAGATGGTTTTGAAATATACTTTAAAGCATTTGAAACCCATTTTAATGAGATAGAACTTGGAGAAAAACTTTGGGATGCTATATGGGAAAACGGACAAAAATTTAATATTTCTCCAGGATGTCCAAATTTAATTGATAGAATTGAGGCTGGGTTAATGTCTTATGGAAATGACTTTACAAGAGAAAATAATCCATTGGAGTGTAATCTTGAAAAATACTGCAAACAAGAGGATGATCATGATTTTATAGGTAAAGAGGCTTTAAGAAAAATACAATCTAATGGAATAGCTCAAAAAATGAGAGGAATTATCTTTGATGGAGATCCATGTAAACCAACCGGTATGCCTCTACCAGTATATTCAAAGGATAATGTAAAAATTGGCCAAATTGCTTCTGGAATATATTCTCCAAGATTTAAAAAAAATATTGGTCTTTCCATGATTTTAAAAGATTACTGGGAAATTGGAAATGAGATTTTTGTAAATACTTTTAATGGAAAAAATAGAAAAGGCATTATAACTTCTTTACCATTTCCAGATTAACCTTATATTTATAATTATGTTTAAACCTGTTATTGCCGGCTTCTCTAGATCACCTTTTACAATGGCGAGAAAAGGTGCGCTCATAGATACAAAACCAGTAAATTTATTAGCAGAGGTGATTAAAAATTTAGTTTCCAAGTCCAATGTTAAAAAAGATGATATTGAAGATATTGTTGTTGGTTGTGCATTCCAAACTGGAGAACAGTCATTTAATATTGGAAAGCTAACAACATTTTTAACTAATATGGATGTCAAAACTTCAGGAATGACAGTTGATAGATGGTGTGGTTCTTCAATGGAAGCTATTCATATTGCTGCAGGTAAAATTTCATTAGGTGCAGGAAAAGTATTTATATGTGGAGGAGTTGAAAGTATGACTAGAGTTAATACAGGATTTGATCCCATACCTTATCCTGAAAATAAAAACGATAATCCTCATGTATATTTTTCAATGGGAACAACCGCAGAAAATGTTGCAAAAAAATATAATATCTCAAGGCATGAACAGCAGGAATTTGCGATCTCAAGTCATCAAAAAGCACATGAAGCTCAAACAAAAGGGAATTTTAAAAATGAAATAGTAACCATTGGTGATTGTGATACTGATGGAAATATTAGACCAGGTAGTACAATGGAAAAGTTAGATGGATTAAAACTTGCATTTGACGAAAATGGTACTGTTACAGCAGCAACTTCTTCACCTTTAACTGATGGTGCAGCTGCAACATTAATTTGCGAAGAAAATTATGCAAAAGAAAATAATTTAAATATTCTAGGAAGAATTGTGTCTACTGCAGTGCAAGGCTGTGATCCTGACTATATGGGATTAGGTCCAATTGGAGCATCGCGAAAAGCTTTGAAGAGAGCTAATTTGTCAGCGGACAAAATTGATATTGTTGAATTGAATGAGGCTTTCGCTTCGCAATCTCTGGCATGCATTAAAGATTTAGGCATAGATAAAGATAAAGTTAATTTAGATGGCGGTGCACTTGCGCTTGGCCATCCTCTTGGAGCAACAGGTGCAAGAATTACAGGTAAGGCTGCCGAATTACTTCAGAGAGAAAATAAAAAATATGCACTTTCAACTCAGTGTATTGGTTTGGGTATGGGAATTGCTACAGTAATTGAATCTGTAAACTAAACTATCTATTTATTCCTCTTAATCTCTCAGATCTTCTTCTTAAAAGCTCAGCTGTAAGTAAAATTAATATTGATAAAACAATTAAACATGTTGCTACAGCTAGAATTGTGGGACTAAGTTGTTCTCTAAGACCAGTCCACATTTGAACTGGTATTGTAGTGTTATCTAAGCCTGCTAGGAATAATACAACTACTACCTCATCGAAAGATGTGACAAATGCAAACAAACCACCAGAAATAACACCAGGTAGAATTAATGGCAGAGTAATTTTCATAAATGTATTAAAAGGATTGCTACCTAAACTAGATGCAGCTCGAGTTATGCTATGATCAAATCCTGAAAGTGTTGCTGTGACTGTGATTACGACAAATGGAGTTCCTAAAATAATATGGGCTAAAATTATGCCTAAGTGTGTAGCAGCCAATCCTACTTTCGCCATGAAAAAGAAAATTGCAACACCTGAAATAATTAAAGGAACTATCATTGGAGATATTAAAGTCGCCATTATCAAACCTTTGTAAGGCATATGTCTACTACTCAAACCAAGAGCAGCTAAAGTTCCAAGTATAATTGAACCGATGGTTGCAAATATTGCAATTATAAAACTATTTTTTGCAGCTAAGCCCCAAGGGTTTTTTGTTCCATAGACCATATCTTTGTACCATCTCGTAGAAAATGCATCTGGATCAAGTCTCTTCATTCCATCTGTAAAAACTAAAAATTCTTCTGCATTAAATGATAATGGAAAAATTACAAACAATGGTGCAATTAAAAAGAAAAATACACATCCACAAACAAAAAGATAAAAATAATGCCAGACTCTATAATGGGGTTCAGTATATTTTGGTAAAGCCATAATTATCCTAATTTGATATTATCAACTCCCACAAGTTTGTTATAAATCCAATAAATAACCAACACTCCAGTCAACAACATTAATCCCATTGCAGAAGCAAAACTCCAATCTAAAGTACTCTTCATATGATAGGCTATTTGATTACTTATAAGAGTTCCAGAAGCTCCTCCTACCAGAGCTGGAGTTATGTAATATCCAATTGCAAGTATAAAAACTAATAGGCAGCCTGCTCCGATTCCAGGTATTGTGAGTGGAAAATAAATCTTAAAAAAAGCTACACCAGGAGTTGCACCTAAAGATTTTCCAGCTCTCATTAAGCTTGGAGAGATTGTTTTCATAACACTATACAAAGGTAATACCATAAATGGTAAAAGTATTTGTGTCATTGCAACATAAGTCCCAGTCTTGTTATACATCATCTCCGGTCTGTTATCGTCTGCAACAAGGCCGATCCAAACAAAAAAATCATTAACTAACCCTTGTTGTTGTAACAAAATCATCCAACTGGCAGTTCTCACTAGTAGTGAGGTCCAAAATGGAAGTAGCACACAAATCATGAGCAAATTACTATACTTCATTGGAAGAGTTGCTAACAAATGTGCAATTGGATAGGCCATTAAAAAACAAAATAGAGTTACAAAAAATGCTACTTCCAAAGTTCTTGACCATAAAATTCTATGAATTCTTCTGTCTTCAGCTACCTGAACAATTTTACCTTCTTCATTAGAGTACATGTCAACGCCCTTCAAATATTTTGAGTAAGTGTAGGCTGGAGCTCTTCTTTTAATTGCCCTCCAATAATCTACATTTCTCCACCTTTTATGTACTTTCATTATTTGCTCTTTGTAGTTTCCCTCCTCAAATTTCTTTTGTTTTCTAGCTAATTTTTTTAATACACTCTTAAAACCATTTTTCTCGTAGTTAAGTTGGGTTTGTAATCTACCTGCTGTTTTATTTTCTACCAAAATTTTGTAATCCAAATAGAAAGCTTCGAATACTTCTTCTTGTGGAAGTTCTTTTCCATCCCACTGCTCCATTGCTTTGTATGTTTTGGGCAGCATGTTTGTGACCATTTTGTCGTCTATACTTCGAGAGAACATATCTGCGATAGGAATTATGTAAGTAATAATTAGAAATAAGAGTAATGGCGTTACTAACAGAAAGGCTTTTATTTTATTTTTTTTTTCTGCTTGCTTAAGGCTTTCCTCTAAGGGAATTCCATCTGTTGATAATATTTTTTGTTCTGAGCTCATAAAAAAAGGGCGGTTATAGTAACCGCCCTAAATATAATATAAAATTAAAGTGTTTAAAACTCTAATTATTTAATACTAGCTTTCATAGCTTCCCACTGTTCACCAAGTTCTGTACCATTATCAGCCCAGTACTCAGCGTTCACTAAGAAGTATTTTTTAAGGTTAGCTGGTGCTGTTGGCATATGTGGAACCATGTTAGTTTTTCCATCTTTATACCAAGGCTCTCCTGCTTCCATAACTGCAATTGATGATTTTCTCCATGGAGCATATGCAATATATTTTGCACTTCCTGCTAACATTTCAGTATTTGTCATCATTGCTAAAGCTTTTTTAGCATCTGCTTCGTTTGGTCCACCTTTAACTAATGCAAAATATTCATAGTCAAGACCTTGACCGTCCCAAACTTGAACGATTGGAGCACCTTCTCCTATTGCTGCATTGAAAAATCTTCCATTCCAACCAGTTGCCATTACAACTTCACCACTCATTAATAATTCTGGTGGTTGAGCACCTGCTGACCAAAATACACATCCACCTTTTGGATCTTCACAAAGTGCTTTGATTTTGTTCATAGCTCTAGTTACATAAGCTGGGTCTTCAAGTTTTTCATATAGAAATTCTCCACCTTTACCCATTTTTACACCATCAGCCGCTAATGCAATTTCTAGGTTTGTAAGAGCACTTTTATAAATTGCTCTTTTTCCTGGAAATCTTTTTGTATTAAAGAAATCTTTAATCGTACTTGGTGTGCTTTTTAACAAGTCGCTGTTATAAGCATAATTCCAAGAGTACAAAATATTTCCTACTGCACACTTACTAGGCATATCTGTGAAAAAGTCTTCACTAGCTGGTGTACCATCTGGTGCTGGTGGAAAGTCTTTGTCAAAATCAAATTCAACAAAAATACCCTCGTCACAACCATTGATAGTATCATAAGCAAATACGTCTATGATATCCCATGTAATTGCACCTGCTTCTTTTTGAGCTTTGATCTCTGACAATCCACCAGAATAATCAACCCACTCAATTGGTATGCCAAGTGCTTTTGCAGTTGGATCACCATAACCTAACTTTTGACTTTCTGTGTAAGCTCCACCCCATGATGCAACAACTACTGCAAATGCTGATGAAGATACTGAGATAGCAAAAGTTACGGCAAGTAATAATTTACTTAATTTTTTCATTTATCCTCCGTTTAAACGTTTTTTTATAAAAAACGAAGTACAGCAACATAGGAAAAGAGAGTCAACAGGGGATTTTGGTAATTTTGTAATAATTTAGCTTATTTTGGGTCTAAAGCTCTTGCATCATGACCATTCCAGCCAATATTAATCTCGTTACCTAATTTAATATCTAAATTTTGAGAACTATTTGGAACTTTTAAAATAAATTCTGAATTTCCAAGCAAGTTAAGCCTCACTCTTGTGTGGTCACCATGATATATAACCTCTTCTATTATACCTTTTTGATTGTTATCCATTTTATCTTTTGGATTAATCAATGCTCTCTCAGGTCTGATTGATACGGTAGTTTTTTCTCCAACAGATTTAACTGATATTGGATTTGCGATTATTTCACCTTTATCTAGTTTAACTTTGCAGGATCCATTTGATATATCTGAGATTTCTCCAGCGAAAGTGTTATTCTCTCCTATAAATTCGGCAACAAATGAATTTACTGGCTCTTCATACAACTTATCTGGACTTGAAAGTTGCTGAACTTTACCATCATTAAATACTGCTATTCTGTTTGACATTGTTAATGCCTCACCTTGATCATGCGTAACATACACAACTGTTACACCAATACTCTCATGAATATGTTTTATTTCATACTGCATACTCTCTCTTAAATTTTTATCTAAAGCACCTAGAGGCTCGTCCATTAAAACAACGGATGGATCAAATACCAATGCTCTTGCTACTGCTACTCTTTGTTGTTGGCCACCAGAAAGTTGTCCTGGCATTCTATTTCCGAATCCTGATAATGAAACCATTGATAATGCTTTTTCTACTTTTTTATCTATATCGTCTTTTGAAATTTTTCTTACCCTTAAAGGAAAAGCTAAATTTTCAAAAACTGTCATATGAGGAAAAAGAGCATAATTTTGAAAAACCATTCCAATACCTCTTTTGTGTGGAGGAATATTTGAAATTGGATTTTTATCTAAATAAATTTCTCCATTGGTCGGTGTTTCAAAACCAGCAAGCATCATTAAGCACGTTGTTTTACCTGAACCGGAAGGTCCAAGCATTGTTACGAATTCACCTTCTTCGATGTCTAAATTTAAATCTTTAACTACTAATACTTTTCCATCGTAGCTTTTGTCGACTTTATCAAATTTTACAAAATCTTCTTTTTTTGACATAGATTAGTTTTTAAAACATTTAGTTAAGTTGTTTGCAACACTTAATTAGCTCTTAATATGTAACTCTTTTGAAAAATTACAAAATAATTCACATCCTTTATCTGTAACTCTTATAGCTTCAGATGCTTCAACTCCCCAATCTCCAAATTGCATTACAGCTATCATATGAAAACACGCATTTGGAACTAATTCGGTCATTTCTCCTTTATATATGTTAAGTGTATGCTCGCCCCAATCTGGCGGGTAACCTATTCCAATTGAATAACCAGTTCTTGATTTTTTCTCTATTCCATATTTATCTAAAATACCCCAAAAAGCTTGCGCAACATCATTTGCTGTATTCCCAGGTTTTGTAGCATCAATTCCAGCTTGAAGAGCTTCGATAGTTTTGTTCATCGTGTCTATTTTTAATTGATCAGGTTTTCCAAGTAAGACTGTTCTGGCCATTGGCGCATGATATCTTTTATAAACTCCAGATAACTCAACGATTGTCGCTTCACCCTCAACAAACTTGTCCTGCGTTGCCGTTAAATGTGATGCCGATGTTCCTTTGCCTGTGGGAAGAAGTGTAGCGATACTAGAATACTCTCCACCAAACTCAGGTGTCCCATAAAATAAAGTTTTTTGTATTTCTCCGACTGCATCGCATTGTCTTACTCCAGGTTTTATTACCTCCATTGCAGTCCTCATTCCTTTTTCTGAAATTAGTGCAGCAGTTTTCATATAATTAATTTCTGCATCAGATTTTGCAAATCTTGCCCAGTTAACTAATCTCTCTGAATCTTTTATTTTTGCATTTGGTAAACCTTGTTTTATCTTTTCATAGCAAAAAGCAGTAAAATAATGAGCATCCATTTCAACTCCGATTGAAAGCTTATCCCAATTTCTATCTTTTATAATTTGAACTAAATAATCATAAGGATGTTTTGGCCATGTATGAATATAATTTTCATCATAAACAATTATATTTTCGTCTTTCAGATAAGTTTTAATATACGCACCTCCAGAGTCTTGAGCTCTTACAAAACATAAAGGTTCTTCAGCGTTAACATGAACAATTGCACACTGTGCATAATAAAAAGACCATGCATCATAACCAGTTAAATAATTCATATTATTTGTGTCGTGAGAAATTAATAGTTCAATACCTTTATCCTGCATCATCGACTGAACTTTTTTTAATCTTTGCTTATATTCGCCTTTAGTAAATGACATAAATTTCTATCTGAATAATTTGCCAAAACCTTCTACATGGTTATTTTTATTTATTTGGACAAGAGTATCCCAAATTAAAGCCTGATTACTTGATAAAACAATTGTGTTAAGTTTTTTCTCAAGTTTTTCAATTATTGGTAATACTGGTAGGGCTGTACAAGATACAAATAATGCATCCGCTCCATTTAAATCTATTTTAGACAGGACATCATACAAATAATTTTGGTCTACTTTTCCAATGTCATAATCTGCTTCTATATCAAAGTATGAATTGGATGTTATTTCAAAACCTTCAGACCTAAAATATTCCATAACCTCATCATTAAGTTTTTTGCTGTAAGGGGTAAATAGTGAAAGCTTTTTAATATTTAACTTTTTTAATGCTTTTATAGCTGCAGTACTTGGTGTCGTAACCTCAGCCATTGGTTTAGCTGCTTTTACCTTTTGCTCAATAGAATTAAAACCTGCTGCAATAGTTCCGGAAGTACATCCGTAGACTACGCAATCAATATCTTGATCTGGTAAAATATCTTTTGTTACACTGGTTACTTTATTTGACATTTTGATCAAATTTTCTTTGGTTAAAGGATTATAACACTCTATTCTATTAACAAAAAAATCAATTTCTCTATCCTTAATTACATTAATAAAATCCCTCTCAATCATAAAATCACTTGCAAGAGCAATAAGGCCAACTCTTGGATTTGATTTACTTATGTATTTTGGTTCTATTTTTGTTGAATTCATATTTTAAAAAAGTGAATATATCATAAGTTCTTGAATAATCATTAATATTAAATGAATTGAATGAATTTTAAAGACACTCTAGTTGCATCACTTGTTCCTATCTTTTTAGGTTTTGGTTTTGTAATTGCCAAACCTGCTTTTGAGTCTTTTCCTCCAATACTTTTAATGGGATTAAGATTTATATTTGCAGCATCAATTTTAATTTGGTGGTTTCCTATTCCCAAAGGTTTCTTAAAAAAAATTTTTATCGCTTCGTTTATAGCAAACACGTTGCAATACAGTATTACCTATACTGGTTTAAATTTTATTGATGCATCTGCAGCGGTATTATTAGTACAAACAGAAGTTCCGTTTGGTGTAATATTTGCTTTTTTCATGTTGAAAGAAAAACCAACTTTAAGAGCTTTGATTGGGATAGGAATTGCATTTGTAGGAGTTTATATTTTAACTGGCTCACCTAATTTAGATGGAAAAATATTTGGTATTGCTCTTACAATTTTAGGTTCAGCAATATGGGCACTTGGCCAAGTAATTGTTAAACCTTTGAGTAAAGAAATTAATCCTTTAGCTTTAGTTGCGTGGCTTGCATTATTTTCTGGACCCACTTTAATTTTAATTTCTGCGGTAATTGAAGGTGATACCATATCATATTTATCAACTGCTAAATTTAATCACTGGTTAATAGCATTTTACATAGGATTTATTATGCAACCAATTACTTATGGTTGTTTTTATTATGTTCTAAAAAATAATCCATTATATAAAGTATTACCAATAGTGACTATGGGTATACCACCCACTGGATTGCTTGCTGCAATATTTTTATTAGGTGAAAAACCAACAAGTGAATTATTTATTGGAGGAGTAGTAATAATATTTGGTGTCATAATGATATTATATAAAAAGAAAGAGGAGGAAAATTAATGAATATAGGATTTATTGGCTTGGGAAATGTTGGAGGAAAACTAGCTGGGAGTTTATTGAGGAATAAATTTAATTTAACAGTTAGAGATTTAGATAAAAATTTAACAAAACAATTTAAAGACTCTGGGGCTATAATTGCGAACTCTGCTAAAGAACTGGCTGAGGAAGTTGATTTAATAATAACTTGTCTTCCTTCTCCTGAAATTTGTGCAGAAGTTATGGAAGGAGAAGATGGAATATTGGAAGGTCTTTCTGAAAATAAAATTTGGTTAGAAATGAGCACTACAGATGAGGCAGAAGTTAAAAGAATTGGACAGAAAGTTATTGAAAAAAAAGCTATACCACTAGATGGTCCAGTAAGCGGTGGCTGTCATAGAGCAGCATCTGGAAATATATCAATATTTGTTGGTGGAGAAAGGGAGGCATTTGAGAAAATATTGCCTGCTTTAACGGTAATGGGACGAAAAATATTACATACAGGAGTATTAGGTACTGCTTCTGTGCTTAAAGTAATTACAAATTATTTAGCATCTGCACACTTAGTTGCACTTGGTGAAGCATGGACAATTGCAAAAAAATCAAACCTAGATCTTGCAAAAACTTACAAGGGAATCGCCGTATCCTCAGGTAATTCATTCGTACATGAAACAGAAAGCCAAGTTATATTAAATGGTTCTTACAATATTAACTTTACTATGGATCTTGTTTTAAAGGATACAGGTCTGTTTGATAAACTAGCAAAAAAATTAAATGCACCTTTAGAAATTTCTCCAAAAATTGTTGACATATTTAAGGATGGTCAAAAAAAATATGGATCAAGAGCTTGGTCCTCGATGATAGTAAAAAGAATGGAAGACTTAAATAAAATTAATTTTAGAGCTGAAGGTTTTCCTGAGGAGTTAATTGACAATGAGCCTGAAGAAAAAGGTTATGAAATTTAAATTTTATGCTACAATAAATTCATGATTGAAAAGAAAAATTTTTATATAAATGGAAAGTGGGTTTCTCCAGCTAAACCAAATGACTTTGAAGTAATTAATCCCTCAACTGAGGAAGCTTTTGCAATAATATCTTTGGGCTCTGCTGAAGATGCAGATAAGGCCATAAATGCCGCCAAGATCGCATTTGAGACTTGGAGAGAAACTACAAAGGAAGAAAGGTTAGCTTTACTTGAAAAGTTTGATGAAATTTATAATAGAAGATGGGATGAAATGGTTGAGGCTCAATCTAAAGAAATGGGCGCTCCACTAGATTTTGCTTCCGAAACTCACACTAAAATGGGTGCAGATATTTGTAGAAATAACATTGAAATTTTAAAAAATTTTAATTTTGAACATCAATTTGATCCTAAATCTAATAATCATATTAGATATGAACCAATTGGGGTTTGCGGATTAATAACGCCTTGGAATTTTCCTATGAACCAAATCGTATTAAAGGTTATTCCTGCTTTAGCTGCTGGATGTACAATGATTTTAAAACCATCTGAAATTGCTCCAGTATCAGCAGTATTGTTTGCAGAAATGATTGACGAAGCTGGCTTTCCTGCTGGAGTTTTTAATTTAGTAAATGGAAATGGAGAAGTTGTTGGAAATCATATTTCTGGTCATACTGACATTGATATGGTTTCGTTCACAGGATCAACTAGAGCTGGAAAACTAATTCAGAAAAATGCAGCTGATACTATAAAAAAAGTAACTCTTGAATTGGGTGGTAAAGGTGGAAATATAGTTTTTGCAGATTCATATCCTAATGCTGTTAGAGATGGTGTAAGAAATATAATGAGTAACTCTGGACAATCATGTGATGCTCCAACAAGAATGTTGGTTGAAAAACCAATTTATGAAAGAGCTGTTAAAGAAGCTGTTGATGAGGCAAACAAAATTAAAGTAGATCTTGCATCTAAAAAAGGAGATCATATTGGACCTGTAGTTTCAAAAGTACAATACGATAAAGTTGTTAATCTTATTAATGAAGGGATTAAAGAAGGTGCAACGTTAGCTGCGGGTGGACCAGATTTGCCAAATGGACTTAATAAAGGTTATTTTGTTAAACCAACAATTTTTTCAGATGTAAATAATGATATGAAAATTGCAAGAACTGAAATTTTTGGACCTGTACTTTCAATTATACCATTTGAAACTGAGGAAGAAGCAATAGCAATTACAAATGATACATCTTATGGACTTGGTAATTACTTACAAACTGAAGATAAAGAAAAAGCTAAAAGAGTTGCTAGAAAAGTTAGAGCTGGAACAGTTTATATAAATGGTCAAGCCACTGATACTGGCATGCCTTTTGGTGGTTATAAACAATCTGGCAATGGTCGTGAAGGTGGTGTCTGGGGTTTCACTGAATTTTTAGAAGTTAAAGCAATTACCGGTTGGAATTAATAGCTTAAATAAATTATAATCAGAATTAGTTAATAGGGGTTTATATGATTGGTTATGTGATGGTAGGTACTAATAATTTAAATGATGCTATTACATTTTATGACAAAGTTTTAGAAGTAATTGGTTTAGATAGAAACGAGACAATAGAAGATGATTATGCTGCATATGGAGCAAAAGGTACTAAAGATATTGAGTTTTACGTTACTAAACCTTTCAATAAAAAAAATGCTACCTTTGGAAATGGAACACAAATCACATTTTTAACTTCATCAAGATCTCACGTAGATAAATTTCATGAGGTAGGTTTAAAAGCTGGTGGAACTAGTGAGGGATCTGGTGGTGAAAGACCAGAAGGCTCAGGAGTTTATTATTCTTATCTTCGTGATTTAGATGGAAATAAAATTTGCGCATTTACAAATAGTAAAGAATAAAATTTATGTCATACGACGCAATCAAGACAAAATTAGAAAACAATAAAATCATTATTTTAGATGGTGGTATGGGCGCAGAACTAGAAAAAAATGGTGCTGAGATGGATAAGCATATGTGGTGTGGGAAGTGTTCTGTTGATCATCCTGAATTAGTTAGAAAAGTGCATGAGGATTATATAAATGCTGGAGCCGATGTAATTACAACTAATACATATAGTACTACTCCAATATCAATGAGACAATATGGTTATGAAGACTCTATAGAAAAATTCAATCAAAAAAGTGTTAAGGTTGCAAGAGAAGCAATAGAAAATACAAATAAAGAAACTACATTAGCTGGAAGTGTATCAACTTTTGGAAACTTTTATAAACTTGGTATCAAAGCAATGATACCTGGTTTTCATGAACAATTAAAAATTTTATCTGACGCTGGAGTAGACTTAATTATTTTAGAAGCTATGTCTTCACAAGCTGACATAGTTGAAACAATGCTAAATTGCTCCACAAAAGTAAATATACCTGTTTGGTTATCTGTATCATGCGTAATGGATGATCAAAAAAATATAATGCTTGGATATAATGATACAATTGACTCTGATACACATGTCTATGAAAACTTTGAGACATCCATAAATAATTTTAAAAAATTACACAGTGGGCCAATATTGGTTGCTCATTCAGATATAAATATTACAGGAAAAGCAATTGAAACTGCAAAGAAAAATTATGATGGAATATTAGGAGCATATCCAAATAAAGGTTATTATGAAAAACCACACTGGAGATTTGTAGATGACATGACGCCAGCTGGATATTTAAATGAAGTTAAGTCATGGATTAAAAATGGAGCTCAGATTATTGGTGGGTGTTGTGGGATCGGAGTAGACGAAATAAAAGCAATTTCAATTTTAAAAAACTAAAGTATATTTTAAAAATAATGAAAACATTTATTGGTGGTATTGGCTGTTTTTGGGACGAAAAAAAGTATGAGGGCATCAAAGGTATAATATCTACAGAATGCGGTTACTGTGGTGGAGATGAGCCAAATGTTACATACAAGGCAGTTTGTGGTGGAGATACAGGACATATAGAAGTTGTCAAAGTTGAGTATGATGAAAAAGAAAAGTCATACGAGGACATGGTCAATTTATTTTTTGAATTACACGACTCAACTCAAGTAAACCGACAGGGTACATATGTGGGAATTCAATACCGTTCAGAAATATTTTATAACACAGATGAAGAAAAACAGATTGCAGAAAAAGTTTTAAACGAAGTTAACAGTAAATTAGATGGAAAAGTTTCAACTAAGGTATCAAAAGAAAAAAATTACTGCAAAGCAGAAGCTTATCACCAAAAATACGAACAAAAAAAATCATTAAAATATTGAAGAAAAAAAAATTAGTCTCTGTTAGAAATCCAGAATTAACCACACTTAAAGATAATAAAGCTTCATGGAACCTTCCTAAAACAAGAAGGTTTGGTTATAGAAATTTACATAAAATCAATAGATACAGTATTTTTTTAAGATCTGATTTAATATTAAAATTAAACTCTAAACCAAATAAAACTATCGCTAAGTTTCCTTTAGTGAAGAAGATGACTAAAAATAAATCTTTTTGTTCATTAATTGTTGGTAACCGTCAAAATATATTATTTGAAAAATATGCCAAAGATTTTAAAAAAAATCAGCCTCAAACAATTATGTCCATAACAAAAATGTTCGTTAATTTATTTATTGGAGAATTGGTTACGAAAAATTTAATAGATCTTAATAAAAAAGTTTCTCACTATTTGCCAAAAATTGGAAGCGGGTATGCAAATGCAAAGATCCAAGATGTCTTAAATATGAATGTTATAAATTCTTATACTGAAGATTATACTAAGGCATACTCATCTTCCTTTATGCATGAACCTGTTGGAGGATGGAGGCTGCCCAAAAATCTTAATAATCATCTTAGCCAGGAAGAATATTTAAATACAATTAAAAAATCTAAAAATAAAAGTTTAATTAATAATTCTGAATATGCTTTTTATAAATCTGCAAATACTGATGTAGTAGGACTTATAATTGAAAAAGTTAGTGGTAGAACTTTAAGAGATTGGGTTTTATCTGCAGTTGAGGCTGCAGGATTTGAAGATGGGTTGTATATTGCATCAGATAGATATGGTATGCCTTGGATGTCTGGAGGTGGTTGCTTAATTACAAGAGACTTTTTACGAATGGGTTTACTTTTCGCAAGAAAAGGAATGGGTGTTGAGAATAGAAAAGTTGGATCTTCATCATTTTTAAACAAAACAATTGTTAATGTAGGTCCCAAATATATGAATTTATCAAAAGACAAATATTTATATTATTCAAATTCTACAATGGTTTCAGGCAATATGATTGGGCACTCAGGGTATGGTGGTCAGTTTCTTGCAACTAATTTTAAAACTGGGAATGTAGCTGCTTTTTTTTCTGTTCTAGAAACGAAATCAGCAACAAAAGATAGTTATAAAACAGATATGATCAACATGCTGATAGATTTAGTTAATAAAAAATATTAAATTAAGAATAGGTCTCAATTAGTTTTTTTAGATGTTTGTCTGTAACACCACAGCATCCGCCAATAATTTGTATCTGGTTGTCAATTAACTTTTCACATTCATTAGCAAATTCTTCCTCTGTAGAAGTTACAATAGCTTTATGGGACTTTGTATCAAACTTATGTATCTCAGGATAGAACATCATCGGACCATTCCAATTATTTTTAATTATATTCAATCCTTCAAAAGCATCTACAAACCAGGTATGCATGATACCATAAACATCTCCACCCATATTTGTAAGGGATTTTACAATGTCATTTAATAGTACAATTTTATCATCAGGAATAAATTTTGGTTGCTCTTTATATTTGGTTTCATCGTAGATTAACGAAGTTTCTTTTTCCGCGCTAAAATTTCTGCCAATTACACTATTATCAAATTTACTTATACAAGAACTTAATCCAACCCAAACTGGTAAGTCGGTTTCTAAGGCAGCATTCAATAGAATTTTTGAATGATCAATATCAAGTAACATTTCTAAAATTAAAATATCTACCCCTTCCTCTTTCAGAATTTTTGCAGCTTCTTTATAATTTTGTTCCTCCTGTTTAAAAGAAGGTATGTACTTAGGATTTGGCACAAATTCATTTTCCTTCAGTGAAAAAAAATTTGATAAACTTCCAGCAATTCCAATTTTACTTTCTTTACCTTTATTTTGAATTGCTTGTCTGGATAATTTTAATGATTGAATAATAAATTCTTTAACTTCATCTCCACGATTTATACTTTCAAGATTATGTCTGGTAGAACTAAAAGTATTTGCAGTAATTAGATCACAACCAGCATCAATAAACTTTTCATGAACCTTAATTACTATTTCTGGAGATAGTATTGAGGCTAAGGCAGAAAAAGCAGGAGACATTTCACCTCCCAATTTTGCAATTTCAGAACCGTTTCCACCATCTAAGAATATTTTTGAATTTGATTTTAACTTTTCTTTAAAAAGCATTTATTTTTCATCTTTTGGTGCAAGCACTACGGCTAATACTCCTCCTAATACAATCATTGTACTTCCAACAACTTCTCGCCAACCAAATGTTTCGTCTGTTAAAATACCAGCAGAAATAACTCCAACAACTACTTCGCTTAAATATAATATAGCACAAAGACCTGCTCCTAATACTGAGGGTGACCACATGATAACTACCCCTGTTGGAATAAAATAAAATACTGAAATAAGAACTAAAAAAGTAAACATTGATGTGAAAGCTTCAATAGGTGGCATAGGCCCTAGATAATCTTTTAAAATAAAGCCAGCAAAAATATTAAATATTGTTCCATAAACAAAAAATGAAAATATTACCGGAAAAACACCATCTGTTTTTGTAATTTCTAAACGTACTAGGCCAGCTCCAAAAAGTACACCACCGACCAGCGCCAACAAATCTCCTGCATTTTGTGGTAATGGTATAATATTAGATTGACTGAAAACAACCCACAAGCCTCCAAGCGCTAAACTAAGTGTTAAAACTCTTTCTAAACCAGGTCTTTTTTTTAAAAAATATATTTCAAATATTGTTGTCCAGATAGGTATCATGTAAAACATGATCAATGCTCGAACAACATCTGTTAATAAAAAACTTAAAGCGTAACATATAAAACCACTACCAGTTAAAAAACCAACAAAGGGAATTTCTAATCCTGATGTTCGACCTTTAAATTTTCTCCATAAAGAGAAAGGTGTAAGCAATATAATACCAATCATCATTTGAGAAATAGTTCCCCAACCTCCAGTAAGTCCACCATCCTCTAAAATTCTTTGAGGAAGCCAATAAACCCCCCATGATCCGGCGGCTATGGCCAATGCAAAAGCTATTTTAAAATGATGTTTGTGTCTGACCATTAATTTAGTTTTGGTTTATGATTAGAAAAATTAAAAATTTCCTCATATTTTTTTGCAAAAGATATCACTTTTAAATCTTCTTTTTGTTTAGCTATAATTTGTATACCAATTGGAAATCCATCCTTATTAAACCCAATTGGTAATGAAATCGATGGTAAGTAAAAAAGACTAGCAAATATATGGATTTCAATCCATCTATGGTAAGTATCCATTAGTTGATCATTGATTTTTTCTGGGTGTCTTAAATTTTTGTCAAAAGGGAATGATTGTTGAGATGGTAGAGCTAAAAAATCAAAACTACCGAATAAACTATTTACATCATTTGATAATTCAATTCTAGAATTAAGAGCTAATTTAACATCTTCTTCTGTGAGATTAATGCCTTTGTTGTATTCCCATATCGCCTGTGGTGTCATTTGATTAATTTCCTCGATGTTCATAGTAATAATATCTTCATAAATACTTTTAGCTCTTAATGTTCCCCAGCAATTCCACAACTTATTAGCATCTATTTTTGGTTTTAAGTATTCAATTATAATTTTATTCTTTTCAAGACTGTCTAATTGTTTATTACACATTTCAACTAACTCAGGATCATATTGATAATTACCATTCATATCAGATAACCATCCTATCTTTATTTTTGAAAATTCTTGATCACTTATATTGGTATCTTTAAATGAGTTTGTTAAACTAAAAGAAATTGGATCCTCTTTGTGTTCTCCAGCTATTACATCTAAAAGAATAGCCATATCATCTGGTGTTCTTGCAAGACATCCTGGAGTTGAGATAATTGGAAGATTTTTTTTTTTATCATTTGTTCGATAGTCAGGCAAAAGTCCTGGTGTTGGTCTAAAACCATAAACATTTGCATAGGCTGCAGGAGTTCTGCAAGAACCCATCATATCTGTTCCATCTGCAAATGGTAGTAACTCAGCCGCAACAGCCACACCGGCTCCACCACTTGATCCTCCTGATGATTGAGTATTGCCATAAATATTTGGCGTAATTCCAAATAATCTATTTGCTGTATGTGCACCTACACCTAACTCTGCGGTGTTTGTTTTACCTATCATTATACCTCCAGCATCTAATTGACGATCAACAATAATGGAATTTTTGTTTGGAAAATAATCTTTATATCCTGGAAAACCATAAGTAGTTGGAAAGTCTACTACATCTAATAGATCTTTTGATGCCAAAGGAAGACCAAACAATGGTTTACTTTCATCAAAGTTTTTATCTTTATCATTGGCCTCATTTATTATTTGTTCTTCATCTTTAATTGAGACAATGGCATTTAGAGAAGGGTTATATTTTTTAATTCTTTCTAGGTAAAAGTTAACAACTTCTCTTACTGAAATCTCTTTTTTTTTAATTAAAGAAATAATTTCTTTTACTGATCTATTTTCAAGCATTAGAATTTACTATTACCGAGCTTTTTTTATAGATGCTAGAGTCATTTCCTTTATTTCTTCTAAAGTTGCTTTTCTAGGATTTTGTCCATAGGCTTGATCTTTCATTGATTTTTCAGCAATTCTATCAACACAATCTTCAGGTACACCAATTTCGCTCAAACTTTTTGGAATTTTAATTCTATCAAGAATGTTTTCAATGTTTGATATAAATGCATCTACAGAATGATCTTTAAATTGCATAGCCTCTGACATTCTTTTAACTTTTTCTTCCATGCCTGGAAGATTATATTTTAAAACTACAGGCAATATTATTGCATTGGTTAGCCCGTGATGAGTATTATATTCGGCTCCAACCATATGAGCTATAGCATGTACTAATCCTAAACCTTTTAAAAAAGAAATTCCTGCTAAACAAGATCCGACATGCATTCCACCTCTTGCAACTATGTTGCTAGGATCTTCTACAGCTGTGACTAAAGATTTTGATATTAAAGATAAACCTTCTAAAGCAGCACCATCACACATTGGATTAAAACCAGGAACACAATAACCTTCTATACCATGGATTAAAGCATCTGCACCAGTCCATGCCGTTAAATTTGCTGGCAATCCAATAGTTAGTTCTGGGTCTAACAATGCTAAGGAAGGTCTAACATCTGGATGCCACATACAAAATTTCATGCCTTCTTTTAAATAAGTAACCATAGCTGAAATTTCTGTTTCAGCACCAGTGCCTGCGGTAGTAGGAATGGTTATGATTTTTGGAAAAGGATTATCTTTACTAATTATCGGAGGAGTTAATTCAAACTCAAAATCTCTAAGTGGTACGTCATTATTAGCTGTAAGGCATATCAATTTACCGCCATCCATTGCACTTCCTCCACCAATTGCAATTATAGAGTCGTGATTACCATCTTTAAATTTTTTTACTCCATTTGAAACCTCGTCCTCTCTAGGATTTGGAGATATATCAAAAAATAAATCTGATTTTATATTTGAGCTATTTAGATAGCTTTGTAAATTTATAACAAATGGTAATTTTGGACTTCCTTTATCTGTAACTATTAAAGGATTTTTAATATCTAAATTATTACAGATACTTCCTATCTCTTTTAATCTACCAGGACCATAAGCAATGTTAGTGGGAAATGTCCAGTCTTGATTGGATAGAATATCAGTTTGATTGAGTTTAAAACTTTGCATAACTTAGATAAAGTATACAATTTTAAAAAATTATAAATGAATATTTCGTCCGAAAAAACAGATTTAAAAAATACTTATTTAGCAATAATTACAATGCTCTTAGCAATTCTATGCGTAGACATGTATATGGTTGTAATTAAGTTTTTAGGAGATGAGTATTCGGTAATTCAGCTTGCTGTTTTTAGAAATATTGCAGGTGTTATTCCTCTTTTTGTTCTAATTCTATTTACAAAAGAGTATTTCTCAATTTTCAAAAATTTAAATAACAAATTTATAATTTTAACCTTTTTAAGAGGACTTGCTTTCTTGTCTATGAATATCTTCATATTTATCTCAGTAATTAATCTTGAATTTGCAACTGCAATGGTTCTTACATTTTCGTCACCATTTTTCATAGTAATTTTATCAATAATTTTTTTAAATGATAAGGTGGGTATTTATCGATGGTCAGCAATATTTATTGGATTTTTTGGAGTTGTATTAATTGTTCAGCCAGGAAGTGATATATTTAGTTTTTATTCAGTATTTCCTGTATTAACTGCGATTGCTTGGGCTTTTACAGTTATAATTTTAAAATTTATACCAGATGGACACTCAACAGCAAAAATACAACTTTATACTTTAATCTTTAATGTAATTGGTGGAGTAATATTATTTTTAATAACCACTGGACATACTGATATTAAAAGTTCTCAAGACTTTCTGTTAATGGTTTTGACTGGAATACTAGGTGGGACTGCTGCAATACTTTTCATTTATGCTTATAGATTAATTTCTGCAAGCAAGATGGCATCTTTTGAATATTTTGGCATCCCATCATCTTTTGTTTTAGGTTGGTGGTTTTTTAACGAGGCACCTTGGGAACAATTATTTCCTGGAGTTTTTGTAATTGTATTTGCAGGAATGATAATTATTTGGAGAGATAAGGTTAAACAAAAAAGTACTAAGGTAAGTAGAGAGATTAATTAGCAGACTTCATTGACTTCATAACTATTGCTCTATCAATTTCACCAATCAATTTTCCTGTATCTGTATCTACAACTGGAAATTTCTGATCTGTATCAACTAGTTTATCAATCAATGTCTCAATTTTTGAGTCATGTGGAATATTATTAGATCCATCTTCAAACAATTTTTTTGTATCATCACAACATTCTTCTCTCATTACCTTGCTTGCACTTAATACTTTATATTTTGGAACATCTTCACAGAAATCTTTTACATATTGGTCTTTAGGATTTGCAACAATTTCCTCTGGAGTACCAACTTGTGAAACCTCTCCATCTTTCATAATAGCAATATGATCTCCCATCTTTATTGCTTCTAAGAAATCGTGCGTAATAAAAACCATTGTCTTTTGAAGTTTTTCTTGAATTTTTAATAATTCATCCTGCATTTCTCTTCTAATTAGTGGGTCAAGTGCAGAAAAAGGTTCATCAAAAATCAAGATTTCAGGATCAACTGCAAGTGCCCTTGCCAGTCCAACTCTTTGTTGCATACCACCAGAAAGTTCTCTAGGATAATTATTATGCCAACCCTCTAAGCCAACCATTTTTAAAACCTCCATTGATTTTTCTACTCGATCATTTTTTTTGTTACCTCTAATCTCTAATCCATAACCAATATTTTCAACTACTGTTCTATGTGGGAATAATCCAAAGTGTTGAAAAACCATACTCATTTTATTTCTTCTTAAATCTAAAAGGTCTCTTCCATTCATTTTCGTTACATCAACATCATCCATTTTAACTGTACCAGAAGTTGGTTCAATTAATCGTGAAATACATCTAACTAAAGTTGATTTTCCACTTCCAGATAAACCCATTACAACAAATGTTTCACCTTTTTCAATTGAAAAGCTTACATCTTTAACGGCAACAACATGTCCAGTTTTTTCTTGGACTTCTTTTATTGATAAATTTTTATCTAAATCTTTAATAATTCTTTTTTCGTCTGGGCCAAATAATTTCCAAACGTTGGTACAAGTTATTTTTGCTTGATTGCTCATATTTTGTTATTTTAATAACATAAAAATAGACAATATTTTCCTTTAAAAGTAAAATTATTTATTTTAAAATTTTAAATAATTATGTCGTCTGAAGTCTCAAGTATTCAAAGTAAATCAATTTCATCTAAAAATATAATTACATATTCTTTAGTTCTATTAACTTTTTTAGTTGCTTTATGGTTATCTTTTCAAAGTGAGGGTCCTTCAAAAATGCCAAAGGTAGTAACTGATCAATTTACATTTACTGCATGGGTTAATGAAGGTGAGGATTATTTAAAAAAAAATTATAGATGGATTACAAAAATAATAGCTAGTTATATTAAAAATATTTATTATTTTGTTGAAGACTTTCTTCTCGATTCTCCTTGGCTTCTAATTGCAGCATTAATATTTTTACCTTGTTTAATTGCAGGTGGTTTGAGATTGGGTCTATATTCTTTATTCGTAATTTATTTTTGGGGTGCTACAGGTATGTGGGAACCATCCCTTCAAACTGTAGCATTGATGGGTTTGTCTGTATTAATGTGCGTAGTTGTGGGTGTAACCTTGGGAGTTATGTGCTCTCAAAGCGATCGATTTGAAAATTTTATGAAACCTATTTTAGATACAATGCAAGTGATGCCAGCTTTTGTTTATCTGTTTCCTGCTCTATTCTTTTTTGGCATTGGAGGAGCTCCAGCTATATTGGCCACTATGATTTATTCCATGCCTCCAATAATTAGATTAACAAATACAGGAATTAGACAAGTTTCGGCGGAGACAATAGAGTCAGCAACGTCATTTGGCTCAAGTAAATTACAACTTTTATTTAAAATTAAAATTCCACTTTCATTACCGAGTATAATGATGGGTATTAACCAAGTTATAATGATGGCATTGGCACTTGTAGTTCTTGCGTGTTTTATCGGAGCTGAAGGGATTGGTGGTCAAGTGTGGCAAGCAATTAGAAGACTTGATGTTGGATGGGCAATGGAAGGAGGACTTTGTATTCTTTTTATGGCAATAATGTTTGACAGATTTAGTATGTCTTTCAGTAAAACAGAACAATCTCTTCCCTCTAATGTTCAAAAATTTTATTTACTCCCACAATCTTGGGAAAAATATTTAATCGCAAGACTTATAGAAAAACCTTTAGAATTTTTAAGTGGATTAACAAATTTTGTCTGTATTAATTTAACAAGGTCAATTGCTTATATATTTGAATTTTGTATTTCATTATCAAATAAAAATACTGCAAGAGATATAGGTGAGGCTATAACAAGAAGATATTATATCATACCCTCATTTTTGCTTGTTCTTGCTATTTCCTTTATTGACTCTTACATGATTAGTATTGGATCTTTTCCTGAAGAATGGAGATTGTCAATTAGACAACCAATTTCTAATGCTGTTGACTCTTTGACAGTTAACCCAGGCTTTATTGCATTTACTAAAGCTCTAAGAGGATTTGTTTATCTTAAACTTTTGCGACCGCTAGATATTTTCTTAACTCACGTACCTTGGTGGTACACATTAGGTGTATTCTCCGCGATTGGGTATTTCACTGTTGGTATAAGATTTGCAATCATCACTGCTTTGTTATTACTATTTATTGGTGCTTGTGGGATATGGCCTCAATCAATGATAACACTATCATCTGTTTTAGTGTCTGTAGCTTTATGTTTTATCATTGGAGTTCCTCTTGGAATAATTGCTTCTTACAATGAGAGATTTAGAAATGTTCAAAACGTAGTTTTAGATGCTATGCAGACATTACCTTACTTCTGTTATTTAATTCCTGTATTGATGTTTTTTGGAGGAGGTGTTGTTTCAGCTATATTAGCAACAGTTATATACTCTATACCACCTATAATTAGATTAACTTCTTTGGGCTTAACTCAAGTATCTGGAACCTACTCAGAAGTTTCACGTTCATTTGGTGGTACTTTATTGCAAACTTTAAACAAAATTAAATTCCCATTAGCGGTTCCGAGTTTAGTGATTGGATTTAATCAAACAGTAATTATGGCTTTTGCTATGCAAATAGTTACACCTTTAATTGGTGGAAAGGGACTAGGTTTAGAAGTATTTAATGGATTAGCCAGATCAGATACTGGGAGAGGTTTGGCCGCAGGTATAGGTATAGTATTGTTAGCAATAATT
>CACLEJ010000014.1 GCA_902605865.1 uncultured Pelagibacteraceae bacterium
AGTAACTTCAGGAGTTGCAGATATATCTTGGACAGTTCTTGGATATATTGGTGGTCAATTTCCTTTAAGTTCAGTTGTAGAACTACCATTCTTAACTAAAACTTCAAAAGCTGGATCTAGAGCTCTAAATACTCTTTTTGAAGAAGGTTACCTAGATAAAGAAATGGCAGGAATTAAATTAATAGGACTTCATTCGAATCCAGGATACCAAATCCATATGAAGGATACAAAAGTAGTTAAGCCTGCAGACTTTAAAGGAAAAAAAATGAGAGTTCCAAGCAAAATAGCTGGAACAATTCTTAAAACTTTAGGAGCAACTGGGGTTAAAGTACCAGCACCAGGAACTTCAGAAGCCTTAAATAAGGGTGTTATAGATGGTACACCTTTCCCATATACAGCAATTGGTTCATTTAGATTATTTGATGTTACTAAATATCATACAGAAGTTAACATTACTAATGCTACATTTGGATTAATAATGAATGAAGGGAAATATAATGGTCTTTCTTCAGCAGCAAAAGGATGTGTTGATAAACATTCAGGTCAATGGTTTGGTGATTGGGCATCTAATTTAATTGATACTCAGAATGCCAAGATGAGAGTTCAAGTAGAAAATACCCCAGGGCACGAGATAACTGTTGCATCTGATTCAGTGTTAGCTGAATATAAAAAAATATTAGCTCCAATTGAATCAGACTGGTTAGCAGAAATGAAAGGCAAAGGTCTTGATGGAGATGCTGTATTAAAAAGAGCAAGAGAAGTAATTTCTAAAATAGACGGTTAATAGTCAAATTCGAGCCCGCTTATTTCATAGCGGGCTCTTTCAAAATTAAGTATAATAAAAAAATGGCAGTAAAAGCTTTAAGTTATATTGGAGTTAATTCAGATAAATTTGAGGATTGGTCAGAGTATTCTCAAAAATACCTCGGTATGCAACAGATGGACCGTGGAAAAGAAATTCTGTCTTTTAGAATGGATGACCAAAAACAAAGATTAACAATAACTGGCCATAAAGGAGATGGATTAGGATTTTTAGGATGGGAAGTTGAGAGCAAAGAAGATCTTCAAACTTTTGCAAATAAATTAGAGGAAAATAAAATAGCAGTAAATCATGGAAAAACTTCTTTTGCTGATAAACGTTTTGTTGAGGATTTAATTTATTTTAACGACCCACAAGGAAATCGTATTGAACTTGTTTATAAGCCTATGATAGATACAGATCCTTTCAAACCAGTTAGGCCAATTTCAGGGTTTAAGACTGGGGCACTAGGGATGGGACATGCTGTTGTACATGTAAAAAATATTGATGATTTAATTCCCTTCTACAGAGATGTAATGGGATTCAAGATAAGTGATTATAGTCATACTCCAATATCTTTATGCTTTTTTCATGTTAATGGTAGACATCATAGTTTAGCTTTATTTGGTTCAGGTGGAACTGGATTCCATCATTTTATGGTTGAATACAACAACTTAGATGATGTAGGTCAAGGGTATGACTTGTTACAATACAAAGATAACGCAATTGCTTATACAATGGGACGACATACCAATGATTATATGACTTCATTTTATTCAATTACACCATCTGGTTTTTTTATTGAAAATGGATGGGGCGGGAGGATTATCAATCCGGATACATGGCAGCCTATTGAAACATTTGAGGGGCCTAGTTTTTGGGGACATGAAAGACTTTATTTACCAGATGATGAGAGAATGAAATTTAGAAATAAAAGACTTGAAACTGCATCTCAAGGTAAACAAGCTCCATTGTTAATCGATTGTCCTTGGTTATATTCAAATTTAAAAAAATAAATAATTTTTAAAAATATCAATGAAAGTATTTGATGTCACAATAGTAGGATTAGGACCCGCGGGAGGGACTTTAGCAAACCTTCTGGCAATGCATGACTTTTCGATATTAATTCTTGATAGAGAAAAAAGCTTTTATCCACTACCTAGAGCAGTTCATTTTGATGACGAAATAATGAGAGTATTCCAAACAATAGGAATTACAAAAGAATTTTTGAAACATACTATAATTAATAAAGGAACGAAATTCGTTAATTCTAAAGATAAAGTAATATTAGATTGGCCAAGACCAAAAAAAATTACAGCTAATGGATGGTATCCAAGTTATAGATTTCATCAACCGGATCTGGAAAAAAAACTTAGAAAAAAATTAAAAAATTATAAAAAAGTTTTAATTGAACAAAATTCTGAAGTTATAAAAATTAAAAATTCAAAAAATTATGTGGATATAACTTATTTAAATATAAATAATCATAAAGAATATCTCGTAAGGTCAAAATATGTAATTGGTTGTGATGGCGCTAACTCTATAACTAGAAAACAAATGAAAACAAAAATGGATAATTTAGGTTTTACTCAAAAATGGGCGGTAGTTGACCTAATATTAAAAAAGAAAAAAAATAATTTACCAGATAGAACAATTCAATATTCAAATCCAAAACAACCAGCAACATATTGTAGAAATGTTGGTAGACGTAGAAGATGGGAATTTGCAATTAAAAAAAATCATAGTGATAAAAAAGTTTTATCAGAAAATTATATTTGGAATTTTCTAAAACCTTGGCTAAATAAAAGCGAAGCAATTATTGAGAGAAAAACAATCTATACATTTGAGTCTGCTATTGCTAGAAAATGGCGAAAAGGTAGAGTTTTTATAGCTGGTGATGCTGCTCATTTAATGCCACCATTTATGGGACAAGGGATGTGTGCTGGAATTAGGGATGCATCAAATTTAGCATGGAAAATTGCCAACTGTATAAGAAATAAATTTAATGAAACACTTTTAAACACATATCAAACAGAAAGATCTCTCAATGTTAAAGAATATATTGAAACCACTATGAGGATGGGAGAATTTGTAAATGCTGTTGAGTCCATTCAAATAACAGACAATATAAAATCTGATAACAAAGGTATTAAAAGTATGCAGTCAATTAAACCTAAACTAGGAAAAGGTCTAGGCAACCTAAAGGATAGAAATAGAGGAAAAACTTTTCCTCAATTCAAACTTAAAAATAATAAAACTCTAGATGATTATTTTTCAAAAAAAGGAATGATAATTTTATCTTCAGACATAAAACCTAAAACCTCAAAAAACGACACCATATTGAAAGCAAAGAATTTAAGTGAAGTATCAAGATATTTAAAAAATATTAATTCAAAAGCTATTTTAGTAAGACCTGATAGATTTATTTTAGCTTCAGCAAGATCAAATAAAGATGTTGGAGTACTTTTTAAAAAATATTCTTCGATTTTACGATAACTTGAACATCTCATTCACAGCTAATATTTTTGAATGATTGTTTGGAGCAATTTCTCCATTTGGCATATACAAGGAATTTTCAAATCCTACTCTAATTTTACCACCTAGGTTAATCGCTTTTTCCAAACAACTCATTTCTTCTTTTGCAAAAGCGCATATTGACCAATCTAAATTGACATTATTATTTTTCATTACTTTTAAGAACTCTGAAATTTTTTCTGGATAACTAATTTTACCAGTGTAATGACCAATTACAAATAAACACCAAGCTCCTTTAATTGGAATTTTTGCTTTATTTAAAAGTTTCACTAATAAGTCTACATCCTGTGGATTATACAAAATATGCTGTATTTTAGTTCCAGCCTCCGTCAAATATTTATATAATTTTATATCTTCTTCTGTTGGGTTTCTTGAAGGTATTAATTCGGCTGTACCAATTGATGTACCTGGTGGAGTAACATCATATGCAAGTTTCCTCATTTCGTTAGGAGAATACTTGCCAATTGCTTCAGTAGTAACCTGAATATGCATTTTTGGAACCTGATGTTCTAATTCATTTAATGCCTCTTTATACAGTCCAGCATCCAAAACATGTTCTCCTTTATCATTTCGTACATGTAGATGAATAGCACCTGCTCCTGCTTCAAAACATTTTTTAGCAACTTCAACTGTTTCACTAATTGTTAAGGGAACTTCTGGATGATCTTTCTTGACTTTTTTTGCTCCATTTGGAGCTACCATTAATTTTGGTAATTTATCTGGTTGATAAAAAGTCATAAACTATCTCAAAGATGCAGCAATATTTCCACCATCAACTGTTAAAATAGCCCCAGTAGTTTTTTTTGAAATTGAAAGATGAAAGAATGCTTTGGCTACATCTTCGGCTTTGACTTCATTTAAAAGTAAATTACCCTTCATATAATTGTCAGTAGTAACATCTCTAGCTTTTGCCCTTGATTTGATCATTTTATCATTTAGAAGCCCGCTTCTAATTCTATCTGCATTAACCCCATTAGATCTTATCCCGTAAGAACCATAATCAACGGCATATTGTTTACAAAGGTTTAATAACGCAGATTTTGGTAAACCGTAGGGTCCAAAATTTTTACCTGGATTTACAGACTGTTTGGAAATATTAAATAATAAGCATCCTTCATTATTTTGAAGTTTCATAATTCTTGTAGCTTCAGAAGCACAGTATTGATGAGAAAAGAAATTATCTTCAAAACTTTTTCTTAATATTTTATCACTTACCTCGGCAATAGAACCTCCTGTAGCAGTACCCGCATTTGATATTAAAATATCTATCCCTCCAAATTGAGATGAAATTAAATTAAATGCTCTTTTAACACTTTCTTTGTTGGTTACATCGCAATAAATGCAAAGATCATTTAATTTTTTACTCATTTCATCAACCTTTTTTTTATTATTGTCTATTAAAATTACTTCTGCGCCATATTTTTTGAATAATTTATATGTTGCTGTTCCTATTCCACCAAAAGCACCAGTGATAACAACAATACTTCCTTCTAATTCCTTTTTTTCTTTTTTTAATTTTGCTTGTTCAAGAGACCAATATTCAACATCAAAAATATCTTTTTTTGTTATAAATTTATACTTAGAGGTTTCTTCAACTGATGAAATTACTCTTGCGTTAGTCTCTGTCAAATCAACAGCAATATTTGCAGCCTTAAGACTGTTACCTACACAAAATATCCCAATATTTTGTACTATTATTACTCTTGGTGAAGTATCTAGCATTGTTTTTTTTTCTTTAACCTTTTTTTGGTTTTGTTCAAAATATTGCATATATTTTTTCCTATAATTTAAAAATGCTTTTTCTGCGGTTTTTTTAAATTCACTAATTGAGGATTTAGGTTTAGGTTTTATAATTAAAGGAAAGGGTTTAACTCTTATTACATGATCTGGTGTTGCAGTTCCTTCTGTAGAATATCTTGACACCTCTTTTCCATCAATAAAATACTTCAATATTTTATTGTTTCTAAAAGTAAGAATAAATTTCTTATTTGCACCATTAGATGTTAGTCCTCGAAGTATTGGTGCTATTTCAGCAGAAGTAATTTTAGTATTTAAACTTTTTATTTGTTTGATTTTTTTTCTTTTTAATTTTTTTATAGCCTTTTCAGCATCACTCACATATTTGATCATTAGATCATATGATTCTTTTGCATCGTTAGAGAACGTGAAAATTCCATGATTAAGCAAAATAAGACAGTTTATATTTGGATTTTTTAAGTAAACCTCTTTAATCCTCTGAGCTAATCCATACCCTGGCATTACATAAGGAATAATACTTACTTTTTTTCCAAATATCTTTTTGCAAAAAGTAATACCATTTGGTCTGTTAGTTACGTTCATAATCGCATCAGAATGTGTATGGTCAACAAACTTAAATGGTAAAAAAGCATGAAGAAAAGTTTCAACTGACGGATTTGGAGATTTAATGTTAATTAAATTCCTTTTTTGATATGCTACCATTTCTTCATCTGATAATTTTTTTTTATTCTTTAATGCCAAAAGAGGGTTTAGTTTTACAGCTGGCAAACCTTCTGGCTCAATTTCTGCCATATCCCATCCACTACCTTTTACACACAAAACATCATAGTTTTTTCCATCTAAATCTTTAACTGTAGTTTTAACAGAGGTATTACCACCTCCATGTAAAACCAATTCACTATTTCTTCCTAGCAATCTAGTTGTATAAACTCTCAGCGCCATATCCCTAGAATGACCCAGTTTCTTGTATTTTGATATATATTTTTTAGCTTCTATATTTGACCAATTATTTTTCAAAGTAATATCCTCACATAAATTATTATCGTAGTTTTTTATTTGAAAGAAGCAAAAAATTAAATTAGTAAAGTTATCAAATATTTATATGACTAAAGTTGGAGAACATATTACGCTTGATATAATAGGCACAAAAAAGGAATACGATCCTGTTTTCTTTGAGAAATTAGTTTATAAAATCGCAAAAATAGCAAAGGTTACAGTGCTTGAAATTTCTAAATATAAATTTGAGCCACAAGGATTTACTTTAGTTGCATTGTTGGCTGAAAGTCATATTAGTTTTCATACATTTCCAGAAAAGGGAATTATAAGTTTTGACTTTTTTACATGTGCGAAGATTTCACCCTCTGTTGCTTTAGATGTTATTAAAGATGAGATAGAACATTCACAAATAATTATAAAAGAATTTAATAGAGACACAGTAGATCTCTATCATGATAATTATAGTTCACCTGGTTTAAAAAAATCGTATGTAGTTAATAATATTTTTGAAAATTTTAAGTCAAAGGTAGGCCAACATATTGAGATTCTTGAATTAGAACAATTTGGAAAAGCTTTGTTTATAGATAATGAAATTCAAGTAGCGGAAAAAGATGAATATCTTTATAGCTCTACTTTTGTAAATTCAGGACTTGAATTAAATTCAAGTAAAGAAAAAGCAGCTATCATAGGTGGTGGAGATGGTGGTGTAGCAAGAGAATGTATATCAAAAAATTTTAGTTTTATTGATTGGTATGAGTTAGACCCTGAAGTAGTTGAAGTATGTGATAAGCATCTAGGAAAAATAGGTGAGAAAGCGACAGAGAAAAATTCAGTAAAATGTGTTTGGGGAGATGCTTTTGAAAGCATTAAAACAGTCAAAGATGATACATATGATCAGATATATGTTGATTTAAATGATGACCAATACTGCATAGATTTAGCTGCTAAAAATATGAATTCACTTGTAAGAATATTAAAGCCAAAAGGAGTCATTACAGCTCAGGTCGGAAGCCAAGATAAAAAACCTAAACAAGTAGAGAATTGGCTAAACATATTTAATGAAAATTTTGGCAATACTAAATTATCTAGAGTTTATATACCAAGTTTTGATTGTTCTTGGAATTTTTCTTCATCGATAAATCACTAGAAACTTCTTTTTAAATCTCAAAAATTATGAAATAATTATTTTTTTAATGGAGGAAATAATGAATGTAATAAAAAATATATTTTTAACAGTTCTGTTATCTTTATTTTTAATTAGTAATTCTAATGCTGATAAAATTAAGATTGGAACGGAGGGAGCATACCCACCCTGGAATTCAAAAGATGCTTCAGGTAAACTTATTGGATTTGAAGTAGAACTTGCTTGGACACTTTGTAGATACATAGAACAGCAATGTGAAATCGTTGAGCAAGATTGGGATGGTATGATACCTGCTTTAACATCAAAAAAATTTGATGCTATAATGGCTGGAATGTCAATCACTGATGAGAGAATGAAAACAATTAATTTTTCACAAGGATATGCTGATGAAGTAGCATCTTTGGCTGTTATGAAAGGTTCTGACCTAGAAGGCATGGAAACTCCAGAAGCAGTAAATTTAAATTTAGGTGGTTCATCTGTAAATAAAGCTATGAAAACTTTAACTTCAGCTTTATCTGGAAAAACAGTTTGTACACAAATTGGAACAATTCACCAAAATTTCTTAGAGTCAGGAGATGTTGGAAAAATAAATTTGAAAACTTATAAAACACAAGATGAAGTTAATCTTGATTTGACTAACGGTAGATGTGATGTTGCTTTAGCAGCAGCAGTTGCATTTACGGACTATGCTGAAAAATCTGGTGAAGCTGTTGTACTTGTGGGACCAACTTTTTCAGGTGGTGCATTTGGTAATGGTGTAGGAGTAGGTATTAGAAAAGACGATACTAAACTCTTAAAAGCTTTTAACAAAGCTATCGATAAAGCTAGAAAAGATGGCCACATTAGTAGAATTGCCATCAAGTGGTTCGGCTTCGACGCTTCTATGTAATTAATTTTAGATATGGCGACTATAATATATAGTCGCCAATCTATATGGAACTTCTATCATTTGGAGATACTGGTTGGGGAGACGAACTGTTTTTCGCAACCCTAATGACAATTGCTGTATCTATTGCTGCAATGGCAATTGGATTTATATTTGCTTTAATATTTACTCCTTTAAAATTATCTAAAAATAAAACACTAAATATAATTGGAAATTGTTACACTACTATAATTAGAGGTGTTCCAGAATTATTAGTAATATACTTGTTATTTTTTGGTGGAACAGGAGCCGCTATGTATGTGGCTTCAATTTTTGGGTATGATGGTTATATCGAAATAAATGCATTTATAACTGGTGCTCTTGCAATTGGGATTATTTCTGGAGCGTATTCTACTGAAGTTTTTAGGGGTGCCATTTTATCAATTGATAAAGGTCAATTTGAGGCTTCAAAAGTTTTGGGTATAAAAAAATATATTCAATTTTACAAAATTATTTTACCGCAAATGTTGAGGTTATCAATTCCAAACCTCAGTAACGTTTGGCAAATAACTTTAAAAGATACCTCTTTAATTTCTGTTACAGGATTAGTAGAAATAATGAGGCAATCTTATATTGCTGCTGGTTCAACTCGAGATCCTTTATTTTTTTATTCAGTAGCAGCTGTATTATACTTAATGCTTACTTTCCTAAGTATGAAATTAATTAATAAATTAGAAATAAAATATAGCAAAGGATACTGATGGATATAAAATTAATGATTAGTATTTTTCCGAGCTTATTAAGTGGTGCAGTTATCACTCTTCAACTCTTAGTATCTTCAATGTTTTTTGGATTAATAATAGGTTTAATTTTTGCAATTTTAAGAATTAATAAAAATCCAATAATTAATAAGTTTGCTTATGGTTATTCTTATTTTTTTAGAGGAACACCATTACTAGTTCAATTATATTTAATTTATTATGGATTAGCTAATATAGAGTTTTTAAGAAATTCATTTTTTTGGGTAATAATAAAGGAACCATATTGGTGTGCAATAATTGCATTTTCTTTAAATACAGGGGCTTATACGTCTGAGATACTAAGATCAGCATTTCAGACAATTAAAAAAGGTTACATTGAAGCCGCGCAAAGTTTAGGTGTAACAAAAAAAATAACTTTTTACAGAATTCAATTACCTATAGCGATAAAACAATCACTTCCAGCATATGGGAATGAAATAATATTAATGCTTAAAGGCACTTCTCTTGCAAGTGTTATAACAATTATGGATTTAATGGGTGAAGCTAGAAAAGTAAATGTTTTAACTTTTAAACCTTTTGAGGCTTTTATTACAGCAGGAATAATTTATTTATTTATTACATTTATAATTCACAATATTATAAAGTATTTAGAAAAAAAATACGGATTTCAAACATGAAAGTAGCTTGTATTCAATTATCTAGTGGGGAAGATTATAATAAAAATTTTAAAGATATTGTAAAATATATTAATCAAGCAATTGTAAATAAAGCAGACTTAATAATTACTCCAGAAACTTCTTCATTGATGTCTGCTGACAAAAATAATTTATTTAAATATTCATATAAAATGAAACATGATCCAATAATAAAAAAAGTAAAAATTATAGCTAAATCAAAGAAGAAATGGATACTTCTTGGCTCAATGTGCATTAAAGAAAAAAGCAAATTAAGAAATAGATCTATTCTTATTGGACCTAAGGGTAAAATAAATACTTATTATGATAAAATAAATATGTTTGATGTTAAAGTTTCAAAAAAAGAACAACATAAAGAAAGTAAAGTATTTAAGGCAGGTAAAAAATTAGTATCAGCTAAATTACCTTGGGGAAATATAGGTCTTTCAATTTGTTATGATTTAAGATTTCCAGAACTTTATAGAAACTTATCAAAAAGAAATCTAAGTTTTATCACTGTTCCATCTGCATTTACTAAAAGAACTGGTCAAAGACATTGGTTAACTTTATTACAAGCAAGAGCAATTGAAAACTTTTGTTATATTTTTGCACCTAATCAAACAGGAAAAAATACGATTAAAAGAGAAACTTTTGGGCATACAGTTATTATTTCACCCGATGGGAAAATAATGGCTCTTAAGAAAATTGGTAAAGGAATTATATATTCAAATATAAAGCCAAAAATAGCTATGGATTTAAGAAAAGTAATTCCTAGTATGCTTTAGTAATTTGTGTATTGCTTAATTTCTTTTATCTTTGAACCAGTTTGATTGTTTATCGCTAATTTTATTTTTGCTCTATCATCATTTAGAAAATGAACATCTCTAGATAATTTTATAAAATCTTCACCAAAATCACTATTTTTTTCATACATTCTTTTATTATCTTCTATATCCCAAAGTCTTGTATTTATTGCCTTTAATTCTTCATAAAGTTTTTTTAATTGTTCATTTAAAGTTATGTTTTCATCTAATTGTTTTTTTAGAATCAAATATTCATCATTAATAAATTTTAATTTATCAGTGTCTTTAATTTTTTCTTTTTTGATTTCTAAAATTGAAATTTTATCTAGAAGTTCACCAACTGATACTTCAATTAAAATTTTATTCATAAATAAATATAGTGTGTTAAGTTGTTTAAAATATGTCTAATATTCTCATAATTAAACATGGTTCTTTAGGAGATATAGCCCAGGCAAGTGGAGCAATTCAAGATATTTCTGATTTTCACAAAGATGATAAAATCTATTTATTAACATCTAAGCCTTATATTGATCTTTTTAAACAAAACCCCCATCTAGCGGGCACAATTTTAGATAAGAGATTATCAAGATTTAATCTGATTTATTTATTTAATCTCATGCGCAAATTAAAAAAATACAAATTTATAAAAGTTTTTGATTTACAAAATTCTTCTCGTTCAAATTTCTATAAAAAAATATTGTTTCCAAATGCCGGTAATCTTATTTGGTCATCTTCTGAAACCACGTTGCCTAAAGATAAATCAAAGAATGAATTTGATAAAAATCCTGTTTTAGATAGATTCAAACATCAATTAGAAACATCTGGAGTTAATACCAAATATACTATGTTTCCTGATTTTAAGTGGGCTTGTTCCAATATTGAAAATATAAAAAAAAAATTTGATTTAAATAAATACATAATTTTATTTCCTTTTTGCTCTCCGCATTTAAAGATTAAAAAATGGCCTAATTACAATAAACTTATAGATTTAATTAAGAATAAATTTAAAGATGAATACAAAATTATAGTGGCTCCTGGTCCTGATGAGATCAATCAGACAAAAGAAATCAATGCTATTTCAATTTTAAAAGAAAATAAATCTTTAAATATCTCTGAGCTTGCTACTTTAATAAAAGACAGTTCTTTCGTTGTTGCAAATGATACTGGACCTGCGCATATGGCTGCACATTTGGATACAAAAGGAGTAGCATTATTTGGTTCTCACACTACTTCATATAAAGTGAGTATAGAGAGAGAAAATTTGAAAGCGATTCAAGTAACAGATTTAAATAAATTATCTCCTGAAAAAGTTTTTGAATATTTAACAAAATCATTAAATTAATGGAAATAAACTTACTTTTTTTTATAAGTGTTGTTCCTGCAATAATTTTGTATGGTATTGCAAAGTCTGGTTTAGGAGGTTCAATATCATTAATATCAGTTCCATTGATGACAATTGTAATGCCATTACAGCAAGCATTAGCAATTATTTTACCTATTTTAATTCTTTCAGACATGATTGCAGTTTACAGATTTAGAAGAGAGTTTAATTTTAGAATACTCAAGGTAATTGTTCCTTTTGCAGCAATAGGAATTATAATTGGTTCCTTTACATTCAATCATTTTTCAGAAGATTTACTTAAATTAATAGTAGGAATAATGGGATTTTTATTTGCCGGACATTATTTTTTGTTTAAAAAAGAAAAGACGGTTCCAGTCAAGCAGAACTTCTTGAAGGGTGCAATTTGTTCATCAATTGCAGGATTTTCGAGTTTTTGTGTTCACGCTGGCGGAACACCTACAAGTCTTTATTTACTTCCATTAAGATTGAAAAAAGAAATCTATGTAGGAACTAGAATTATTTTTTTTAGTTGTGTTAACTTAATAAAGCTACCTTTGTATATTTATCTATCAATGATGAATTTTGATACATTATTTCAATCAGTATCTCTTTTTCCATTAGCTTTAATTGGAATATTTATTGGATATCAAATACTTAAAATTATAGAGGAAAATTTGTTTTATAATATTATCTATGGATTAATTCTTGTGAGTAGCACAAAGTTAATATTCGATTTTATTTAATCCCAATCTTTTTTAATCGAATTATTACCAAATTTTTTTAGCAAAAATGGTAAAAAGGCTACAATTATCAATATCCTTAAAAAATGATGATAACTTACAAAAATTGGATCAATATTGTAAGCAACACTGATAACAACCATTTCATGAATTCCTCCTGGGGCAAAACTTAGAAAAGTTGGAATAAAATCAAAACCTAAATACTGTAGCAAGTAAGCTGTAACCATAGCAACAATAATTAATATAGAGCAGACAATTATACCGTGAAAAATATAATAGAATAATTCTTTAAGTCTTAATCCATTTAGTCTACTTCCAAGAGCAGTACCCAAAAAAATAAATGCTATATTAATTACTGTGTCTGGAAATCTAGAATTAACAATCTCAAAAGTATAAAATAAACCAGATAAGGCCATTGCACCAACAAGAATTGGTGAAGGTATACTTAATTTTTTGAGAAATAATGAAAATAAATAACAAATAATTATTAGAAAGAATATTTCTAAAAAATATCTGAAATCGTAAATATTTTCATAATTATATCCTGCGATTTCAGAAAATCCTAAATTGCTAATAAATAATATAGGCACAAAACTCACAATAAATATAACTCTTGTAGCCTGTGGAATTAAAACTTGTTTATGATTTTCTTTTTTTCCATACTCTAAAAGTGCTGCAGCTATGGGTACAAATGCACCTGGTAGAGCAGCAAGTGTTGCAATAAACTTATCAAATTTACAAACTTTAACAAAATAATATCCTGCCAAAATAGTACTCACTATAGTGCAAACAACCATTGCCATAGATGAGAATATCCATAAATGAATTTTATACAATAAAGATACATTCAAAGTCCCACCTAAAATAATCCCAACCATCAGAAAAACTGGGTTAAGTAATTTTGTTGAGAATTCAATTTTAAAATTTGTAAAAGCCATACAAAGATTTAGACCTAAAGCACCTAGCAACCAAGGTAAAGGAAGGCCAATTAGGGTTCCAATATATCCTCCAATAACTCCTATGATTAAAGCTTTATAACTAATCTTGAGCTCAGTTAATAATCGTTTAAATGGAATCATGTTTAACATGTAAGCAATAAATCCTCATTGACACTGAATTTTAATTTATGTTTAATAACTAATTATAATTATAATAGGAGAAAAAATAATGAAACTAATTAAATCAATAATTTCAGTTTTATTCTCAGCAATTCTAATACTTTCGGCAACAACAACTAGTTCAATAGCAATTGATAAATTGCATTTTGTAATTGGTGGTGGTGCAGGTGGTGGTTGGGACGGAACTGCTAGAGGTACTGGAGAAGCTTTAACAAAAGCTGGTATGTTAAAAAGTGCATCATTTGAAAATATGTCAGGTGGTGGTGGTGGAAAAGCACTAGCTTATATGATTAATAATAAGCCTGCTAATACAGTCTTAGTTCAATCAACACCATTAGTTTTAAGATCAATTACAAGACACAAAGGTTATGTAAGTGGAAGTGGAACATTGTCATATAAAGATGTTGTGCCGATAGCGGGCGTCATTGGTGATTACGGTGCAATAGCAGTTGCTAAAGATTCACCTTATAAAAATTTCAAAGATGTAGTTGATGCTTACAAAAAAGATGCAAGCTCTATTAAAATGGCTGGTGGATCAGTAAGAGGAAGTATGGACCATTTAATTGGTGCTTTAGCTTTCCAAGCTGCTGGTGCCAATCCTAATGATGTTGCTTATATTCCTTATGATGCTGGTGGAAAAGCTTTAGCTGGACTTTTATCTGGGGAAACACAAATTATCTCTACTGGTTTAGGTGAGCTTATGGGTGCAAGAGACCAAGTAAGAATTATTGGTATTACAGCTCCTTCAAGAGTTTCTGATGCTCCAGATGCACCAACTCTAAAAGAACAAGGTTATGATGTACAATTTGTTAACTGGAGAGGTTTCTTTGGACCTCCAGGAATGAGTAGTGCAGATAAATCAAAAATCGCTAAAATGTTAGGCGATGTACAAAAGACTTCTGAGTGGGAAACTGTCAGAGCAAGAAATGCATGGGTTAATATTTACAATCCAGAAGGTAAGTTTGTATCTTTCTTAGAAAAACAAACTGAAGAAATGACAGCTCTTATGAAAAAATTAGGAGTTATATAATCTTAACGATTATTAAATATTAGAGCAGTGAATATAAATACTACAAAAGTTATATCACTGCTCTTTTTTATATTTTCAGCATTTTATTTATATACAGCTTATCAAATTCAAGTTTTTGCATTTGATGAAAATGCACCTTTTAATGCAAGAACATTCCCAATTTATTTAGGTTATGCAGGCCTTTTTTTTTCAGGGTTAAAACTAATTTTACCTGATCCTAATACAATAAAAGTTAACCATAAAACTTTAGAATATAAAAAAACACTAATACTTATTATTATTGCAATAATTTATGGTACTACAATCCTAAAAGTTGGTTATTTTTTAACTACATCATTATTTTTGTTCTCATCATATTATTTTTTAGGAGAGAGGAGATGGGTCTTAATGTTTTTATTATCTTTTCCTTTTGTAGCAGCCTTTATGTATTTACTTCATGGTGTTCTTGATATTTATTTAAGAGATCCATTTCTACAGTCAATTGGAGTAATGGGATGATTGAAGGAATTCTAATTGGTTTAACAACAGCGCTAACTTTACAAAATATATTAATGGTAATGCTTGGTTGTTTTTTTGGAACAATAATTGGAATGTTGCCAGGACTAGGTCCAATGACAGCGATAGCTTTAATGATACCAATTACTTATGGTTTTGATCCTGCTACTGGTTTAATTTTAATGGCAGGAGTTTACTATGGAGCAGTATTTGGAGGCTCAACTTCCTCAATATTATTAAATGCACCTGGTGTCCCAGGAACTGTCGCAACATCATTTGATGGTTATCCTATGGCCCAACAAGGTAAAGCGGGAAAAGCTTTAGCAATTGCTGCTTGGAGTTCTTTTGCTGGTGGAACATTATCTGCCATTTATTTGTTATTTATGGCTCCAAGTTTATCAAAAGTAAGCTTATCTTTTAGATCTCCTGATTATTTTGCGTTAATGATTTTAGGTCTAACTGCTATTGCAGCATTTTCCTCAAAAGGTCAGTTTTTAAAAGCTATGATGATGGTAGTGCTAGGATTAATGCTAGCATCTGTTGGTCAAGATAGCTTGTCAGATATTACAAGATTTACATTTAACAATATGAATTTAACGGATGGAATTAGCTTTGTTCTTGTTGTTATGGCAACTTTTGCGATGAGTGAGGCTTTAACCATAATTTTAAAGAGAAATGATCCCACAAGCGCTGCTAAGCAAGTTTCATTAACAGAGCTTGGTTCAATTAAAATTTATAAAGAAGAAAGAACCAAAATGTACAAGACAATACCTAGGTCATCAGTAATTGGTTTTTTAATTGGGGTTTTACCAGGAGCGGGGGCTACTATCGCTTCTTTTCTAGCTTACGGAATGGAAAGAAATATTGTTAACGATGAAGAAAAAGAAAAATTTGGCAAGGGAAGTGTTAATGGTTTATCAGCTCCAGAAACAGCAAATAATGCTGCTTGTTCAGGGTCATTTGTACCTATGCTTACTTTAGGTATACCTGGAAGTGGAACCACTGCAGTTATGTTGGGGGCTTTATTAGGATTTGGTGTTCAGCCTGGTCCAAGACTATATATGACTAATCCAGAAATATTTTGGTCTATCATTATGTCAATGTATATAGGGATGGTAATTTTATTAATTTTAAATTTACCTCTTATTCCTTATATAGCTAGAATTCTAGCAGTCCCAAAAAATTATCTAATACCGTTAATCCTATTTTTTTCTATTACTGGAATTTATGTAATGTCATTTAATAACTTTGATATTTATTTAATGATAGGAATTGCAGTTGTTGCAACTTTTATGCGGCTTTATGATTTTCCAATGCCACCATTAATACTTGCATTTGTTCTTGGTGGTTTAATGGAAGAGAATTTAAGAAGGTCTTTATTATTAAGCAATGGGTCGTGGGAATTCTTGTGGGATAGAGCTCTTACTGCATGTATTTTGTTAACCACTATATTAATTGTAGTTTGGCACATGTACAAAACTATGTTTAAAAAAAGTAAATCTTAAGTAATATAAATTTTATCTGATAAACCGTAACAAAGTATAGCCATCATAATTAAAAAGACTGTAGGCGCTATAATTCCTTCATTTGTAACTTTTTCATTTAGACCAGTTTTATCAATCTTAAGCGAGTAGAAATTTGTTCCTAAAACGCATGCATGTATAATAAATATTAAGTTAAAAAATGCCCAAGTACCTTCAACTCCATTTGGTCTAACAAACATTATATAAATAGCCATTATTACCCAACCAAGCATTAGCGCTCCAACAAATCTAACCATTACAGCTGCACTGTGATCTATACCAAACTTGTCCATAAATTTTTTGGTTCCTACAATTGTTTGAAAACAATATGCGGCTATCGCTATAAAATGCGCAACAAAAATGATTAAGTAAAAAATATTATTAAATTTCGCTATCATATCTAAATTCTATAAGATTCTTTTATAATTTTCAATTATTCTATCCCAAAGGAAGTTTTCAGCATTAATTTTTGCTTCTTTTCCGTATTCTAAATACTTATTATCTTTAAAAAGGTTCTTTATGCTTGAATAGATATCCTCAAGTTTATTTCCATCACATATCAAACCAGTTTTTTCGTGGATTATTGCATCTGAGGCTCCTCCATCTTTCCCACCAATTGATGGAACGCCATATTGTGCAGCTTCTACATAAGCAATACCAAAACCTTCAACAGATTTTTTATAAATTATTGAGGGCATTACAAAAATATCTGATTTTGCGATAAGAGCATTTTTTAAATCTGAAGGAATATCTTTTAAGAAAGTTACTTGTTCTTCTAATTTAAGTTCAATTACTAATTTTTTTAATTTTTCCTCCTCCTCACCGTATCCGATACATGTATAAGCAATATCTGGATAAATTTCTTTGAGGTTTCTGATAGCCATAATCACTTTTTCATGATTTTTTCTTTTATCAAATCTAGAAACTGTAATTATTCTATTTTTTTTTCCTTTAAGCATTTCTTCCGCCTCATTCAAATATTTTTCAGGAACCTCACTGACTTGGTCAATTCCAGGGTTAATTATAACAATTTTTTTTTCCTCAACACCCAAGTCTATTGCTAATTTTTTCGTATAATTTGAATTCGCTACAATATGATCAACATTATTTAGAACTGATAATACCTTTTTATTTAAACTTGAACCTTTTGGGTGATTAATCTCTTTTGAATGAATTAAGCAGATTTTTTTTTTATTTGTTTTTATAAGCTCCAAACTTTTCCAATGGTCAGCAATTATACATTGTACCTTATTATTTTGCTCAAGATAATCATTAATCATATATGATTTTCTATATTTTCTAATAAGCTTTATTCCACTTACTCTTTCTATTGAAAATGAAACTGATTTATCAAACTCTTCATGATTTTCATGATAGTCTGCAAAAACTTTTATAAGGTTAAGTTTTGAAAGAGACCTTGCTAGTCCCCACATGAGATTTTGCATACCTCCTAATTCTGGAGGAAAAGTTCTAGTTATTACTAAATACATTATTTATTAAAACCATTTAATACTACAGCCCATACTAGGAAATTGTTCTTTTGGACCATTGTTTGATTTTGCAATCATTTTCATTGCATTTTTAAGTTCACTATCTCCACTTTCTATTGGTTTCAAATTTTTTAACTCTCTTATTCTTCCTCTGTATTGAAGTTTAAGATCTTTATTGTATCCAAAAAAGTCTGGAGTGCAGACCGCACCATAAGTTTTTGCTACTTTTTGAGTTTCATCTATTACATATGGAAAATTAAAATTATGATTTTTTGAAAATTTAATCATATTATCAAATGAGTCTTCTTCATATTTTTTTGGGTCATTTGACATTATTGCTATAGACTTAATTCCATCATTTTCTAATTCTTTACAATCTTCGACAACATTATTTATGACAGCTAATACATATGGACAGTGATTACAGATAAACATTATTAGTGTTCCATTTTCACCTTTTGCATCGTTTAGTGAAATTATTTTGTTATCTATAGATTTAAGTTCAAAGTTGTCAGCTTTTTTACCTAAGTCACATATTGGTGTTTTAGTTAATGCCATGTTAAAAGAATATAATTTATGTTTTACGATTTAAAAGATAAAAAACCAAAAAACCTTGGCGAAAATTGGGTTGCACCTAATGCTGTCATAATTGGTGATGTAACATTAGAAAAAAACTCTAGTGTCTGGTTTAATGCAACATTAAGAGGTGATATTGAAAATATTCATTTAGGAGAAGGGTCAAACGTTCAAGATGGAAGTGTTTTACACACAGATCCAGGTTACCCTTTAAAAATAGGAAAGAATGTAACTATTGGTCATTTGGTTATGCTTCATGGCTGTACTATTGATGACAACTCTTTAATTGGAATAGGAGCAGTGGTTCTTAATAAAGCTAAAATTGGAAAAAATTGTATTATCGGAGCAAAGTCCTTGATAACAGAAAGTAAAGAAATCCCAGACAATTCATTAGTAATTGGTTCTCCAGGAAAAATAATAAGACAGTTAACAGATGATGAAATTGAAGCTGTTAAGAAAAATGCAATTAGATACCAGGAAAACTGGAAAAAATATTCAAAGTCAGTATTTTAATAATATGAAAAATATATTTCTTATCTTAACAGTTTTCTTGTATTCATCACTTTCTTTTGCGTCAGATGAAAAGTCTGGAAGATATTTTGAGGATCAACCTGATATAACAGATGATTATCAAATTCATTTTATCTACCTCCTAGCAAAAAAAACTAAAGACAAAGAAAGAGATATAAATGGCTGGATAGAAAAAGAAGTTAAAAAAATAGACGATCTATTTTTTAAGATGACTGGTGACAAACAAAGATTAAAGTTTGATTATAGGGAAGATGGTAAATTAGATATTTCTTTTGCAAGAATGGATCGTAAAGCAAAAAAGGGTGGCTGGAATGTAAATTATCCAGATTATTACCTTCAAAAAGTCGGTTTTAATAACCCAAAAAAAATGTATTTTTCATTCACTGATGCTTCAAGTGGTGATGGAGGTCAAATGGGACCTCATCATGGATATTTATTTATTAAAAGGGCATCTGGTCAAATTACAAAAATCAGTATTCACGAACTGTTACACGGTTTGGGATTTGCAATGCCATGCACTAAAGGTGTAAGAAATGGTGCTCATTTAGGATCAGGTATTCTCGGACCTGATTTGCAACCAAGATTTGGTAAAGCAGTTTATAATCATAAAGATCCTACGTGCCCCGATCTTAAGGACTCAGTTTATTTAACCCCGACTTCAGATGAACCATTTGATCCTTTACAAATTGCTTGTGCATTGGGACAAAAGAAAAGAGGAAATCCCCCAGGAAATTTTAAAATTCCAGCAAAGTATACTCACAAAAAATTATTAAAAGGAAGAAAAAATGAATGGTGTACATATAATCTTACCGAGTATGCTAAAGAAGATTGGTTTAAAAAGTGGAAAAAATAAATTTTTTATTTAGCGTAAAAGATCATTAATAGAATAGATAATTAATCCTAATATAATTGTAAAAAATATTATAAAAGCTAGTTGTTCACTAACTTTCTTAGTAACTCTAGTTTCACCTTTTTTGAATTTTCTGATTTGGAAAATACCAAATCTCATTATAGCTAAGCCACCTAAAACAAGTGCTACAGCAATAATAAATCCACTTAACATTTTTACGGAATTAGCCAGTTTTGATTATTATTTGTAATATCAAATCTTGCTCTTCTATGACCTTTTGCTGCGAGATAAAGCCATTCAATACTTTCAATATTACATTGTATTACTGTAAAGTTTTTATAACCTTCTTCACTTTGCTCCATCGTAAAGCCTGATTTTTCAATATCTTCACTTAAACCTGAGCTTGGTTCATCCGTTTCTGTTCCTGGTCCATTGTTTACTAAATAACATTTTCGACTTATGTGAGCAGTTTTTGACCATGATTGCTCAGTTATTTCATTTTCATGATTGACTTTGCAATTAACCTTTACTCTTAGTTGAATTTTTTCTTCTTTATCATAGAATATAAGTGCTGCGTTACTATTTTTTTTTAATTTTGGAATTTTGTCAGATCGTATATCGCTGTGAAACTGAAGAAGATTATTTGATTGGTCAGATTTTCTAAGAACAACAATTCTTCCATCAAAATCTGACTGATCTCCACATATGAAAACTGGAATTCTAAAAGGTGATGATCTATTAGTCACTGCATCATCAAGCATTAACCAAATTTTTTTCTTTATTTCGGAAAAGTCCTCATAGTATGGGACAGTATTTGACATTGGTTTATTTCTTTTTTTTAAGTCTAGCAATCAGACTAGAGCTATCCCAACGATTGCCACCCATTTTTTGAACATCAGCATAATATTCATCAACAATTTCAGTAACAGGAACAGGTGAACCATTTCTTTTTGCCTCTTCAATTACAATTTTTAAATCT
>CACLEJ010000015.1 GCA_902605865.1 uncultured Pelagibacteraceae bacterium
GATTATCATTATTCTTTTTTCTTCATTTAGTTGCTTTAGGAATCCTCTTACTCGTTCATCCACATGCTAAAGCTGCGGATGACGAGTGGTATATAAATGATTTTGGAGATTACGTTGTTGCAGCAGTTCCTGGGGAAGTAATTCATGGTGATAAATTAAGATTTTTTATTAGAAAGTCTGACTGTTTTGAGGTTGGTATGCTCTTTTCCTTTTCGACAACAAAAGATGCAAAAAATATTGAGGATTTACAGAACACAGATTTACCAATTAAAATTAACCAGTGGAAAGACTTAAGAACTGCAAGAGTAATAACAGTTCATCCAATGTATGGAATGACCATTGTAATGATGCAAACTAAAGGTTTTTATAATCTGGATGAATTTATAGATAATTTAATGAAAATGTATAATCATGAAAAAGAGTTTAGCATCCAACTAGCTAATAGTGAAAAATACAATCCAGATGAGTATTTTGATATATTGGATAACAGTTGGAAACTAGATCTATTGCCTCATAAAATAAAAGAAGCCCAAAGAATGTGTTTTGGACCAGGAGACATAATAAAAAGCTAATTATGTTTGTTGGAATGGAAGCTCTACTTATACTCAGTCTTTTTGGACTTATATTTTAATTACTTTTTTGAAGTTGATAAATAGAAACGTAGTGTTTTTTTTTGGGTAAAGGAATAATTACAGGCACATCAGTACATCTAGGTACTATTGATTTTTTTCCATAAATAATATTTGCATCATAATTTTCAAAGTTTGTTTCTGGATGAGGATTACCATCATTAATAATAGGCCATGCATCACATGCCCTATAACCAAATAATATTAAAGGTCTTGATCCATTAGTATGATTTAATCCAGAGCCATGAATTGTTCGACAATGAAAGAAAGCAACAGAACCTGCTTTTCCAGTTAAAGAAACTGATTTTTTTAAGTTAATCTTGTTTTTTTTAGTATTAATTTTGCCCACAAAGAAATTTTCATTACTATGATGACTAAATAGCTCTTTTTTGTGAGAACCTTTAATTACTTTTAATGGACCATTTATTTCGTAACAATCTTCTAGATAAATACCTACTGTAATTAAATCGTCGTTTGTGTGAGGATAAAAAGCAAAATCTTGATGCCATTCAACTAGACTACCTTTTTTCTTATTAGGTAATTTAAAATTTAATTTTCCAAGATGAAATCTTACTGTTCCACCAATAAGCTTTTTAACTATATCAATAATCTTTTTATTTCGTGATAAATCATAAAATAATTTATTGTTATTTTGAGGGTTATTTAATCTTAATATCTCTTTATTGTTTGACGAGTTGCTATTGAATACAAAATGGTAATTATCGTAACTTTGAGTTCCTCCTTGATCTTTAACTTTTCTTCTACTGTTCTTTTCTTTGGTTACGATTTTATTAATAAGAGTATTTAATTTATTGATATCTTTCTTTGAAATAAGTTCATCTTTTAATAAGTAGCCGTTCTTTTTGTAGAAATTACTATCTGATCTGGTGATGCTCATGATTGAATTTTATAATAAAAATATAATAATTCAATACGAAAATAATCCAGATATTATTGTGGCTATTACATTTCTTGAAAAATAACCAACTAATATGGCAACTATTGCACCAAAGATTTTAGGATCGTTCATTTCTATAAAAGTTCCATAATCATTAATAAATATTCCAGGAAATATTATTGCTGGAAACACTGCTGATGGAACATATGCTAAAACTGCTTTTACTCTTTCTCCTAATAAATCCCTATCTACTAAAGCAACCATAGTCATTCTCATAAGGTAAGTAATTATGCCTGCAATTATAATTGTAAACCAGGTCATTTTTTTAACCTCAAAACTAATGCAGCAACAAACAATGCAATTATAGGTGAAATAATTATATAAGATTTAAAAGGTGCATCAAAAAATAATAAAGAACTTAATCCGCAGGTAATCATAACTATTACATGATCTAATTTTTTAATATCTTGAACAACAATTGCGATAAAGGTTAAAGGAACCGCAAATTTTAATCCTAATTCCTCAGGTACAAATGAGCCAAGAATTATTCCAGCTAATGTAGATATCTGCCAACAAACCCATAAAGTTCCACCGCTTCCTAGTAAATGATAATGGAGGTGAGTTTCATTTTTGTTTTTTTGAAAGAACTTATTAGATTCAGCAAAACCTTGGTCTACAACTAAATAAGATATTAGTAGCTTCTTAATAAATGATAATTTTTCCAAGTATTCTGATAAAACAGCCCCATATAATAAGTGTCTTGAATTAATTACCCCAACTGATGTTACTGCAATTAATGCAGATGCTCCTCCAGAAAGAAGTTGTAAAAAAACAATTTGAGAAGCTCCACCAAATATTATGATAGACATTGCATAAACTAAGATAGGACTAAAACCAAGTTCAATACCAATTGCCCCACATACAATTCCAAAAGGAATTACTGAAAACATATGTGGTGCAACAGCCAATATTCCTTTAGAAAAAATTTGTTTTTTAGAGAGCATTTACTTAACTAGTTGAAGAGCAACTTTTAAATATTTAGTATCTAACTTACAATCTTTGTAACCTCGCTTGACAACATTTAAATATCTTTCAGTTGGATATCTAAATTCTGTTTTATTAACCATGATATAAGTCATCACTGTTTTATTGTAATAAGTAAAATAAAGTTTTTTATAAAGAATTGGATAATCTTCATAAACATCTAGTTTTTTTTCATCACTTTTTGATATTTCAAATAAAGCGCCAGGAACTAAAGAATTTTTGTTTTTTTCAATGTCAGCTGCTCTATATTTGCTTCTAAAGTTTAATCTGTAGCCTTTAAGTTCGTATTTTTTTAAGAAAACAGAGTCCTTACATCTCCGCTTCATTTGAAAAAGATTAAGATTACTTCCGTAAGCAAAATATAACATTACTCTAGTTCAACTATTTTAATATTTTTTGCTTTTACAAATTCAAGGATTAGTGAGTTACATATATTTATTTTATCTTGATCTTTTGATCTTAATACAATTGATACACCTAATTTACCTTGTCTAAAAAAAGGATAACTACCAATTTCAACATCTTTATTATTATCTTGGACGTTAGTTAATGAACTTGCTATCTCACTTTCATAAGTCATCAAATTTATTGTTTTGCTAAGAATGGGGTCTCCACCCACCAATACATTACCAAGTCCACCAATCATAGCTTTTAATATTGATGGAACACCTGGAAGAGAAAAAACATTTTCTACATAAAATCCTGGGGCGCCACTTGTTGGATTTAAAATTAAATTAGCTGTAACTGGCATCTTTGCCATTTTTTGTCTTCCATCATTAAAGTTACCTGGCTCATAGTATTTTTCTAAAATAGCAAAAGCCTCTTTATGAAATCCATATTCAATATTGAAAGCTTTTGATATTGACTCTGCAGTTATGTCATCATGTGTTGGTCCAATACCACCTGTAGTAAACACATAGTTGTATTTTACTCTTAACTCGTGAACTGTATCGATTATGGTTTTCTCCACATCAGGAATTACTCTTACCTCTCCAACAGAAATTCCCAGAGAATTAAGCCAAGTAGCTAGTGTGCTTGTATTCAAATCTTTTGTTCTACCGGACAATACTTCATTACCTATGATAATAATTGCTGCAGATATTTCTTTTTTATTAGTCATTTCTAAATATAAATAAAATTATATGAAATTTACCAACACTTTATTAAAAGGCAAATTACAACGGAGATATAAGAGATTTTTCACAGATATAGAAGTAAATAATAAAACTGTTGTAGCACATTGTCCAAATACAGGCTCTATGATGGGTTTATTGGATCAAGGAAATGAAGCTTGGATAAGCGAACATAACGATCCAAAGCGAAAATTAAAATTTACCCTTGAGATGATAAAAGTAAAAAAAAGAATAATAGGAGTAAATACTCATAGGGCAAATAGAATTGTTGAACATGCTTTAGAAAATAAATTAATAAATGAATTTAGTTCTATAAAAAATATTCGAGCAGAATTTAAGTATTCGGATGATACCAGATTTGACTTTTTATGTGATAAAAAAATACTAGAAGTAAAAAATACTACGTTAATGAGAGAAGATGATATTGCAGAATTTCCAGATGCCGTTACGTCCAGGGGTACAAAACACCTCCAAAAGTTAAAGGAATCAATTAAAAAAGGATATAAGCCTTATGTCTTATTTTTAACTCAAATTCAGGGTATAAATAATTTTAGAATAGCAAAAGATATAGACTCTACTTATTATAAAGAATATTTAGATGCTAAAAAATCTGGTGTAAGCTTTCTTGCTTACAGATGCAGTTTAAATTCTAAAGAAATTAAAATTGAAAAAAAAATAAAAATTATAGATGAGTAATTATTCAGAAAAATTTGAAAAAATGAGAATTGCCGGGAAGCTTGCATCTAAAACATTAGATATGCTAACTGATGAGGTTAAGGAAGGTATTTCTACAGATAGAATTGATCAACTTGGTTATGAATTTATTAGAGATAATGGCGGTCATTCTGCTCCACTATACTACAGAGGTTTTAAAAAATCTTTGTGTACATCTTTAAACCACGTTGTCTGTCATGGTATTCCCTCTGATAGAGTTTTAAATGAGGGAGATGCAGTTAATATTGATGTAACAGCTATAGTTAATGAGTACTATGGTGACACCAGTAGAATGTTTACTATTGGAGATATTCCAATAAAAGCTAAAAACTTAATTGAGACAACTTACGAGTCTATGATGAAAGGAATAGCAATTTTAAAACCAGGAGTAAAATTAGGAGACATTGGATATGAAATTCAATCCTTTGTTGAAGAAAGAGGTTTTTCAGTTGTTAGAGATTTTTGTGGTCATGGTATTAGCAATACTTTTCATGAGCAACCTAATATTCTTCATTATGGTAAGAAAAACACAGGTCGTGAGCTAATACCTGGTATGACATTTACAATAGAGCCTATGATAAATGTGGGTAAATTAGATGTTAAAGTTCTTAATGATGGATGGACAGCAGTGACAAAGGACAAGTCTTTATCTGCACAATTTGAGCATACTATAGGAATTACAGAAGACTCTTATGAAATTTTTACAGAATCTGTTAAAGGTTATAAGAGGCCTCCATATAATTAATGATAACACGATACTCTAGAAAAGAACTTACGGATATCTGGTCAGAACATAATAAATATCAAATCTGGTTAGATGTCGAGATTGCTGCAGCTGAAGGAATGGAAGAACTAGGGACTATTCCAAAAGGTGTAGCAAGTGCTGTTAGAAAAAAAGCTAAAATAAATGTTAAAAGAATTCACAATATTGAAGCTAAAGTAAAACATGACGTTATAGCTTTCTTAACCTCGGTTACTGAAAAAGTTGGAATTAAAGCAAGATATTTACACCAAGGAATGACGTCATCAGATGTAGTAGATACAAGTTTTAATATTCAATTAGTTCAATCTGGTAATATTTTAGTAAAGGATATTGATCAAATATTAAAAGTTTTAAAATCTAAAGCTAAAAAATATAAATTCACACCATGTATAGGTAGAAGTCATGGTATTCATGCTGAACCCATAACATTTGGACTTAAATTAGCTTCATATTATGAAGAATTTAAAAGAAATAGAAAAAGATTAATTAGTGCCATAGATGAAATCTCAACATGCGCAATCTCTGGTGCAGTTGGTACTTTTGCTAACATTAATCCCAATGTAGAAAAACATGTTGCTAAAAAACTAGGACTAAAAGCTGAACCAGTATCTACGCAAGTTATTCCAAGAGATAGACATGCATATTATTTTTCAATTTTAGGTATTATTGCTGGATCAATAGAAAGAGTTTCAACCGAAATTAGACACTTACAAAGAACTGAGGTTTATGAATTGCAGGAATTTTTTTCAAAAAAGCAAAAAGGTTCAAGCGCAATGCCTCACAAGAAGAACCCAATATTAAGTGAAAATTTAACTGGCCTTGCTAGAATGGTTAGAAGCTATACTATTCCAGCTTTAGAAAATATTGCCCTTTGGCATGAAAGAGATATTTCACATTCAAGCGTAGAGAGAAACATAGGACCAGATGCAAACATAACATTAGATTTTGCTTTGGTAAGATTAGCCAACATTTTGGATAAAATGATAGTTTATCCAAAGAAAATGCTTGATAACATTAATATTACCAAAGGAACCATTTTCTCACAAGAATTGATGCTAGAGTTAACTAAATCAGGTTTAACTAGAGAAAAATCTTATAGATTAGTGCAATCACATGCAAAAAAATGCATAGCAGATAATCTTAATCTTTTTGATGTTGTTATGAGTGACAAAAACATTACATCTAGGGTATCAAGTAAAAAAATGAAAAAAATATTTGATTACTCCTCTCACTTTAAAAATATTAACTTAATATTTAACAGAGTTTTCAAAAAATGAAAAAATTGATTTTTTTTTCTATCTTAATGATATTCACAATAACATCGTGTGCTAATATAAAATTAACTAGTTTAGAACGAGAATATATTAACGAACTTCATCAATGGGTTAAAACTGGTAATGAAGATAACATTAATACTATTGTTCGTGCAAACTGTAACAAGTTGACAATGTTAATGGCCAGTCCAAAGGAAAAGGCTTCTTTTGATGATAGATCTAATTTAGATGAATATAACTTTAGATCTGATTTTTGTAAATCTGCTGTTATTGAAAATATTTTACCTAGTCAGCCAGGTTTTACAAAAGCTTTTAAAAAAAAAACATGTAAAAAAAAGGTACCATTTATCAAGTTAATTTGTAGGGAGTTTATTTAATAATGAAAAAAGGAAAAAAACTATACGAAGGTAAAGCAAAGATAATTTATGCTACCAATGATAAAAATTTAGTAATTCAACACTTTAAAGATGATGCAACAGCTTTTAATAATCAAAAGAAAGATATCATTGAAGGTAAAGGAATTTTAAATAATAGAATTTCAGAACATATTCTTACTCAATTAAGCAATGTTGGAATAAAAAATCATTTAGTAAAAAGACTTAATATGAGGGAACAACTTGTTAAGTTAGTGGAAATTGTTCCAATTGAATTTGTTGTCAGAAATATTGCAACAGGTTCTTTAACAAAAAGATTGGGAATAGAGGATGGAACAGTGCTTGATTATCCACTAGTTGAATATTGCTTAAAAAATGATGATCTAGGAGATCCTCTTGTAAGCAGAGAACATATTTTAGCATTTAAATGGATGGATGTTTTTGAATTAGATTTTATTTATGAAGAGGTAAGAAGAATAAATGATTTTCTTCAAGGCATGTTCAGAGGCGTTGGAATTAAATTAGTTGATTTTAAAGTTGAATTTGGAAGATTTGAAGCTGATGGCAAAAGAGAAATTATGTTAGCTGATGAAATTAGTCCTGATACTTGCAGACTTTGGGATATGAGAACAGATAAAAAACTTGATAAAGATAGATTTAGAAACAACCTTGGTAACTTGGTAGAAGCTTATCAAGAAGTGGCAATTAGGCTTAATATATTACACGAACAATCAAATATAAGACCACTAACTTATCCTAAACCTAAAGCGGTAAAAATTAAGAAAAAATGAACGTAAAAGTAATAGTCACTTTAAAAAATGGAGTACTTGATCCTCAAGGTAAGGCGATACAACAAACTCTAAATGGTATGACATTTGACAATGTATCAGAGGTTAGACAAGGTAAGTTTTTTGACATCGAAGTAAATGAGAGTGATGAAAATAAAGCTAAATCTCAAGTAGAAGAAATGTGTAAGAAGCTTTTAGCAAACCTAGTTATTGAGGATTATAAAATCTTGTAACTACTTAATGAAATCATCTGTAATTATATTTCCTGGTTCAAATTGCGATAGAGATATGGATGTTGCTCTAAAAAAATTTGGATTTGAAAATCAAATGGTTTGGCACAATGATGCAGAAATTCCAAAAAGTGATTTAATTGTTTTACCTGGAGGTTTTTCTTACGGTGACTATTTAAGATGTGGAAGTATTGCTGGAAAATCGAGAATTATTAAATCTGTAGTTGATTTTGCTAAATCGGGTGGATTAGTCCTAGGAATTTGTAATGGATTTCAAATACTAACCGAGACTGGTTTACTACCTGGAATACTTCAGCAGAATAAATATTTAAACTTTATATGTAAAAATGTTTTTGTAAAAATTAAAAATAAAGAAAATAAATATTTTAAAAATATTAAAAAAGAAATTTTAGAACTTCATATTGCTCATAACGAAGGAAATTATTTTTGTTCAAAAGATGAATTAAATTCAATAGAAGATAATGAGCAAATAGCAGTTACCTATTGTGATGACAAAGGAAATGATGACGAATATAATAATCCTAATGGGGCTATTAAAAATATAGCTGGCATATTCAATAAAGATAAAAATATTTTAGGAATGATGCCTCACCCAGAGAGAATGATTGATCCTTTTCTCTCAGGTGAAGATGGATCACTATTTTTTGAAAATTTAATAGGTAACGTGTAATGAATGAAGTTAATGAACAACTAGCAATCGATCATGGACTGAAAAAAGATGAATATAAAAAAATTTGTGATCTATTAAAGAGAACTCCAAATATAACAGAATTAGGTATTTTTTCAGCAATGTGGAATGAACACTGTTCTTATAAATCATCTAGAAGACATCTAAAAAAATTACATACTAAAGGTGATCAAGTTATCCAAGGTCCAGGAGAAAATGCCGGTGTTGTCGACATTGAAGATGGTGATGCAATTGTATTTAAGATAGAAAGCCATAACCATCCTTCATTTATTGAGCCCTATCAAGGTGCTGCAACAGGTGTTGGTGGAATTATGCGTGATGTATTTACTATGGGTGCAAGACCTATTGCTAATTTAAATTCAATTCACTTTGGCTCAATTGATCACGAAAAAACTAGAAATCTATTAAGAGGAGTTGTTAAAGGTATTGGTGGATATGGGAACTGTATTGGCGTTCCAACCATTGCTGGCCAAACATGCTTTGACGAGTCTTATAATGGAAACATTCTAGTCAATGCAATGACATTGGGTTTGGTAAATAAGAATAAAATATTTTACTCTAAAGCTGCTGGAGTTGATAAGCCTGTTATATATGTAGGGTCAAAAACAGGAAGGGATGGGATACATGGTGCAAGTATGGCATCAGCTATTTTCGATGATAAAATAGAGGAAAAGAAACCAACAGTTCAAGTTGGGGATCCATTTACAGAAAAACTACTTTTAGAGGCTTGTTTAGAATTAATGGCAGGTAAATCAATAATATCAATTCAGGACATGGGTGCGGCTGGACTAACTTCATCAAGTATTGAAATGGCATCAAAAGGTAATTTGGGTATTGAAATTGATTTAACAAAAGTACCTTGTAGAGAAGAAAATATGACACCTTATGAAATAATGCTTTCAGAAAGCCAAGAGAGAATGTTGATTGTGTTAGAGGCAGGAAAAGAAAATGAAGCAAAAAAAATATTTGATAAGTGGAACTTAGATTTTGCAGTTATTGGAAAAACAACCAGTAGTAAAAATATAGAATTATTTTTTGAAAATGAAAAAGTTGCTGAAATTCCGATAGATTTTTTAGCTGAAAATGCTCCAATGTACGATCGTAAATGGACAAAAGCTAAATTACCTAAAGAAAACAATTTTTCAAAAGATGATTTTAAGTCTTTGAAATTAAGTGATTGTTTAAATAAAATCTTAACTGATCCAAATATTGCAGATAAAGAATGGATATGGAACCAATATGATCACACGGTTATGGGTGATACTATACAAAAACCAGGCGGTAATGCAGGTGTAGTAAGAGTACATGGAACTGATAAAGCGGTAGCTGCAGCAGTAGACTCATCAGCTACTTATTGTCATGCTCATCCATTAACAGGAGGAAAACAAGTTGTTTGTGAAAGTTGGAGGAATATGATTTCTGTTGGAGCTAAACCAATAGCAATTACAAATTGCCTTAATTTTGGGAATCCAGAAAAAGAAAAAAATATGGGAGAGTTTGTTGAATGTGTTGAGGGAATTACAGAAGCTTCAAAATATTTAAATTACCCCGTAGTTTCAGGAAATGTCTCTTTCTATAATGAAACAAAAGATAAGGGAATTAAGCCTACTCCATCTATTGGAGGTATTGGACTATTATCAGATTATAAACAGATGGTTACAATGGAATTAAAAAATGAAGGAAATTATCTATTAATAATTGGTAAAACAGAAGGTCATTTAGATCAATCAATATTTGCAAAAAATATTTTGTCTAATCATAATGGACCTCCTCCAGAAATTAATTTATTCAATGAAAAACAAAATGGGATGAGTATTTTAAATTTAAAAAATAAAAATTTAATTGAAACTTGTCATGACGTTTCCTTGGGAGGAATTTTAACTGCTATTTCAAAAATGAGCATGAAAGGAAATAAAGGAGTAAAAATATTTCCAATTGAAGGTTTAGTAAATAAATTTGAATATTTTTTCGGAGAGGACCAAGGAAGATATATAATAGAAATAAAGCCTGAAAATTTAGAAAATGTTGAAAAAATACTTAAAAAAGATTCAATACATTTTGATAAATTAGGTATAGTTGAAAGTGATAAGATTACTTATGGAAATGACCTGAAAATATCAATTGGAGATATTAAAGATGGCTATAAAAAATGGCTAAATGAATATATGGTTAACTAATGGCAATGGATTTAAAAGAAATAGAAAGCTTAATAAAAGAAGCTCTCCCTGATGCAAAAATAGAAATTCAAGATCTTGCAGGCGATGGTAATCATTATTCTGCGACAGTAATTTCGTCGCAATTTACAGGAAAAAGTAAAATTCAGCAGCACAAAATGGTATATAATTCACTTAAAGGCAAAATGGGAAATGAGTTGCATGCATTAGCTATTAAAACAAAGGAGAACTAAATGGACAATCAAACTAATGAATTAATCAATAATGAAATTAAAAGCAACGAAGTATGTTTGTTTATGAAAGGGACACCTGATGCTCCTCAGTGTGGTTTTTCTATGGCTGTGACTAACATTTTAAAAATGCTTGAAGTTAATTTCAAAGGTGTAAACGTTTTAGAAGATCAAAATCTAAGAGAGGGTATTAAAGTATTTAGTGATTGGCCAACAATTCCTCAATTATATGTTAAGAATGAGTTCATAGGTGGTTGCGATATAGTTAAGGAAATGTACGAAAGTGGTGAACTAGCCAAACTTTTTGAAGATAATGGAATTGAATTTAAAAAGAAAAACTAGTTTTATTTAATTAACAACCTAATTTTTTTTGAGAAATATTTTTTTAGCAAGTTAAAAATTGATATTTTAACTGGAGTTTTTAAATTATCTTCAACCATATTAAATTTAATACTATCTTCCCAAATTAATTCGATTACTAAACTTTCACGAAAATATTCATTTAATTTTTTTATTGTTCCAACAGTTAAAACTGGTTCAAAATATTGTTGTTTTTTTGAGATATTAATTTGATTATTAACATCATCAAATACTAAGTGCCAAATATGAGCTTTTTTATTTTCAAAAACCAAATTATCTTCAAGTCTTGATGGTACTTCAATATATCCTTTTTTTCCTACTCTAGATAATTCATTTAAAAAATATGAAACATCCTCAACATGTTCAGCCACATGTGAGGCAATAACAAAGTCAAACTCCTTATCTTTAAAGGGTAATTTTTTTTCTTTAATCTTTACAAATGATTTATCTTTATAATGATTTGATAGATCTAGTATATCACTAACTGTTGTTGCATATTTATTAGCACCATATCCACAACCAATATCTAAAATTTTCCAGTCTGGGTTTTCTGAAAGAGTTTTTTCTATGTGGGTTATTGATGTTCTTTTGATCAGAAAAATTATCTTGAATAATATTCAATTACTAAATTAGGCTCCATGACGACTGGATAAGGAACTTCTTCAAACTTAGGAATTCTAACAAATTTAACTTTTTTGTTTTTTTCATCTAATTGTAAATATTCTGGAACTTCTCTTTCTTTGTTAGCAAGTGCAATATCGATCAATGCTAATTGTTTAGATTTATCTCTAATTTCAATGCTATCTTCTTCTTTAACTTGGTAACTTGATATATTAACTTTTTTTCCATTTACTCTTACGTGTCCGTGGTTAATCAATTGTCTTGATGAAAAAATAGTATTTGATAGTTTTGATCTATAGATTACTGCATCGAGTCTTCTTTCTAATAGTCCAATTAAATTTTCAGCAGTATCACCTTTTTTCATTATTGCTCTTTTATACATATTTCTAAACTGTCTTTCGTTCATGTTACCATAGTAACATTTTAATTTTTGTTTAGCTTGAAGTTGAATTCCATAGTCGGATGGTTTTGAAGATTTTGTTTGTCCATGTTGACCTGGGGGATATGCTCTAGTATTAAATGGACTTTTAGGTCTACCCCATAAATTTACTTTAAGTCTTCTATCGACTTTATGTTTTGAGTTTAATCGTTTTGTCATATTAAAGTTATTGGGTTTATAGACATCAATATATTTTTGTCAATCAAGGTTTTTTTATTAAACCAGCAAATACGCTTGATAAAATGCGTGTTTCTTTTTGAGAAAGTTCCATTTTATAAAAAATACTTCTTAAATTTTCAAGCATTACGGGTTTTTTTGCTTTTTGTTTAAAAAAATTTTTATTTTCTAGGTTTGTTAAACAAAAATTTAACATTGTAGATATTTCTTTTTTAGTTGCTCTTTGTATTTTTTTTGATTTTTGAAAATAAAATTTTTCTTTTGAAATTAGGTTTGAAACAGTTTGAGCTACAATTACTAGACTGTGTGAAAGATTTAAAGACCTGAATTTAGCATTACTTGGGATCTGTAAAGTATAATCAGCATAACTAACTTCATTGTTTGTTAATCCAGAAGCTTCAGAACCAAACAAAAAACTTACCTTTTTTGAAAAATCAATTTTTTTTAATTCTTGTAACGAAATATGTTTAATATTTTTATTTCTAAATCTTGCTGATGTTGCAATAAGAATGTCAGTTTTGTTTAAAGATTTTTCTAAATTAGGATAAATATTTGCTTTTTCTATTATATCTTTAGCTCCAACTGAAGTTGCATTGATTTTGTCATTTGGAAATATTGGCTTGGGTTCTATCAATGATAAATTTTTGAAGCCAAAGTTCTTGATTCCTCTTGCACATAATCCTATATTTTCAGATAGCTGAGGTTTGTGTAAAATAAATGATATATTATTAAAATTCATTAAGCACTTGCTGGTGCATCATCTTTGAATAATTTATAATCAAGACTATCTATTAATGCTTTAAAAGATGCATCTATAATGTTTGGAGAAACTCCAATTGTAAACCAGTTTTTTCCTTTAGAGTCTGTACTTTCAATGGAAACTCTGGTTACAGCCTCTGTCCCTGTATTTAATATTCTTACTTTATAATCAACTAATCTTAGATCTTTAAGATAATCAGAGTATTTTGAAATTTTTTTTATATTATTTCTAATTGCATTATCAAGGGCATTTACTGGTCCATTCCCCTCACCTTCACAAATAATTGTTTCTCCATCTACTTCTAACTCTGCTTTAGCAGATGAAACAATTTCTCCAGAGGAATTTTTTTTAACAGAGACATCGTAAGCCTTAATAATTAAGTATCTAGGTATTTCACCAACTATTCTTCTTGCTAATAATTCAAACGATGCGTCTGCACCATCATAACTATAACCAATAAATTCTCTTCCTTTTACTTCATCCAAAAGTTCTTTAATTTTAGGATCATTTTTTTTGATATCAATTCCAATGGTTTCTAATCTAGATAATATATTTGATTGTCCAGCTTGATCTGAGACAACTATATTTCTTACATTGCCAACTTCTTTTGGATCAATGTGTTCATAAGTTTTTGGGTTTTTTTGAACCGCTGAAACATGCATTCCACCTTTGTGTGAAAAAGCTGCAGCACCTACATAAGGCAAATGTTTGTTAGGTTTTCTGTTTAAAATTTCATCTAATAATCTAGAGCATTGTGTAAGATGTTTAATATTCTTGTCATCTATATTTATTTCATAATTGTTAGAAAACTCAGGTTTTAAATATAATGATGGTATGAGTGACATCAAGTTAGCATTACCACATCTTTCACCTAAACCATTAATTGTTCCCTGCACCTGTCTTACACCCGCTTGGATTGCAACTAAAGAATTTGCAACTGCATTTTCTGTATCATTGTGTGCATGAATTCCTAAATTTTTACCTGGAATATGTTTTGATACATCTGTAACTATTTTTGATATTTCGTGGGGTAAGGTACCGCCGTTGGTATCACACAATATAATCCATCTAGCACCTTGATCATATGCAGATTTGATGCAACTTAAAGCGTATTCTTTATTTGATTTATAACCATCAAAAAAGTGCTCAGCATCAAACATGAACTCTTTTCCAGAATTAATTATATGTTTTGCACTTTCGCTAATATTTTTTAAATTTTGATCTTTGGATATGCCTAAAGCAACATCTACATGAAAATCCCAAGACTTTCCAAATAAACAAATTGAATTTGCCTTAGAATTTATTAAAGATGAAATCATTGGATCATTCTCGGCGCTATGATCAGATTTCTTTGTCATACCAAAAGCTGTTAGTATTGAATGATTAAAAGGATGTTGCTTGTTAAAAAACTCTGTATCCGTTGGATTAGCTCCAGGCCATCCTCCTTCTATGTAATCGACACCAAGATTATCCAATGCTACAGAGATTTTTTCTTTGTCATCTAAAGAAAAATCTACTCCCTGCGTTTGTGCACCATCACGTAAAGTTGTATCAAATATGTATATTTTATCTGACATTATTTAAATTTCCACGAGGTTTTACCATCTTTATCCTCTATTTGAACTCCTTTTTCCAAAAGCTCATTTCGAATTTTATCAGCTAATTCGTAATTTTTATCATCTCTAGCCTGATTTCGTTCTTTAATTTTTATTTCAATTATCTCATCGCTTAAATCAGATTTATTTTTTTTAAATTTTTCCCATTCATCTTTAGTCTCCGTTAACAATCCTACAAAATTACATGCAGATACAAATTCTTGTTTATCATCCAAATTACCTGATTGAGATTTTTCATATAGCATATGAAGGTTGGCTATATATTTTGGTGTATTTAAATCGTCATACAAAGGGTAAAGATCATCATCAGAAATGAGTTTAGGCTTATTTATTTCTACATAACTTTTATACCACTTATCGATTGTTTTTTGACTTTCCTCTAAAAGTTTATCGTTCCAATCTAAAGGTTGTCTATACTGTGCGCTAATTAAAGCTAGTCTTAGAGCTTGACCATTCACATTCCTTTTAAAATCACTTATCTTTAAAATATTGCCCTGTGATTTTGCCATTTTTTCATTTGATAAGGTGATAAATCCATTATGTACCCAATAGTTTGAAAAAACTTCTGTTCCATTAGCACAACGTGATTGGGCAATTTCATTTTCATGATGTGGAAATATTAAATCTCTACCTCCCCCGTGAATATCAAACTTTTCACCAAGATATTTTTTGGACATTACTGAACATTCTAAATGCCAGCCTGGTCTTCCCTTCCCCCATGGTGATGGCCAGCTAGGCTCATCTTCACTTGAAGGTTTCCATAATACAAAGTCTTCAGCATTTTTCTTATTACTTGATACCTCTACCCTGGATCCAGATATCAAATCTTCTATTTTTTTATTTGATAATTTTCCATAATCCTTAAATTTTTTAACCTCAAAGTAAATATGTTTCTTGCTTTGATAAGCAAAACCTTTTTCAATTAACCTACTGATCATTTTGATCATTTCATTTATATTTTCTGTTGCTTTAGGTTGAAAGTCAGGTTCTTCACAATTAAGATAATTACAATCTTCTTGAAAATTTATATTTATCTTATTGGTCAATTCAGAGATTGTAATTTTTTTATCTTTTGCAGATTGAATTATTTTATCGTCAATATCTGTAATATTCCTGACATACGTCACATTATCTTTCCCGTATTTACATTTTAAAACTTTAAAAAGAATATCGAATACTACTAATGGCCTTGCATTACCTATATGGGGATCGTCATAAACTGTAGGACCACAAACATACATTTTAACGTTATTTTTATCTATTGGCTGAAACTTTTCTTTTTTCCCACCATAGCTATTTGTTAAAAAAATATCTTTATTCATTATTCAAGGAATATACTTTAATTACAGATTTGTGAATCTATTTGATTAGCTAGGAATCTTGCAAACTGGAATTGGATCCATTTTATGCAAATTTGCGTTTCTTATTTGGATATATTTTTCTCTATTTTTTGAATTTTCATTTTCCATAGCTTCTTCAAGTTCTTTATAACTTAAACCAAGCTGACCTTCATCAGTCCTACCATCATCCCACAAACCATCAGTTGGGGGCGCATCTATAATTTCTTGTAAAATTTTTAATTCTTTTCCTAATTCCCAAACCTCTGTTTTATTACAATCAGCGATTGGTGATATATCAACTCCACCATCGCCGTACTTTGTGTAAAAACCTACTCCAAAGTCTTCAACTTTATTTCCTGTACCGACTACTATTCCATTGTTTGCTGCAGCAACTTGATAAAGGGTTGTCATTCTTAATCTAGCTCTAGAGTTTGCCATACCATGCAAACTATTAAAATCTTTTAAGGTATTTTCAAATGAAGAAAAAAGACTGTCTAACTCTACCGTAATACCTTTAACATTTATAAAATTTTGCTTTAACCACTCTTGATGCTTTAAACTTAAATCATGTTGTGCACTTTTTTGTTTTATAGGCATAGATAAAACAATAGTTTTAAGTCCTGTCATAGCACTCAACGTGCTTGAAACAGATGAGTCTATTCCACCTGATATTCCTATTACTAAAGACTCAGCTTTTTTTGGCATTGAATCAACATAATTCAATATCCAATCTTTAATAAATTTAACTTTTTGGTTTGGGTTCATACTTGAAATATAATAATTAATTTAAAAAATTAAATGATTAAGATGCCGCTCTAATACCATTTTTAGCATACAAGGTATTCTTTTTAATCTCGTCTGATATTAAAAAAGCTAATTCTAAAGCTTGATTGGCGTTAAGTCTTGGATCACATTGAGTATGATATCTGCTTGACAAATCTGTATCTGATATTTTTTGTGCTCCACCTGTGCATTCTGTCACATTTTGACCAGTCATTTCAATATGAAGTCCTCCTGCATATGAACCTTCACTTTGATGAACGCCAAATACGTTTTTAACTTCACTTAAAATATTGTTAAAAGGTCTTGTTTTTAATCCTGTAGTTGATTTAACTGTATTTCCATGCATCGGGTCACATGACCAAATAACATTAAGTCCCTCTTTTTTAATTCCCCTAATAAGTTTTGGTAAATATTTTTCAACTTGATCATGACCAAATCTAGAAATTAATGTAATTTTACCTTTTTCATTTTTAGGATTAATTAGCTCACAAATTTTAGCTATCTCTTCAGGTTTAGAGGTTGGGCCACATTTAATTCCAATTGGATTTTCTATTCCCCTACAAAATTCTACATGACCACCGTCAATTTGCCTTGTTCTATCCCCTATCCATACGAAATGAGCAGATGTATCATGATATTCGCCAGTTGTTGAGTCTACCCTAGTCATAGTTTCCTCAAAAGGTAAATGCAATGCTTCATGGGATGTCCAAAAATTTACTGTATAAAGTCTTCTATTAAAGTCCGATGTGATACCACAAGCCTCCATAAAAGCTAAGGCATCGGCAATTTTATCTTCTAATTCTTTGAATTTTTTAGCTTGCGCTGTAGATTTAATATATCCTAAATTCCATAAATGAACTTTTTTCAAATCAGCAAAACCCCCATTTGAAAAAGCTCTTATTAAATTTATTGTAGAAGCGGATTGAGAATACGCTCTAAATAATCTCTTTGGATCTGGAACTCTAGCAGCTTCTGTAAACTCCATACCATTAATGTTATCTCCTAAATAACTCGGAAGCTCTATATCTCCTTGTTTTTCTGTAGGAGCACTTCTGGGTTTTGAAAACTGACCAGCAATTCTTCCAAGTTTAACAACTGGCAGAGATGCTGAATATGTTAACACTAGTGACATTTGAAGCATTAGTTTAAAATAATCTCTAATATTATCAGGATTAAACTCTGCAAAACTTTCTGCACAATCGCCCCCCTGCAATAAAAAAGCTTTTCCATCAACAACGTTCGCAAGCTGATCTTTAAGATGTCTGGTTTCACCTGCAAATACTAAGGGAGGAAAATTTTTTAATTTACTTAAAACTAAATTTAATTCGTTTTCATCCTTATACTCGGGGATGTGTTTAACTGGATAATTTCTCCAACTATTAGCTTTCCATTTTTTCATAATACAATCTAGGAGTGTATACACATATGATTTAAAAAAGTAAATTATTTATTGAAATATTTAAGAAATAATCAAGTGAATTTAAAAACAATAATACCAATGATTTCCCTAAAAAATAAGTTAAATTTAGATAAATTAGAACTTACACTAAAATCTTGATAAATATTTATTAAAGAATTTTGGCGATTTACTTTTGAGTCTACAACATATGGTATTAATTCTAAATTAAATTCTTTTGCTACAATTTGAGATCTTTTCATGTGATAAGCAGATGTGATTAAAATATTTTTTCTGTCTCCGAGATTAAGTTTTTCAATTTCTTTAAAATTTTCAATGGTATTTCTCGATTGACCAATAAAATGAACTCTGGTCATATCAAAGTTTAATTCTTCATAAATTTTTTTAGCCTTAATAGTTTCTTCATTTGTATTTTGTTTTATAATATAAGCATTCCCGCCAATATAATAGATTTCTGTATTTTTATATTTATTTCCTAATTTTACAGAAGCTAATAATCTTTTATCTGCGCCTGATAACACAACAATATTATCTATATTTGTATATTGCTCCTTATTTATAAAATCTTTTTCGAGATAATTTAACCCAAAATTTCCAATAGGTAAAAAAGAAATAATTGATAGTAAAAAAATATTTATAGTTAATAGTTTAAAAATAATTTTTTTTTTAGTTTTGTAATAAATAATAAATAAAATTATTAGTGTTAAAAATAAAAAATTTGTTGGATTTAATAATGGTGCTAAAATTTTTGAAAAGTAAAAGTACAAATTATTCAACTGTCACCGATTTTGCTAAATTTCTTGGTTTATCTATATCATAACCTTTCTCAAGTGCTGAATAAAAAGCAAGTTTTTGCAAAGGAATAGTTGTTAAAAATGGAATCAACTCGTCATTTAATTTATCAACTTCTATTTGTTCCCAAATATTTTCAGAAATTATTTCATCTTTATTTTTATTTGTTATTAGTAATACCTTTGCTCCACGGGCGATAACTTCTTGCATATTAGACATTGTCTTTAAATAGTGCTCATCTCTAGGAGCTATAACAACTACGGGCATACCCTCTTCTATCAAAGCTAATGGTCCATGTTTCATTTCACCTGCTGGATAACCTTCTGCATGAACATAAGCTAACTCTTTTAACTTTAATGCACCCTCTAAAGCAATTGGAAAGGAATAACCTCTTCCTAAAAACATACATCCTTTTGCTTGAGCAAAAACTTTACCAATTTTCAAAAGTTTATGATCCAATTTGAGTGTTTTTTTTGCAGAATTTGACAATAATAGTAAATTTTTAATCTTTGTGTGATATTTTTTCATTGTAATTACTTTCTGATCAAATGAAATTTTTAAGGACAATATATAAAGTACTAACATTTGCCCAAGAAAAGCCTTTGTGGACGCAACACCTATTTCTTGTCCACAATATATAGGTAAAACTAAATCTGCATCTCTTGCTATTGAGCTTTCCACAACATTCACAACTGCACAAGTTTTCACTTTATTTTTCTCACACAATTTTAAAGCTGCATATGTATCTGCGGTTTCACCTGATTGTGATACAAATACGTATAAACAATCTTTTTTAAATCTAACCTTTCGGTATCTAAACTCAGAAGCTATATCTATACTCACATCTAAATTTGTATTTTGCTCTAACCAATATTTTGCAACCAGGCATGAATGGTATGCTGTTCCACAGCCAATCAATACAATTGCTTTTAAAGAACTTATTTTCCATGGAAAATTATAAATATTTATTTGATTATTATATTTATCCACATATTCATTAATACAATCATTAATAGTTGATGGCTGTTCATCTATCTCTTTTTCCATAAAATATTTATAGTCACCTTTGTCATAACTAAGCTCTTCTTTTGAAAGATTCATAACTTTTTTATTCACTTTAATCCCATTGCTTTCAAAAAATTCAATTTGATCTCTTTTAACAATACAAAATTCTCCATCATCTAAATAAGAAATTTTGTTGGTCATAGATTTAAGGGCGTATGAGTCTGAACCTAGATAATTTTCATTTGGACCATATCCAACAGCCAAAGGAGAGCCTCTTCTTGCTCCAATCATTAAATCATTTTTATCTTTAAAAATTATCCCTAATGCAAAACTGCCATGAAGTTTTTTTAAAACTTTAATTACAGTGTCTTTAAGTGAATTTTTTTTTAAGTAGTCTGTTACAAGATGAGCTATTACCTCAGTATCAGTTTGTGATTTAAATACATATCCTTTTTTTTCTAAAAGTTTTTTTAAAATAGTTGAATTTTCTATTATACCATTATGTACTACTGAAACCTGTTCTGACGAATGTGGATGAGCATTAATTTTACTTGGTTTACCGTGAG
>CACLEJ010000016.1 GCA_902605865.1 uncultured Pelagibacteraceae bacterium
TTCTGCCATCCTTTTAGCTTGTCTTTTTCTTCCTTCTTCTGAAAAATCCCAATCATCTGCAGCTTTTCTAACTTCATCTGCATTTAATCTTTTTGCATTCAGCTTTGGAGCCAGTTGTTCAGCTAAAGTAGTTTTGCCTGCTCCCGGCAGGCCCATAATTAAGATTATCTTCATTTGGAAAATTATAGCATTTGAATACCTACACCAGTCTTTGGGTAGGTATAAAGATTATAATTTGCACAAAGTTCATCACCTGGCTTTAGATCTTTTATTGATACCATAAAAAAATATTTAGCATCAGGTTTCTCTAATAAATTATAATACATGTTTTCTAGATTATCATCGTTATCATTAAATTTTTTTGCTTTAACAGTTGGATCGATTGGATCACCAAATTTTAAAGTCGGTAAAACATTTGATACTAGTCTTTGAATTGTTGGACTATCTGAGTGATTATAAAATCCACCTAATGGAGTTCTAATATATTTATTTTCGAATTGTTCGTCTCTAATGTGTGTAATACCAATAAATGTATTTGCTTTTATTTCCTTTGTTGCAAATAAACCAAGCCCTTCAATGGGAGAATGCTTAATTGTAAGCTCATCTGGTAATGGTCTATACATAAATCTTCACTTCCTACACAAGATTAGTTGATACCCACTTGTGAAATTGATGGGTGGGATTATCCATATCGGGAGAAAAATTTCCACCATTATATGAGTTTGAATTGCGGCCTATTTGCATCCGTTGAATGATATCTACATCTTCTTTTTGAATGTCTTCCCACAATTTATGATTTTGTTTTCTCAATGACTTAAATTTTTCAGATTTAGCAGCTTTTTCTCCGACATAATATATCTCCATATGTTCTAAAGTATTTTCATGATCTATTGGCTCTAGCCAATATGCATAGTAAAGATCTTTATGAATGCCTAACATAACATTAGGAAAGAGAGCAACATACTCTGCAATATTCTCTTTGTTTTTTGGCCAATTAGGAAAGCTTGGAAATTTTTCCTTTCCTTTAAATTTAGGATTATAATTTTTTGTTCCTTGTCCAGCAAATCGATTAGGTAAACCTTGAATGTGATAATGATCATCTATTTTGGAATATTCATTTAGTCCAGGATGTACCCATGGCAAATGGTAACTCTCACAATAATTCTCAATTGCAAATTTCCAATTACATTTTGCTTTTAATTTAAAGTATCCAAAATCATTAGCATGATTTATTAACTCTCTATCTTTACTGATCCAAAATTTAGACCATCTTTCATCTAAGGGTTTGATATATTTTTTAAAAGGGATTTGATTGTTGCTAATATTTACAATTATTAAATCAAGCCACACATGAGATTTTATTTCTTTAAGATTATTTTTTGATTTATCAAATTTTGAACTTTGATGTTTATTCATACCACCAATATGAGGAGTTGCTACTAATTCTCCATCCGCCGTATAAGACCAGGAATGGTAAGGGCATCTGATTACATTTCTGATGTTACCAGGTTTATCTACAAGCTTTACACCTCTATGACTACACACATTATGAAAAACTTTGATTTTATTTTTTTTATTTCTAACTATAAGCAACGGTAGACCTAAAAGATCAAATGGCTTTACATCTCCTGCTTTTGGCAATGAGCTTGCCGCGCCAATTACTGTCCATTTATCTTCAAAAAGTTTTTTTCTTTCTATTAATGTATATTCTTTATTTGTGTAACACTCATTTGGTAGACCATGAGCTTTGCTAATGGGTTTCTTAACAATTTCTAATTTTTTCTTATCTATAATCTTATAAATTTCTGACATTATTTAGTCACTTCATATAGACCCAGCCAAGCATTAACATCTTTGCTTGCTATATAATCTGACTTAAAAAACTCTAATTCTTTCCATTTTTTTTCTTCAGTTAATTTTTGAATTTTCTTATCAAAACCATACTTTTCATGAATACCTTCATTTATTGTAAAACAAATAAGACCACTATTTTTTGTAATCCGTATGAATTCATCAAGAGCTGGTGGTTTAACGTGACCAAAAGTAAATGTTCCAACACACATTAATGCATCATAATTATTATCTTTTTCATTTACTGGTTTATTTAAATCAACTTTGTCTAATTTTTTATAAAGATTATTTGGAACTAAATCTAAAAGTTTTTGAGATAAATCAGCACCATAAAAGTCAGAAAAACCATACTTTTTTAACTCTAAACCTACTAAGCCCGTGCCACATCCTGCATCATAAATTTTTATATTTCTATTTTTTTGATATTTTGCAAATACCTCTGAAGTTTCTTTTGGACCTGTATAGTTCCAATCAACCATGTCTTTGTCATATTTATTATTTAGTCCCCACTCATCGTAGAATTCCATAACCTCTTTTGTTTCTCTAAGTTTGTAAATGGGTACCTTGTTACCAACGTCTTTTTGAGCCATAGAATTTAATATTTTTTAAACAATTTATTTATAAATATGCAGGTATAAAGACAATTTTCACACAACTGTGAGTTGAAACTAGTTTGCAATTTATCTCTCTATATGTTCTGATGAATTATAATTAATTAATTAGGAGATAATAATGAAATTAAAAAGAATATTACTTTCTGCATTATTTGTTTTAGGGGTTACATCGTACGGTAATGTTGCTAATGCAAAATGTGGAGACATTACTATTGCTAATATGAACTGGGCTTCTGCAAATTTTATGGCTGAAGTTGATAAAGTTATATTAGAAGAAGGTTATGGATGTAATGTTGAGCTTGTACCAGGTTCAACTATGCCTACTTTTACATCAATGCAAGAAAAAGGTGAGCCAGATATAGCTCCTGAGTTTTGGGCAAATGCAGCAAAAGTTGAGTTAGAAGCTGCTGTAGCTGAAGGAAAACTTCACTCAATAAATAAAGCGCCAATTACTGGTTTAGGTGAAGGTTGGTGGGTACTGCCAGCAACTTTAGAGAAGCATCCAGAACTTACAACTGCAGATGCAATTTTAGAAAGACCTGATCTATTTCCACACCCAGAAGATCCATCAAAAGGTGGATTTCATATTTGTCCTCCAGGATGGAACTGTGAACTAAGTAACAGAAATCATTTTAGAGCTTGGGGAATGGAAGCAAAAGGTTGGGCTATTGTAGAAACTGGATCAGCAGCAGGTCTTGATGGTTCAATTGCTAAAGCTGCTGAAAGAGGTGAAAACTGGTTTGGTTACTACTGGTCTCCAACAGCTATTATTGGAAAATACAATATGCAAGCTGTAGATATGGGTGAGTACGCTGGTAAGGATAACTGGGATAACTGTTTATCGAAACCAGAGCAAGAATGTGCTAATCCTTTGAAATCTTCATGGGTTAAATCTGAAGTCTATAGTGTTGCAACTGACAACTACAAAAAAACTGCTGGAAAAGAAGGTATGAGTTATCTTGAAAAAAGAACTTACCCAGGTCCAGTTATGAATGGTATGTTAGTTTGGATGGGTGAAAACCAAGCTGAAGGTGCAGATGCTGCAATTGAATTCTTGAAATCACACGAGGACGTTTGGACTAAGTGGGTATCAAGCTCAGCTGCAAAAAAAATCAAAAAAGCACTATAATTAATGTAAATATTACTGAACCCGTTATAAACGGGTTCAGTTAAAAAAATGGATTTCTTAAACTCGATACCTGTAATGGATAGAACAGCTCTTAGAGAGCTGAAAAAAGGTATTGATTTGAGCTTTAAAGAATTTTCAAGAGCTTATGGAGATGGAATAGAAAGTTTTTTTGATCCACTACTCTATTTTTTAATTTGGTTAGAAAAGTTATTAGTAAATAGTCCTTGGCCTTTAGTCATAGGAGCATTTGCTCTGTTGGCTTGGATTGGTTCTAGAAGTATTAAATTAGTTATAGGAACAATAGTTTGCTTCATTGTAATTGGTTACTTTGGAATGTGGAAAAATTGTATGGCAACAGTTGCTATAATTTCTGTTTCTACACTTGTTTGTATTGTAGTTGGAATACCAATAGGAGTATTAATGTCCAAATCAAGAAGAGCAGAAAAAACTATTCTACCCGTATTGGACATGATGCAAACAATTCCAAGTTTTGTTTATCTTATTCCAATAATTATGCTTTTAGGTATAGGAAAAGTGCCTGGACTTTTAGCAGTATGTATATATGCCCTACCACCAGTTGTTAGATTGACAAACCTTGGAATAAGAGAAGTTGATAAAGAAACACTAGAGGCAAGCGAGGCATTTGGCGCAACTCCAATGCAAAAACTAAAATCTGTACAAATTCCCTTGTCCTTACCAACAATATTTGCCGGAATAAACCAAACAATTATGATGGCTTTGGCTATGGTGGTAATAGCATCGATGATCGGGGTAAAAGGTCTTGGAGTACCTATTTTACAAGCTATTTCAAATCAGTATTTAGCGCTTGGAATGATGAACGGTCTAGCAATTGTAGCTTTAGCAATTATCTTTGACAGGGTTACTCAGAAGTATGGTGAGAGAATTCAAAAGCACAGAGGTCAGAAAAAATAGCCCTGACATTTTAGCTTACGATTTTTCTAGACAGACATTTTAAAATAAATAATTATCCAATAATGCATTTTTCATTAGAAATTGGACCTCACACAGATCTTGATACTTTACCTGAAGTTAAAGATGTTTACGTGACTATGCTACCTGGAGGAGATTATAAAGAGACTGCAGATAAGTCTGGTGATTTGGTTAAAAAAGGTTTTAATCCAGTACCTCACTTCCCAGCTAGATCAATAAATAATGAAGAAGAACTTAAAGACTACATCTCGAGATGTAAAGATTTAGGCGTAAAACAGATATTGGCTATAGGTGGAAGTAGAGACCCAGTTGGAAAATTTGACAGCTCATATCAAATATTAGAGACAGGATTATTTGATGGAATTAAGATTGGAATTGCTGGACATCCAGAGGGTAGTCCTGATATATCCGATTCAGAATTAGAAAAAGCAATGATAGATAAAAAGCCTTATGCAGATTATATAGTAACCCAATGGTTATTAGACTCTCAGCCTATCGTTGATTTCATTTCTAAGCAAACGATACCAGTTCATGTTGGAATAACTGGGCCCATGAAAATTTCAAGCTTGATAAAGTTTGCAAATATTGTTGGTGCAAAAAATTCCATTAATTTTCTTAAATCTAATTTTAGTAAGGCATTAGATTTATTGAAACCTAAAGACCCTAATGATCTAATTGGGAAAGTTAAATCGCATACTGATTATTTTCACATTTATACATTCGGCGGCTTGAAGGAAACAAACAAGTGGTTGAAGGAGAATAACTATGTCTAATGAATTTGACTATAGTAAACTAAGACACGTAACATCAGTAGATCAATCTGATAGAAAAGTGCCTTATAATTTAAGACAAAGCGGACCAACAAAAGTTGAAATGTTAATTTCAACACGTGTAAGAAAATCACCTTATTGGCATTTGTCAATGAAAGCGGGCTGTTGGAGAGCAACTGTATACAATCGTATTTATCATCCAAGAGGATATGTAAAACCAGAAGATGGTGGTGCAATGGTTGAGTATGATGCAATCGTTAATCATGTAACAATGTGGAACGTAGCCGTTGAAAGACAAATTAGAGTAAAGGGTCCAGATGCAGAAAAATTTGTTGACTATGTAATAACAAGAGATGCTACAAAAATTTCTCCAATGAGAGCAAGATATGTAATTCTTTGTAACGCATATGGTGGAGTATTAAATGATCCTATTCTTTTAAGAATATCTAAAGATGAGTTTTGGTTTAGTTTATCTGATAGTGATATAGGTCTTTATTTACAAGGCGTAAATGCCGACGAGAGATTTAATGTAGAAATTGATGAAATAGATGTAAGTCCGGTTCAAATACAAGGGCCAAAATCTAAAGCATTAATGAAGGATTTATGTGGAGATCAAGTAGATTTTGACAATATGCCATTCTACGGTTTAGCAGAAGCTAAAATCGGTGGTAGAAGTTGTGTGATATCTCAATCAGGATTTTCAGGTGAAGCTGGATACGAAATTTATTTAAGAGAATGTACTTTATATGCTGAGGATATGTGGAATGCTGTTCTTGAAGCAGGAAAAAAACATAGTCTTATGGTTATTGCGCCTGCGCATCATAGAAGAATTCAAGCTGGAATTCTTTCTTGGGGTCAAGATATGGACAATCAACATAATCCTTTCCAATGTAACTTAGGTTATCAAGTTTCGTTATCTGGAAAAGGAGAATGGGATAAGAAGTCAGACTATGTAGGTAAAAAAGCTCTTGAAAAAATGAAAGCTGATTTAAAAGCAGGTCATAAACCATACAAACTTCAATTAGTTGGTCTAGAATTAGGTGGAAAACCAATTGAAGAGTATGCGCCTGATTTTTGGTTGATTTCTGACGAAGGTGGTGGAGAACCAATAGGTTTTGTTACTTCCCCTTGGTATCACCCTGAAAAAAAACAAAATATAGCCATGGGTTATGTTCCGTTTGATGGAACATTAAACGCCAATGGGTTTCCAAAAGGAAAAGTCGGAACTAAGTTTAAGGTACACTTACCTGAAAAATATTCTGAAACTCCAGGGAAGCCTGTTGATGCTGTGGTGGTAGATATACCATTTAAAGAATCTTACAACGCTAATACAAGAGAAGTTGTAAAAGGTTAAATAATTGAGGGGAGGAGTTTAGCTCCTCCCTAATTATAATGTTCGCACAATTTCTAGAAATTTTTTTTAAATCACTAAAATTAGATAAAAGCTTATACAGAGACAATAAATACTTTGGTGAGGCTGCAATCTATTTTGCTGGTCTTGTCATGATACTTGATGGCGTTGCAGGAGCAGTAGCGGCAAATTCAATTGTGAGAACATCAATTGGTATCTCGGGCTTGACAGCTCTTTTAACATGGTTTGTTTGGGCTGTTTTTATTTTTGTAATTGGAGTAAAAATTTTTCCAGATAAAGGGAGCAAGGTTCCTTTTAAAAAGATCTTAATAGCTGTGGGATATGCTCATGCACCAGGTTTAATTAGGTTTTTTGCAGTAACACCTGACTTAGTTCTGCCAATTATTTTCCTTACTCAATTTTGGATTTTTGCATCTCTTATAATATCAACCAAACAAATTTTGAATTTAAAATCTAATTTGAAATCCTTCGGAATAGTATTTTTATCTTTTCTAATAATAGCTTTTCTATCTATAACATTCATAATTAATAGAATGAATTCAATTCCAATAAGTAATATTAGCTAAAAAGGAAAAACAGTTTTAGATGTTCTACAAGATTTGCATATTTTAAAACCAGTAAGGAATAAATTTTGAGTTACACTTTCATCTTCTTTTTTACACTCTTCACATATATCATTTAAATCTGCTTCTAAATTCTTATTTAATTCTGCATCATATTCTTTAGTCATTATCTGTTAATCCAGCTCCTGCTGTTCGTTCCCTCGATTTATCACTTTCATCGACGTAAGTTTTTAGTGATAAATTATAAATTTCAGACCAATCATCTTCAGTAAAACTGTTCTTATTATCTAAAAATTTTAAATTAATTTTATCTGATTTCTCCAATACGTCTCCTGTTAGATAGTTTGAATAAATAGACTCATTAAAATTAAATAAAAATTCTTTATCATCCATCTTTAAAAAAATTCTCTTACCAATAATTTCTGAAGTTCTGCTTACAAATGATAAAAATATTAGTGGAAAAGCAATCTTATTTATCTCAATTTCATTAAATTTAGATATTGATGAAGATTGATCAAAAAAATTTATTCCAGATAATATAGGACAATAAAAAGTCCTTGGAGTATTTGAGGTCGATATTTCATCTATATTTTCAAAATTACTGATTTTATAAATTTTGTAGTATTGGTTTAAATTTTTAAGACCTGGTAGTCCAAACATTTCTAGTAATCGAATATTTTTTCCAACCTCCTCTGATATTCCCCAAGAAAAACCAATAGCTTTAGATGCTTTTTTTGTAGTAACTTCTATTTCACTAAAGCTTCTCATTTATTTATGATTTATAAATCCATTTATCGTCAAAATTTCCCAATTCTGAAGGCAAAGGTGCTCCTTGGAACATGCAAATTCGCAACCATTTATCTGATCTAGGATCAAACTTTATAGCTCCAAAAAATGATAATTTTAATCTTAACATATCAATTGGAACTAGTTTGGACCCAATTGTATTGTCTTGGATTTCTGAATAAGGAAACTTTTCAGCAATAAATGCTCTTCTAACAACGTGTCTTAAATGATTATTATCTTTTAGAAATTTTCCAATTTTAGAACTATTTTTTTTGGTAAACACAGCCTCGTAAAGTTTATTAATATCTCTTGCTATTGCTAATGGCTGTTCCAAGTCTGATCCTTCATCAATATATCTATCCCCTATTCTAGGCTCTTCTTTATTTTTTGATATAAACCAAAAGTTTTGATTATTTTCATCTTTTAAAAAATCAATCTTAAGTATTTCGGAATATCTATTTTCTAATATGTTTCTTAAATCCTCTATGGTTCTATCAACAGGAATATTAAAATATTGTTCCTCATCAGAACTCATTTGTGTAATTAATGGATTAACTATGTCGTCATATGGTTCCATCATCATAGATACAATATATTCTATACATTCATCATTTAAATTTTCATCTGACCAGTTGTAAATTTGATTAAATTGATATGAATTTTCAAATTTAAAATCTTCTTTCATAAATTTTATAAACTTTTTTAAATCTTCAATTAAATTTTTGATTTTTTCTTTTTGAAATTCGCTATCAGTGTTCCAACTGGTTATATTCTTTAAAGATTTAATTAGGCAATTATAAAAAATATCAATCTCATTTTTTGAAACTCGCTCTATTTCTCTTATTTGTTTCAAAGCAGTTTCTCTTGCATGTATCCAATTATTCAACAAAGTAGGATGATTAACAATAAAAGGAGCCATACCAAGGCCAGTGGAATTTCCTATTCCTAAGTTCCTGCTAATTGCAGGATCTAATTCTACTGCTAATTTTGGGTTTTTATTTTTTGCAATATGATTAACCTGATCAAAGGTAAATTGTCTAACGAGATAAACTAGCATCATCTCTAATCTAAAAGGTCCTCTGATTTCCTCTCTATTTTTAATTCTAAACCTGTCCGCTAAACCAAATTTTCCTGATCCATAAACTGCTGTTGTTCTATATAAATACCCAACCTTTGATAAAATTTCTTTATTAGGTTGCTCTCCATTTGATAAACTGTCAACTACATGGTCGAAAACTCTTACTGACTTGTTGGCTCTTGATAACGTTAATTCCTTATACGAAAGTCTTCCCACCTCTTGTTTTGGAACATTATTGTTAAGTCTATCTATGTCTTCTTTTGATGGAATTCCATCAAATAAGGTAAAGGCAGCGTCCCACTTGGTGGCTATTACTCTATCTGATCTCTCGTCATCTTTGATTTCATTAGCAAAACAAATGAGTGAATATGTTTTTTTATCTTTTGTAAAAGAATAAACTGCTCTCCCATGTCCTTTGTCATTTAGTTGAAATAAATCTCGGCTATATTTCCAATCTTTAAATTCAGATAAAAAAGATCTTAGAAATGATAATTTTGATTGATGAAAAGATCCCAATTTAGATAGTTTCATTAAAAATTTTGGATCTCTTAATCTTATTTCCATTAATTAATTCCTTTATAAAAATTAAACCAGTTATTTCCTAAAATTCCATCTACTTCTTGATTATTAAAACCAACTTTTTTTAATCCACTTTCTAGATTATCAAACCCTCTAGCGTCCAAAAACCACTTAGGTTGTTCTGGGAATCCAGGTTTTTTTTTACTTCCCTCTCCATAATTTGTACTTTTAGACCAAGTTCCATTTCTCATCCATTCAACAATGCTGTCAGGTTGGTTCAAACATAGATCTGATCCAATACCAATATTTTTTACTTCCATTATTTCTGCCGTTTTAGCAACCATTTCACAAAAGCTTTCTAATTTACAATTTGTTCCATCTTTCAAATGATGAGAATATAATGATAAACCTAAGATACCTCCACTTTCAGAAAGTTTCTTTAACAGGAAATCTGATTTATTTCTTAAAGCTTGATGCCAGAAAGAAGGATTAGCATGGGTAATTGCAATTGGCTTTTCACTTATTTCTATTGCATCCAAAGTACTTTTCTCTGCTGAATGGGACATGTCCACAACTATACCTACCCTGTTCATCTCTTTAATTGCTTCTCTTCCAAAATTTGTTATTCCAGAATCATTTTTTTCATAACATCCTGTAGCTAGAAGAGATTGATTGTTGTATGTAAGTTGCATAAATCTACACCCATGCTCATGAACTTTCTCTATTAAATTTATATCATCCTCAATTGGTGAACAATTTTGAAAACCAAAAAAAATTGCTGTTTTATTTTCTGATTGAGCTTTTGTAATATCTTCAAACGTTTTTCCTAAAAATATTAAGTCTGAATTTTCTTGAAAAAATCTATCCCACTCTCTTACTCTTTGTAAGAATTCATCATAATCTTCATGATATACTAGAGTAACGTGTACTGCATTTAATCCAGCTTCTCTATTGATGAGAAAAATATCTCTAGACCAGTTGCAATATTGAAGATTGTCAATTCGATAGTTCATATTTTAAGACAATATAAGTATAAAATAATTTGTCGACTAGTTTAAATTTACAGAATATGCTAATCTATATTAATTCAAATTCGTATCATGAAAAACAAAAAATATAGTCATAAAGTATCAATAGTTATGGGGAGTAATTCTGATTACTCAACAATGAAATTTTGTGAAAAAATTCTTAAATTACTTAAAATTAATTACGAAACAAATATAGTTTCAGCTCATAGAACACCAGAACGCATGTTTAAGTATGCAAAATCTGCAGAAAAAAATAATATTTCTGTGATAATTGCTGGAGCTGGAGGATCAGCCCATTTGCCAGGAATGATTGCATCTCTAACAAGAATTCCAGTAATTGGGGTGCCAATAGAAAGTAAAAAGCTAAAAGGTCTAGACAGTTTATTATCCATTGCTCAAATGCCAAAAGGTATACCTGTTGGAACTGTAGCAATAGGTACAGATGGTGCAATAAATGCAGCATTATATGCAGCTTCAATTATATCTACCTTTGATATGGGTGTTAAAAATAACCTGAACAAGTGGCGATCTAAACAATCAAAATCTGTTAAAAAAAAACCAAAATAAATGAACCAGCCAGTTTTAGGAATAATTGGAGGTGGTCAGCTAGGTAGTATGCTTTCTGAAGCTGCCAAAAAGATAGATATAAAAACTGTAGTACTTAGTGATGACCCAGATGCACCTGCTAAGAATTTTGCAAATAAGTTTTTATATGGAAACTATGATGATTCAAAAATTATAACTGAATTTGTTGATAGCGTTGATTTAGTTACTTATGAATTTGAGAATATTCCCTTTGATATATTAAATGAAATAAATAAATCAAAGAGTGTTTTACCAAAACCAGAAATAAATAATTTAATCCAAAATAGATTAACTGAAAAAGATTTTTTAAATAATAACAATATTAGAACAACTAACTATGCTTTAATTAAGAATAAGGATGAAATAGAAGAAAATGAAAACCTTTTACCTGGATTACTTAAAACTACTACTCTTGGATATGATGGCAAAGGTCAATATAAATTAAATAATTTGAGCAATATAAATGAAGGTATTGATTTTACTAAAGAATATATTTTAGAAAAGTTCATTAATCTTAAAAAAGAAATTTCAATTGTCATATGTAGATTTGGTAATCAAAAATATGAAATATATGAACCAATTGAGAATGTTCATGAAGATCAAATTTTGAAACATTCAAAAATTCCTGCTGAAATTTCAGACTCAATAAAAGTGAAATCTAAAGAATGGGCAAAACAAATTGTTGAAGAACTTGATTATATTGGAACCTTATGTGTTGAGTTTTTTATTGATAAAAATGAAAACTTATATGTTAATGAAATCGCACCTAGAGTTCATAATTCTGGTCATCTAACAATAAATTCACACAATGTTAGCCAATTTGAAAATCATATACGAGCTGTTTGTGGTTTAGAAAAAATTGACACAAAAAAAATATATAATGCTCAAATGATTAATCTAATCGGTGATGACATAACAATTTATAGAAATAAAACTTTTAAAGAGAATGAGTTTTTTTATGACTATTTAAAAAAACAAATAAAAGCGAAAAGAAAAATGGGTCATCTAACAATAATTGAAAAATAATATTATATAGGTTGTATTAGAGAAATATTATTATTTGTTGGCTTATTTACATCTTTAGAAATTTCATAAAAAGAAAGTTTTGATTTTGAGGATTGTTTTAAATAATTTGATCCTGAAATTTCAATATTCAAATATTTATTAACTTCGGCTTCTTTTAAGATAACTGGCTGTCTGTGATGAATTTCTGTTACATTTGAACTTGCTTCCTCAGTAATCATGCAAAATTGATCTTCCTCATAAATACCTGCGATATAAATAAGTTTCTTATCCTCTCTTAAAAAGTAATAAGGCGTCTTCTCTTTTTCTATTCTCTTCCATTCATAAAATCCGTCGGCCACAGCAACACATCTTTGAAGCTTTATTAACTTTTTAAAAGAGACCTTTTCATCAATCGTCTCTAATCTTGCATTAATTAATGGTTTAAAGTCTTTTTTTTTAGCCCAACTAGGTACAATCCCCCACTTTAAATTTTCAAGAGTATTTCCATTGTTATATTTCTTAATAACAGGAAGTTTTTGGTAAGGATGTGCATTATAATTTTCTGAGTCTTCTACTTTAATTGCAGTTTTAACGATTTTACTTGTTTTTGAAACTGCATTGGTGATGACGTATCTTCCACACATATTTTTTCGTATTGGTTTAATTTTTTTTTAGATTATATGTTGATGCTAATGATTAAATCAATAGAAAATAACTTTGACCACCCAAAGGTAAATCATCTTTTAATAAAACACTTTATTGAATTAAGATCTGTTTCTTCTAAAGGTAGTACTCATGTTTTAGATATACATGGACTTAAAGATCCAAGTATAAAATTTTGGAGTTTATGGGATAATAATTATTTAATTGGATGTGGAGCATTAAAGTTTATTGGACAAAATCATGGGGAATTTAAATCAATTAGAGTATCTAATGATTTTAGAAATAAAGGTATTGGTAATAAAATAATCTCTCATTTGATAATTCAGGCAAAAAAATTAGGTATAAAAAAACTAAGTATTGAAACGGGATCTGGAAATTTCTTTTTACCTGCTAGAAAACTTTTTGAACATTTTAAATTTACTAAATGCAAACCATTTGCTCACTACAAAGAAGATCCTAATTCCTGTTATTATACTTTAGATTTATAATTTTATGGAAGATGAAAATAAAAAACCTTACATACTTTATGTTGCTGAAGCAATTTATTTAGAAATATTTAAAATTAAAAAACAAAATAATGATATTTCTAATATAGATGCAATTGAAAGATTTATGGGTTCAAAATTGTACGAAAAAGTAAGTAGTGGTAAATTTCATGATGAATGGTTTGAGAAACTAAAAGAAAACGATTTTGTTGATGAGACCTCAGGAGAAAAAATTTCTAAAGAGGTTTTAAGGCTTTTGAATTTACAAAAAGAAGCAATGATTAAACAGTTGATTAAATTTCCTGATTTGTACTATGCAAAAAGTCATTTTCCCTTAGAAATTTCACAAAGAGCTACAAATCATTTGTGGAGAGTGTGCGAAAGTTATGAATTGTGGTGCAAAGAAACAAAAAATAATAGTCTAATTAAATTAAACCTTTTAGATTAAGAATAAATGGACAAAATCATTCAATTTATAGACTCAACACTTTTTGATTTAGGTAGACAATTTAAATTGTCTTATTTACCTCCGTTAATGATTTATGTTGCAGCAGGTATATCTGGACTTACAGGAATAGTAGGTACTTTCTTTGTAAAAGATTACTTAAATTTATCTGCAGCATTTCTTGCAGGATTAGGTTTCTGGGCAGGAATCCCTTGGGCTTTAAAAATGCCACTAGGGCATTTGGTAGATCTAATATGGAATAAAAAGAATTACATGGTTTACGTAGGTGCCTCATTAATTGGTGTAAGTTTATTAATAATGTACGGACTAATAATTCATACAGAACAAATGTCATCTTATTTAAAAGTTGAAACTTGGTTTGTAATAAGTGTTCTTTTAGCTCCTATTGGGTATGTAGTTCAAGATGTTGTTGCTGACGCAATGACAGTCGAAGCTGTGCCTTTAATAAATGAGAACGGAGAAAAATTTACAGCAGATCAAGTTAAGATTATGCATACAACGATGCAAACACTTGGAAGATTTGCAATTATAGGTGGGACAGTCTTGGTTGCACTTGCCAATGTGATATTATTTAAGGGAATAGATGATCTTGAACAGGCTGAAAAAATACAATTATACGGCTCGATATATCTTTATGCATTAATAATACCAATGGTTTCAATTTTAGGTGTTATTTTTGCTGCTTATTTAAAAAATAAAAAGAAAAACATTTTAATCAGACAAGGTCTATCTGGTGAGGAAGACAATTTTAATCACGAAAAAACAAAAGTTAATTGGTGGATACTAGGTGGTAGTTTAATTTTTGTAATTTTCACATTGAGTGTCGGTTCGTTAGGATTACCTTTTGCACAAGAAATTGTTTTTTTAGGTTCTATGTTAATCATTTTATTTCTTATGAACAAACTTATTAAAGAGTTACCTGAAAAGTTAAGATTAACTATAGTTGGAACTGCTATAATTATTTTTATATTTAGAGCCATGCCTGGACCTGGACCAGGCTTATCTTGGTTTGAAATTGATGAACTACAATTTAATGAACAATTTTTTTCAATACTGTCATTACTAGCTTCTGTCCTAACATTAGTTGGAATAATAATGCTTAGACCATTTATGGCAAAAAATTCTATTGCTAAAATAATCGTAATTTTATCAATTGCTGGATCAATATTATTTTTGCCAAGTGTTGGAATGTATTATGGATTTCATAACTGGACTTCTTCGTTAACAAACGGAATTGTTGATGCAAAATTTATAGCAATAATTAATACAGCATTAGAATCTCCATTGGGTCAAATATCTATGATTCCTCTTTTGGCTTGGATTGCTAAGAATGCTCCTTCACATTTAAAAGCAACTTTTTTTGCGGTTTTTGCCTCATTCACTAATTTAGCTTTGTCTGCAAGTGCTTTATTAACAAAATATCTTAATGAAATTTTTACAATTACAAGAGAAGTAAAAGATAAGGTTACAAACGCAATTTTAACAACAGCAGACTATTCTGAGCTAGGATTATTGTTAATAACAGTAACAATTATTACCTTAATTATACCAGTGCTATTTGTTTTATTTATTCAGAAATCTCGATTTAAAACAGAGGAATAATAACTAATTACACTTATAGCCAAATTCTAAAGAAGCATCAGTGATAGAATGGTACAGAGACTCCCCAAAACTTCTTAGAGAAAAAATTCTTACTTTTTCTGGCTCATCTTCAATCATATCAACTATAAAAGAAATTCCATTATAAGCTGAGTTAATGCTCATATTTTTTGTTAAAATATTAAAATTAAAAGGACATCCTTTTTTTAAAACTTCCTTTACGTAAGGTCCTTCTAATTCTATTGTCGCTTTAGAATGAGAAAGGTCTGTGACAGCAAAATCATTTTCATTAAAAGTGCTGTAAATTTCATTTAACAATTCTTTTTTATTTGAAATTAAAAGCCAATTATTTGGTGAATTCCATAGGACTCTTACATTTTCATTTGAAACGACTGTTTGTGACTGGTTTACAAATTTTAAATTGTTAAAATTTATATCATCAATTTTAATAGAAGAATTTTTATACTGAACTACTTGAACGATTAGTAAATTTTTTAATTCTTTAATTTTTAATAATTCATTTTCAGATTTATTTTCAAAGTTTCCAAATGATCCCTCAACATGAACATTTTGTAAAGCAGAAATTACCGTCATGCTCTTACTCTCTTTCCTTCAGGATCAACATAATGCGATGAAACAATTTCCACAGGAATAGTTTTATTTTTTAAAGGTGACATAGCAAATAGCTTTTGTCCTATCATATTTTTTCCATCTTTAATTATCGCGAGCGAGAATGGATTGTCATACTCAACACTCCAACATGATGCCGAGACATGACCTAGTTTAGGGTTTGGAAGTTTCGCTTTAGGGTCTTTAACAATATATGAACCTTCAGGAATACTTGTTGTTTTGTCTAGTGGAACAACACCAACTATTTTTTCTCTATCCGGTTTTGTGAAAGCTGATCTGCTTAAAGACCTTTTGCCAATAAAGTCTTTTTTCTTGCTTACTAAACCTTCAAGTGATGCATCATGAGGAATTGTTCTCCCATCAAGCTCAGAGCCTGCAACGTGACCCATTTCTATCCTTAAAGTAGATAGGGCCTCAGTTCCATATGGCTGTATTTGAAATTCTTTGCCAACTTCGATAATTTTTTCCCACATGAAACTACCTAAGTCTGATTCCACGTTAACTTCATAAGCAAGTTCTCCTGAAAATGAAATTCTATAAATTTTTGCCGGAATACCGAATAAATCAGCCTCTTTGTAACCCATAAATGGCAGACCTTCATTAGATACATCGGTATTTGGGAATAATTTCATTAATAATGCTCTTGAATTTGGGCCTGCTATTGCAGCACCAGCCCACTGCTCTGTTGTTGAGACCACATTAACATTTAATTCTGGCCAAACTAGCTGCAAATAATATTCTAAATGAGATAGCACATTGGCCGCCTGAGCTGTTGTTGTTGTCATGTGGTAATGATTTTCAGAAATTCTTGTTGTTGTTCCGTCATCCATTACAATTCCATCTTCTCTTAGCATTACTCCATATCTTGCTTTACCCACTGGTAGCTTAAGCCATGCATTAGTATAAACCCTATTTAAAAATTCTGCAGCATCAGGACCTTTAACATCTATTTTTCCTAAAGTAGTAACGTCGCATACTCCTACATTTTTTCTTACATTTTTTGCTTCTCTTTTTGAGGCTTCAAATAATGTTTCGTTTCCTTGCTTGTAGTATCTTGGTCTTAACCAAACTCCAGCATCAACAAATACTGCATTATTTTTTTCATGCCATTGATGCATTGGTGATTTTCTTGTCGGTTTAGAGTGTTTACCAACCTCTCTTCCCACAATTGCCCCAATTGAAACAGGTGTATAGGGAGGTCTAAATGTAGTGTGACCAACTTGTGGTACTACTTTATTTTCAATATCTGACACTAATTGTAAACCATTTAAATTACTTGTCTTCCCTTGGTCTGTCGCCATTCCAAGGGTTGTATATCTTTTCACATGTTCGATTGATCTAAAACCTTCTCTTAGTGCTAACTCTATATCAGTGACTGCCACATCATTTTGAAAATCTAAAAATCTTTTGTAAGATTTACCTTTTGGTAAAGGAACACACCAAAACTTATCGTGCTCTGTAGATTTTTTTTCAACTAC
>CACLEJ010000017.1 GCA_902605865.1 uncultured Pelagibacteraceae bacterium
AAGCCCTATGCCACGTAATGGTTTGAAGCCAGGCCCATCTGAGTCTGTCAGAAAATAATCAAACCAACATGCAGCCCCAGCACTTACACCAGAAAGAATTATTCCTGAGTTATAAATTTCTTTAAAAATTTCAAATAAATTATTTTTTCCCCATAAATCGAGCATGAATTTAGTATTTCCTCCACCAACATAAATAGCATCTAAATTTGAAATCCAGTTTTCAAAACCCTTAATTTTGGAAACAAGATTGAAATGAGAAACTTTAAAGTTAGTATTTTCAAATCTTTTGTAGAATAGCTCGGTTTTTCTATAATCATCATTGCTAGCGGTTGGTAAAAAACCTATAGAGCATTTTTCTTTACTTATTTGATCTAAAAAAAACTGATCTAAATCGCTATCTTCATTATGAGTGAATCCACCACCTCCAAATGCTATTATTTGTTTTTTAGCCTTCACTAAATAAATTTTTTAATTTGTGGTTTTAATACCAACCCAAGGATTAGGCACTTTAGGAATATTTCTATTTAGACCTCTAACTATTTCTCCTTTTACATCATACATTGGCAATTTACAGATTTCTCCTTTATGTACTTTTCCATCAGTGCATTTAACATCAACAACATCTCCTGGTCCATTTTCATTATTATCGAGGTGCACAATGCCAACTCCACAAATTTGATATGGCGACCAAGTACTAGAAGTTATTTTACCAATATTTTTTTCATTTATTTTAATACCTTCACCTTTAATAGCAGTTCCCTCTGAAACTCTAATCCCCCATGTTTTACATTTTTTATCTGATTTCATCAGAGCTTCTTTTCCAATAAAATCTTCTTTATCAAAATTTATAAAACGCCCAAGACCAACAGAAAATGGATTTGTTTTTTTTGTAAAATCTTGTCCTGCAGATAGTAGACCTGCCTCAATTCTTCTACATCTAAAACCTGGAGTGGCAACTAAAATCATACCTAATTTTTTTCCTTCCTCAAGAATGTAATCTCCTATTTTTTCGGTTTCATTTTCAGGTCGAAAATAAATTTCCCAACCTAACTCATTTGTAAAACCACTTCGGCTTACAATTACTTTTTGATCTAAGATTTGTAATTCTTTCCAATCAAAATATTTCCAATCATTCTCTGAAAAACCTTCAGCTATATTTTCTAACAGTTTCATTGATAAAGGACCTTGTATTTGACTTACCCATACGTTAGGATCTTTTATTTCAACGTCCATATTTTTTGAGTGAGCTTTATACCAAGAAAAAAGATCTCCATCTGCTTGAGCAAACCAATATTTATCTTCTTCAATTTTTAATAAAACTCCGTCTGTAATCATTCCCCCATCGTGATAACAAGCAAACTGGTAAGAACATCTTCCTTTCGATATTTTTGATACATCTCTAGGGAATATTTTTTGTAATAATTTTAATGAATCAGGGCCAGATATTTCAAATGGATGTTCACCAGTATGTCTAAATATTATTTCTTGTCTTCCTTTCCAATACATTACCTCGGAACTAACATTTGATAATTTCTCAAGTGTTAATCTTCCAGCATAATTAGAATATTCAGGGTCATAGGGAAGCTCTTGGTAAGTTAATGGATGAACTTGAATTGACCTTGCAAGCTCCAAAGAGTTAGAATTTTCAAGGCTAACAGGCTTAACTGTAAACCTATATTTATTGATTAAATCTTTCATTAATTTTTTTTAAATAATCAAAATACATCAATAAAACAAATAAAAAAGAACCATTTTCACTGTTGCTATATAAGTTGCTAATTGTTACCTTTTATTTTTTTAAAGAGAGGAAATTATGAAAAACATTTTTAAATTGATATCAGTTTCATTGGTATCACTATTTGTAACGTTTTCTTTTGCTAATGCATCAAGTGGAGTTTTTAAATTATCCCATGATGTTGGTTTTGGAAAAGATACAAATTTAGACGCAATTACTAAAGGACGATTGTTTCAGGTAGTAATAATGACACAGAACCGTCTTGTTAGAAAAGATCTTAAAGGGGTTACATCGCCTGAGCTTGCAACAGACTGGTCGGGAAATGCAGATGCAACAGAATGGACTTTTAACTTAAGAAAAGGTGTTAAATTCCATGATGGATCCGATTTTGATGCAGAGGATGTAAAATATTCTTTAATGAGAGTTAAAGATCCTGAAATTGGTTCGCCTGCAAAGAAAAGCATGAGTGCAGTAACAGATATTGAGATTGTAGACTCACACACAGTTAAAATGAAGTTGAATACATCATTTGCAGATTTTCCACTTTTACTAACAGATTATAGACTGAGAATGATACCTAATGGATCAGGAGATACTATTGGAAAAACAGGTATTGGAACTGGACCTTTTATAGTAGAAAAGTTTGATGCTGAGGGAACAACAATTCTTAAAGCAAACCCAGATTATTGGGAAGGGGCTCCTAAACTTGCTGAAGTACATGTAATAGCTATCCCAGATGGTCAAGCTAGAATTCAAGCTCTACTTACAGGTCAAATTGATATGAATAGATATGTTCCATTCAATCAGAAAAAAATATTTGATGGTAATTCAAAGTTTAACGTTTCAGTTATACCTACAGGAAACTGGAGAGGTATGGTAATGAGAACTGACGTTGCACCATTTGATGACGTGAGAGTAAGAAAGGCTGTCAGAATAGCTGTAGATAGACAAGAATTAGTTGATCTTGTTATGGCTGGAGCAGCAACAGTATCTTGCGATACTCCTGTTGCACCTTCTGACCAATACAGAATGAAGAAGAGTTGTCCACCACAACCAGCAACTGCAAAAAAATTACTTGCTGAAGCAGGTTATCCAGATGGAATTGATATGACAATTCACGTTTCTACAAAAGAACCAACGTGGCCAACTATTGCTGAGGTTTTACAACAACAATTTGCAAAAGCTAATATTAGAGCAGACATTCAAATGACACCTTCAAAAAGTTATTGGAATGAAACTTGGATGAAAAAGGCTGTAGCAATGACACGTTGGAATGAGAGACCTGCAGACAGTATTTTGCATGAAGCTTATCATAGTGAAGCAAAATGGAACGAGTCTTTCTATAAAAGTGCTTCTTTTGACAAAAATTTAGCTGAAGCTAGAGGAGAGTTAAAATTTAGCAAAAGAAAAGCAGCATACATCAATGCTCAGAAAACACTATGGGAAGAATCTGGAACTATGATTCCGTACCACGTATCTAGACTGGTTGTCACATCTTCTAAAGTGAAAAACCTCGACGAAGTTGAGTATTTTTCAATAAGATGGCACACAGTTAGCGTTCAATAATAATTTTGTTTTACAGGCCTTTAAGTAGGCCTGTAAAACCTCTTCCATTTCTAAATAAATAATTTAAAATTTAAGTATTCTTATGCTTTTTTTAATTATAAAGAGAATTCTATTAGGTTTAATAACTTTATTTATCGTATCATTAATCACTTTTGTTGGAACAGAAATTTTACCTGGTGATGCATGTACAACGTATCTTGAAAGACAAGCATTTGGAGAGCAATTAGAAGCTTGTTATAGAAGATTAGGTTTGAATGTTCCTGCATATGAGAGATATGTATCCTGGGCAGTAAATGCTATTCAAGGAGACTTTGGTTATTCATTAAGTGGAGAAATGCCAATTAAAGAGGTACTAGGGCCACGTATTAAAAATTCATTAGTTCTAGCATCAGCTGCTATTTTCATTGGTATACCAATCGCTCTAATACTTGGAATAGTAACTGCCCTTTGGAGAGATAAATTGCCTGATGTAGCAATCTCAACAGTAACTATATTTGCTATGACTATTCCAGAGTTTATTAGTGCTACTTTATTAATCTTAATAATCGCAATATGGTTAGAGTGGTTGCCAGGAATTGTAATTGTTCCAACTGATGTTTCATTCTTAGAACTATTACCAAATATTATTTTACCAGTAATCGCTATTGCAATGATTATGACAGCTCACATGGCACGAATGGTGAGATCAAGCGTAATTCAAGTTATGGCAAGTGAATATGTTCAAATGGCAATTTTAAAAGGTGTTCCGTATTGGAAAATGGTTTTTAAACATGTATTACCAAATGCATTGTTACCAGCTATAAATGTTGTAGCTCTAACAATTGCATGGCTTTTAGGTGGTGTTGTTGTAACTGAAGTTGTATTTAATTATCCTGGTCTTGGAAGATTGGTTATAGAATCTATTTCAAATAGAGATTTGCCTACAGTTCAAGCATTAGCAATAATTCTTGCATCTATATATGTTAGTATAAATTTATTGGCAGACCTAATGACATTGATGCTTAATCCAAGATTAAAGACATTACAGATAAGAAAATAATATGAAATTAGATAATATTTATCAGGAAGAAAAGAAAAGCAATTTCGCAAAAGTCTCTGAGATAATAATTACGATGGCCTCAAGACCATCGGGTTTCATTGGTTTAAGTATATTGATTTTCCACGTAATTCTTGCATTTATTAGCCCTTATATTGCACCATATGATTTTAAAGCTATAAATCCAACTTTAATGCTACAGGCTCCTTCGGCTGAGTATTGGTTTGGAACAGATGATCTTGGAAGAGATGTTTTTACCAGAACAATTTTAGGTGGAAGAACAGCTTTAACAATTACTTTCTTTGGATCTTTGATAGCACTACTTTGGGGCGGTCTATTAGGAATTTTTTGTGGACTGGTTGGTGGAAAAACTGACGATATAGTGATGAGAATTGTTGATGCATTTTTATCTATACCTTGGATATTAGCAATGTTGTTAATTGTATCTTTGTTAGGCACATCAACCGAGGTACTGATACCTGCTTTAGGTTTTTTTTATGGTAAAGGAATTGTAAGAGTAGCAAGAGCTGCAACCCATGATGTTATTGCAAAAGACTTTATTGTATCCGCAAGAGCAAGAGGTCATAGTAATTTTTCAATAATATGGAATGAGATAATTCCAAATGTAAGAGATGCAATTTTAGTGGAAGGTGCAATGAGATGGTCATGGATGCTACTTGGCTTTAGTTCTTTATCATTCCTAGGTTTTGGCGTTAGTCCCCCAACTCCAGATTGGGGATTGATGATATCAAACGCCAGAGGTTTAATGTCTTTTGCTTATTGGTCGGTGATAGCTCCAATTGTTGGTTTAAGTAGCTTAATAATCGGCATCAATTTGACAGCTGATGCTTTTGCTAAAGCATTAGGTATAGATAGATCAACAAAAGCTCCTGTTTAAAAATGACTGAAATAATTCAAAAAGTAAAAAATCTATCTATTGGATTTAAAAGTAAAAAAGGTGAAGAGATTTTAATATTAAGAAACATAAGCACAAATATTAAAAAAGGTGAAACCGTTGGTATTGTTGGAGAATCTGGATCTGGAAAAAGTACTCTTGCACTAGCAATGATGGGGTATGTTAAGCATGGTCTCTACACTATTGGTGGAGAATGTGAATTTAATTCATCAAATCTTTTAAAAATGAAAAATAGAGATTTGGAAAAAATCAGAGGTAGAAAAATTGCAATGATACCTCAAAATGCAGGGCAGGCATTGACACCAAATTTAAAAATAGGTTATCAAATTGATGAAGCATTACAGTTGCATTCTGATTTAAAGGAAGAGGAAAGAGAACAAAAAATTTCTGAATTATTAAATAAAGTAAGACTTCCTTCACCGGAAACAATTGCTCTTCGATATCCTCATGAACTTTCAGGGGGACAACAACAAAGAGTAGCTGTTGCAATGGCATTAGCTGGAACTCCTGACCTTTTACTATTGGACGAACCTACTACTGGCTTAGACGTAACAACACAAGCTCACGTTTTAGAACTGCTAAATTTCATTGCCAAAGACACTGGAACATCAATGGTTTATGTGAGCCATGACCTAGGAGCAATAGCTCAAGTAAGTGACCGTATTATTGTAATGTACTCTGGTGAAATAGTTTTAGAGGGACCCTCTAGAGATATTCTTAAAAAACCAATTCATCCGTATACCTATGGTTTGCTTAAATCTATACCAAAATTATCACTAGCAGGGCTTCCACAATCAATGCCTGGTAGCCAACCTCAACCTGGAGCAATGCATAGAGGCTGCAGTTTCTTTGATAGGTGTAATTTTTCAGAAGAAAAATGTAAAAATAACTCTCCTCAACTTGAATACTTAAAAGAATTAAACACTAGTGTTAGATGTTTTAATTATAAGAGTTTAATGAATGACAGTCAGGTTAATCAAACTGTTAATAAAATTAAGACGAGTTTGCAGGATAAAGAAATATTAAACCTTTCAGAAGTTTCAATAAGTTACGCTAAGCAAAAACTTTTAGATCAAGTATTAAATAGAATTTCTGACGATAACCCAACTGTAAAAGATATTAATATTAATATTAAGAAGGGTGAAACTATAGCTCTTGTTGGAGAGTCAGGAAGTGGAAAGTCAACAATTCTTAAATCTATTGCTGGGTTACTCAGAACTAAAGGTGGAATAATAAAATTTGATCAAAATAGAAATTTATCGTCTGACCTCAAAGAGAGAGATCCTAATGATTTAAGAATTATTCAATTAATTTTTCAAAATCCAGATGAGTCTTTAAACCCAAACCATACTGTTGAAGAAATAATAGCGCAACCATTAAAGTTATATTTTGGTTTAAAGGGTGAAGAATTAAAAAAAAATATTATAGATCTATTACAAAAAGTAAGACTTGGAGAATTTTATATGTCCAGGTACCCCAGACAATTATCTGGTGGTGAAAAACAGAGAGTTGCAGTAGCAAGAGCTTTTGCAGCTAAACCAGATATTATATTATGTGATGAGGTAACATCTGCATTAGATGTATCAGTTCAGGCGGCTGTATTAAATTTGTTACAACAACTTAAAGAAGATTTTGGAACTACATATATATTTGTTTCACATGATTTAGCTGTCGTAAGAGCTATAAGTGATAGAGTTGCTGTTCTTTATCAAGGAAGATTGTGTGAAGTGGGACCATCAAAAGATGTTTATCAATTTCCATCACATCCTTATACAGAAGTTTTATTAGGAGCAGTGTTGGAACCAGATCCAGATATCAAACCAAAATTAGTTGCTGAGGATATTGTAGAAGAAAAGCCACCGCAAAAAGGTTGTAGTTTTCAAGGGAGATGTTCAAGAATATTAGGTGATATTTGTAAGAGTGAGGTACCACCTTGGCAAATAACTAACAGTGGAAACTCTATCAGATGCCACATACCATTAAAAGAATTACAAAAAGACCAAATTAATTAAAGTTTTATATTTATTATTTTAAATTTGCATTCAATTATGTTTAAATACCTTTTAGGATGAAAAATAATTCTACTTTGATTAAAAATTTATTATCTGATTTTAGAATAAATACTTATTTTCAGAATATTTCTTTGATGTTAATAGGTTCGCTTATACTAGCTTTTTCATCAAAAGTTCAAGTTCCTTTTTGGCCAGTTCCAATGACGATGCAAACTTTTGCAGTTTTCATAATTGGAATGACATTTGGTTCAAAGTTAGCGTTTTTTACACTTTTATTATATCTCTTTGAAGGAGCTATGGGGCTTCCAGTTTTTGCAAAAGGTGGAGGGTTACTTTATTTAACAGGTCCAACAGCGGGCTATCTTTATGGAATGACCATTGCAGCTGGTGTTGTAGGTTATTTAGCAGAAAGAAATTTTAACGACTCATATATCAAAAGTTTATTTTCTCTTTTGCTAGCAACATTCATTATTTTTATAGTTGGGGTGGGCTATTTGGGATCAGTTATCGGTTATGAAAAGGCTTTAGCTGGTGGTCTATATCCTTTTCTACCAAGTGAATTATTCAAAATTGCTCTAGCAGTGGCAATAATTCCATCAATTACAAAAATAATTAAATAATAATATTAAAATATTTACTGGCTTTAAGTTGCTCTTGAATAAGTTTTTCATTATAAGCTTTAGTTCTCATTATGAAAATTAATAAAGTAGTAGTTATAGGGTCAGGCACAATGGGTAGTGGAATAGCTGCTCAATTATGTAATGCAAATGTTCCAGTAACATTGTTAGACCTAACCACTGAAATTTCTGAAAAAGCTAGAGAGAGAATTTTAAAGTCTAGACCTCCTTTATTAATAGATAAGTCAAAAATAAATAATATTAATATTGGAAATATAAATGATAATTTCAATGAAGTTGGTGAAGCAGACTGGATAGTTGAAGCTGTCGTTGAGAGAATTGATATTAAACACAATATTTATGAAAAAATTTTTAAAGAAAGAAAAAAAGGATCAATAGTATCTTCAAATACATCTTCTATTCCAATTAAAGTTCTTTCAGAAAAACTTTTAGATGAAGAAAAAAAAGACTTTTGTATAACTCACTTCTTTAACCCGGTCAGATATATGGATTTGTTAGAAATTGTAAAAAGTGAAAATAATGATTTAGATCAAATAAACTCACTTAAAAGTTTTTGTGAAAAAGATTTAGGAAAAGGCACATTAATTTGTAATGATACGCCAGGATTTTTAGGAAATAGAATTGGTGTCTACGCTATGCAAGTGGCTATGACTGAAGCTTTTAAAATGAAATTAACAATTGAAGAAGCTGATGCTGTTTTTGGAAGACCAATGGGAATACCAAAAACAGGTGTTTTTGGACTCTATGATTTAATTGGAATTGACTTGATGGCTGATGTTTTGAAAAGTTTTATAAAAGAACTTCCAGAAACTGATGACTTTCAAATTGTAGCTAAAGAAATACCATTAGTTAAAAAACTTATAGAAACTGGGTACACTGGAAGAAAAGGAAAAGGTGGTTTCTATAGAATGAATAAGTCTGATAATAGAAAAATTCTCGAAGGTATTAGCTTAGAAACAGGTGAATATTCGCCATCAAAAAAGTTCAATTTAGGATCAGAAAAAATGGATATTGTTGGTCTTATAAACAGAAAAGATAAATATGGTGAGTACGCTTGGTCTGTAATTTCAAAAATCATTAAATATGCATCATCTTTAGTTCCAGGTATTACAGATAAATTTAATGATATCGATGAAGCAATGAGATTAGGGTTTAACTGGTCTAAGGGACCTTTTGAAATGTTAAAAGAAATCGGTGTTAATGATTTTTTTGAAAGAATAGATAGATTTGAAAATAATAAGTTTCTTGAAAACTTATCTCAAAGCAAAGACGAAAACTTTTATGGTGAAAGACAAAAATACACTGATTTAGAAACTTTAGGAAAAATAAAACCTAAAGCAACTAAATTAGATAAAAATAACTCTGCTGAAACTTACAGATTTGATGATTTTAATATTGTTGAATTCACAACTAAGGCTAATGCTTTAGATTACGACTCGATGGATAGCTTAAAAAATGCAACTGACAAACCTTTAATTATAATAAATGAGGCGATGCAATTTTCAGCAGGTGTGAACTTGTCTTACACAATGAATTTTGCAGATAAAGGAGATTTTAAATCTATTGAAAAGTTTGTTAAATATTTTCAAGAGACTTGTAAACATTTAAAATATTCTAAGTATCCAGTTGTATCAGCGCCATCAGGTTTGGCATTGGGTGGTGGTTTTGAGGTTTTATGTCAAAGTAACTTTGTTGCATCCCATACCAATATTGTAGTTGGTTTAGTTGAGACTATGGTTGGATTAATTCCAGCAGGTGGAGGATGTAAAGAAATGCTTTGGAGATGGTCTCAAACTGAAGAAGCTAAAAATGATCCTGATTATGCCCCTTTAAAAGTATTTGATATTATTGGATATGCTAAAACTGCAACTTCACCAATTGAAGCTGAACCACTAAAATATTTAAGACCAGAGGACAAAAAAATAATGAGTAGAAATAGTTTATTACAGGTTTCTCGAGAGATAATTAAAAATAATAAAGATTTTTCTCCACCAGCAGAATGTACATTTAAATTGTCAGGAAAAAGTGTTTATAACAAAATGGTAAATATGTTAGAAAATTTATACAATGAAAAAATTATTCTTGATCATGGAATGGAAGTTGGAAAAGAACTGGCAAAAGTTTTGAGTGGTGGAGATACTACTTTAGAAAAAACTTTATCAGAGGATGATTTATATAAATTAGAGTTAGATGCATTTATGAGGCTAATTGAGACAGAAAAAACCCAAGATAGAATTAAACACACATTGAAAACTGGCAAACCTCTGCTAAACTAACATCATGGCAAATAGACCAACAAAAAAACAAGTAGACAACGCAACAAAAATTCTAATTTCTTGGAAGAAAAAAATGCCATTTTATTATGCTGCAGCTATTATAACTGCTTTAATAATAATTCTAGTTTCTTCAAATTCGAATAAAGAGCTTTCTATGCATCAAAAAAATGTCATTGATTTTAAAAAAGCAGCTAAATTTATTCATAAAAATAGCTCTAAAAATTGAAAGATAAAAATAAAAAACCAATCCAACCAGTAAGTGGAACAAAAGTACCAAGATACGCGGGACCATCAACCTTCGCTCGATTACCAGAATTAAGAGATGTTGAAAGTTGTGATGTTGCAATTGTAGGAGTTCCTTTTGACTCTGGAACTAGTTACAGACCTGGAGCCAGATTTGGACCCCAAAGTATAAGACAAGCTTCAAGACATTTAAGAACGAATTATCATCCAAGTTACGATGTTGAACCATTTAAAGTGCAACAAGTTGCTGATGCAGGAGATATTGCCTGTAATCCATTTAATATTGATGAAGCTATAAAACAAATAGAGGTTGGTGCTACAGAACTTTTAAATAAAGTAGGAGGGATTATTAGTCTTGGCGGTGATCATACAATAGCCGTTCCACTGCTTAGAGCAATTAATAAAAAAAATAAAGGTCCAGTTTCATTAGTCCATTTCGATGCTCATCTAGACACTTGGGATACTTATTTTGGAGCACCTTACACACACGGTACACCATTTAGGAGAGCTAGAGAGGAAAATTTATTTTTAGATGATGCATCAATGCACGTGGGAATTAGAGGTCCACTCTATAGTAGAGAAGATATCAAGAATGATGAAAGTTTTGGTTTTAAAATAATTCATTGTGACGAATTTCAAACAGAAGGTATAGACAAAATAGTTGAGAGAATTAGAAATAGAGTGGGAGACAATGCCTTATATCTGTCGATAGACATTGATGTTTTAGATCCAGCTTTTGCTCCTGGAACTGGTACACCTGAGATAGCAGGTATGACAACTAGAGAAATTGTAAATGTTATAAGAGGATTGTCAGGATTAAACTTAGTTTCAGCAGATGTAGTTGAGGTAGCACCAGCATATGATCATGCAGAAGTAACTTCTTTAGCAGCTGCAACAATTGTTTATGAATTGACAAATTTGTTTGCAAAAACCTAAAGAACAGATAGCTTAATCTATGTTAGAAAAAAGAAATTTTTATATAAATGGTAAATGGGTAGAACCAAAAAATTCTAAAGAAATTCAAGTAATAAATCCTGCTACAGAACATAGTTGCGCAGTAATTTCACTGGGTGGAAAAGAGGATGTTGATGATGCAGTATCAGCTGCAAAAACTGCTTTTCAAACTTGGGGTTTCACAAAAAAAGAGGAGAGGATTAAACTATTAGAAAAGTTCTATGAGCTATATAAAAAAAGATGGAATGACACTACGGAAGCAATAATGATGGAAATGGGTGCTCCTAAAGATTTTGCATCGAAACTTCAAACTGGCACAGGCGCTAGTCATACGAAATCATTCATAAAGTATCTTAAAGCTTTTGATTTTGAAAAACCTTTAGGAGATCATGCACAAGATCAGAGAATTATTTATGAACCTAAAGGAGTTTGTGTATTAATAACGCCATGGAATTGGCCAATGAATCAAGTTTGTTTAAAAGTAATCCCAGCTTTAGCAGCAGGATGTACTATGATCTTAAAACCTTCTGAGCTAGCACCTTTATCATCAATGATACTTGCAGAGCTTATTGATGAGGCAGGTTTTCCAAAAGGTGTATTTAATTTAGTTAATGGCGATGGCGAAACTACAGGTAATGCACTTACCAGTCACAAAGATGTAAATATGATATCTTTTACTGGTTCAACAAGAGCAGGAGCTCTAATTTCTCAAAACGCAGCAAAAGATTTTAAAAGGGTAAGTCTTGAATTAGGTGGAAAAGGAGCAAATATTATTTTTAAAGATGCAGATTCAGAGGCAATTGAAAGAGGAGCTGCACGATGTTTTAGAAATTCAGGCCAATCATGTAATGCACCTACAAGAATGCTCGTAGAAAAATCAATCTATGATGATGCAGTAAATAGATTAAAAAAATTTGCTAATGAATATAAAGTTGATATTCCCCAGAAAGAAGGAGATCACATTGGTCCAGTAATATCAGAAACACAATATAATAAAATTCAAGGTTTAATTAAAAAAGGTATAGATGAAGGCGCTAATTTAATAGCGGGGGGACCTGGAAAACCAGATGGTTTGAAAGATGGTTATTACGTAAAGCCAACTGTTTTTGCTGATGTAAATAATAATATGGAAATCGCTAGAACTGAGATTTTTGGTCCAGTATTATCAGTAATTCCATTTGAAACAGAAGAGGAGGCAATAGAAATTGCAAATGATACTCCATATGGTTTGACAAATTATATTCAAACTGAAGATCAAGAAAAAGTTAAAAGAGTTGCAAGAAAGCTAAGATCTGGGATGATAGTTGCTAATACAGCTTCACTAGCTGTAGATGCTCCATTTGGAGGATTTAAACACTCAGGAATAGGAAGAGAAGGTGGAAAAGAAGGTTTATTAGAATTTTTAGAAGTAAAATCTATTGGTGGTTGGAATTAATTTAAAGATTTATTTTTAATACCATCTAAAAAACTAATGCATTTTTTAATTTCAGATAGTTTTATAAATTCATCAATCTTATGAGCTTGCTTTATAGATCCTGGTCCACATACAACTGTACTAATTCCAATCTCCTGAAATAGTCCTGCTTCTGTTCCGAAAGAAACTACATCTCTAGAATTATCTCCAGTTATACTCGAAACAAACTCGCATGCTTCTGAGTTAGGGACTCTATCGAAACCAGTAATTTCACCAATTATAGTTTTTTTTATGGAAGATTTTGGATAAATTTTTTGCATTTCTGGTAAAAGAATTTCATTTGTAAATTTATCTATTTCGTTATTTAAGAAAATTCCATCTTCTTTAACTACAGGTCTTGTCTCCCAGTTTACATGGCATTTATCAGCAATGACGTTGTGTGCTATGCCACCAAAAATTCCACCAATTTGTAAAGTTGAATAAGGTGGTTCAAAGATCGAGTCTTTTAATTGTCTAGATTTAAGATTTTCTTTTAATTCTAATAGTTTATTCACATATCTTGCAGCAAATTCAACTGCACTCACACCTTTTTCTGGTTGTGAACTATGTCCAGCAAGACCTTCAAAATATGTTGTATATTCATAACATCCTTTGTGTGCATCTATAATTTTCATATTGGTTGGTTCACCCACTATACAAATACAATCATGAATTTCTCTTTTTTTTAATTCTTTAATTAATATAGGGGCACCTATGCAAGCAGTTTCCTCGTCAAATGTAAATGAAAAATGAATATCTCTGTCTAAATTTGAAGAAGAGAAAATAGGTGCGTAGGCTAATGCACATGCTATAAATCCTTTCATATCACATGAGCCTCTACCAAATAATTTGTCATCTTTGATTGTTGCATCAAAAGGATCTGTTGCCCATCCTTTAGAAACTGGAACCACATCAGTATGTCCAGATAAAATTATTGGTTTTTTTTTACTCTTTTTTTTAGCTTTTATAGTTGAAAATAGATTTACTCTTTTTTCTTCTTCATCATATGTTCTAAAGGATACCGCACCCAATGAATTTAAAATTTTATCACAATAGTCAATTAGTTGAGTATTGTTTTCACCAGATACAGTTTTAAATGCAATTAAATCTTTCAGTATCTTAATAGAATTACTATATATCTCTTCTAAATTATTTCCTGTACTCATTTGTTTTTAATTATATATTAAATCTATGAAAGAACAAATAACCTACGACATTTATGATAAAGTAGATATCAGAGTAGGAACAGTAATATCGGTAAAAAAAAATGAAAAAGCAAGGAAACCATCTCTAGTTGTTGAGGTTGACTTTGGGAAAGATATAGGAATTAAGCAATCATCAGCACAGATAACTCATTATTATAATGAGGAAAATCTAGTCGGAAAGCAAGTAATTGGCATATGTAACTTTCCTGAAAAAAATATAGCAGGTATTGTGTCTCAAGTTTTAATACTTGGTTCTATAGATGAGGAAGGCAAAGTTGTTCTTGTTCACCCATCCCAAAAAGTAGAAAATGGTTTGCCTGTAGCTTAAACATGCACCCCGAATTACTGTCTCTATGTTTGTTTATGTTTGTTACAAGCTGTTCACCAGGACCAAATAATATTGTTGCCTCTCACTCTGGGTTTAATCACGGATTTAAAAAAACTATTCCTTTAATGTTAGGAGTAATTTTTGGATTTACATTTATGCTAGCAGTAATTAATTTTGGTTTAATAAATATATTTAAGCTTTATCCAATACTTCAAAAAGGTTTGATTGTAACAGGAACAATTTTTTTAATATATTTGTCATACAAAATATCATTTTCAAAATCATCAAGTGAAAATGATAATCTAAAACCTGTGAATTTTGTTGAAACATTTCTATATCAATTTCTAAATCCTAAAGGAGTAATTGTTGCTATAATTGCAGTCTCTACCTATGTAGAATCTGGTGGTAACTTTATTTCATATTCAATTTGGCTATTAAGCATTGCCTTTTTATTTGCAGTTATTAGTATTATTTTTTGGACTATAATTGGAAAATTTATGAGGAAATTCGCGACAAATGAGAAATTTATTAAATGGTTTAATTATGTTATGTCGGCACTCTTATTAAGCTGTATAGCAACTTTTTATTACTAAAAATATGAAACCAGGAAACCAAAATTCATTTAATTGTCTAAAAGAAATATCAGTAAATGGAAAAAATTATTCTTTTTATTCGCTAAAAGAAGCAGAGAAAAATGGCTTAGAGGGAATAAATAAATTACCAAAATCAATAAAAGTCTTACTTGAAAATCTTCTTAGATATGAAGACAACGTGACAGTTAATAAAGAACAGATTTTAGCGATTAAAGAGTGGTTAAATTCAAAAAAATCAAAAACAGAAATTGCATATAGACCAGCAAGAGTACTTTTGCAGGACTATACAGGAATTCCTGCTGTGGCTGATTTGGCTGCAATGAGAGATACAGTTAAGGAAAAGAACAAAGATCCAAATACCATCAATCCTCTTTCTTCAGTTGATCTTGTAATCGACCACTCTGTTCAAGTGGATAAGTTTGCAACAAAGAATTCATTAAAAGAGAATGTTGATATTGAGTTTGACAGGAACTTTGAGAGATATTCTTTTTTAAAATGGGGACAGCAAGCCTTTAATAATTTTAGAATTGTCCCACCAGGCACTGGAATTTGTCACCAGGTAAATTTAGAATATTTATCAAAAGTAGTTTGGAATGAAAAATTTGAAGACCAGGAATACTTATTTCCAGATACGCTTGTTGGTACTGATAGTCATACTACAATGGTTAATGGTTTATCAGTACTAGGCTGGGGTGTTGGAGGAATTGAAGCAGAAGCAGGTATGCTAGGACAACCTATATCAATGTTGATACCAGAAGTAGTTGGATTTGAAATGAAAAATAAGCTACCTGAAGGTACAACTGCTACCGATCTAGTTTTAACAGTAGTTAAAATGTTAAGAGACAAAGGTGTTGTAGGCAAATTTGTAGAATTTTATGGAGAAGGTCTAAAAAATCTAACACTTGCTGATAGAGCAACTATTGCAAACATGGCACCAGAGTATGGTGCTACTTGTGGATTTTTTCCGATTGATGAAGAAACATTAAAATATTTAGAATTTTCAGGAAGATCAAAAGAGAATATTCAAATCGTAGAAAAATACGCAAAGGAACAAAATTTGTGGGCAAGCAAAGATGTTGTTTTTACTGATACTTTATCTCTAGATATGTCTACTGTGGTTCCAACAATTTCTGGGCCAAAAAGACCACAAGACAAAGTTCTTTTAACAGAGGCATCAAAAAATTTTATAAAAGTTTTTGAAGATATATGTAAAAAAACTGATCCAACAGTAGCAAAAGTTAAAGACACAGATTTTGAGATAAAAGATGGAGATATATTAATAGCGGCTATTACATCTTGTACGAATACCTCCAACCCAAATGTATTAATTGGTGCAGGATTGTTGGCCAAAAATGCAATTGAAAAAGGTTTAACTGTTAAACCTTGGGTTAAAACTTCATTAGCACCTGGATCACAAGTTGTTACTGACTATTTAGATAAAGCTGGTTTAAGCAAATATTTAGATGAATTAGGGTTTAATTTAGTTGGTTATGGTTGCACAACTTGTATTGGTAACTCTGGACCTTTACCAGATAACATTACTGATGCTGTTAAAGAAAATAATTTATACGCTGTCTCAGTTTTGTCTGGAAATAGAAACTTTGAAGGAAGGATCTCTCCATTAGTAAAAGCGAATTATTTAGCTTCACCTCCTCTTGTAGTAGCCTATGCAATTGCAGGATCTATGAGAATGGATTTGTATAAAGATCCGCTAGGCAAAGATATCAAAGGACAAGATGTTTATTTAAAAGATATTTGGCCTTCTAACAAAGAGATTGAGGACACTCTTAAGCAATCTTTAAACCCAGAAATGTTTGTTAATAGATATTCAAATGTCTCTGAAGGGCCAGAGCAATGGCAAAAAATTAAAGTGGACAAAGGAAGTATTTATAATTGGGAAGAAAACTCTACATATGTAAAAAAACCGCCATTCTTTGAAAATTTACCTGATGAACCAGAGGGTTTTAAGGAAATAAAAGATGCAAGACCATTATTAATTTTAGGGGATATGGTAACAACAGACCATATATCGCCAGCTGGAAGTATTCAAAAAGAAAGCCCAACAGGAAACTATTTTATGAAGCATCAAATTTTGCCCAAGGATTATAATTCTTATGGTGCAAGAAGAGGAAATCATGAGGTAATGATGAGAGGAACATTTGCTAATATTAGAATTAAAAATGAAATGGCTCCAGGTACAGAGGGAGGTTTCACTAAATTATATCCTGAAGAAAAAGTCATGCCTATTTATGATGCTGTTGTTGAATACAAAAAAAGAGGAACAAATTTAGTAGTATTTGGTGGAAAAGAATATGGAACTGGTTCTTCAAGAGATTGGGCTGCAAAAGGAACAAAATTATTAGGTATAAAAGCTGTGATTGCAGAAAGCTTTGAAAGAATACACAGATCTAATCTTATAGGCATGGGAGTATTACCTTTGCAGTTTGTAGAAAATATGAATAGACAGAATTTAAAGCTAAAAGGGTCAGAATTAATTTCAGTATTAGGTCTTGAGAAAGGAATTAATCCTGGCGATCATTTAGAAGTTGAAATTAAATATGCAAC
>CACLEJ010000018.1 GCA_902605865.1 uncultured Pelagibacteraceae bacterium
CTAATTATTCCAATTATTCCACACATTTATTTTTTCATTTTATAATTTTTAATTTCAATTTGCTCAGCTCTTGTTAACGCTAATGAATTTTTTGAAACTTTTTTAGTTATAACTGATCCTGCACCAATTATACTTTTTTTTTCGATCTTAATTGGGGCAACTAGTGATGAATTTGAGCCAACAAAAACACCATCAGCAATTATAGTTTTACTTTTTTTAACTCCATCATAATTACATGTAATGGTGCCTGCACCAATGTTTATTTTTTTTCCTAAATTTGAGTCACCAATATATGAAAGGTGATTTAATTTAGTTTCTTTACCAATAATACTTTTTTTAATCTCAACAAAGTTTCCAACTTTAGATCCTGATTTAAGAATTGTTCCTGGTCTTAGTCTTGCATATGGGCCAATATGTACATTGTTTTCAATTTTTACACCTTCTAAATGAGAGAAAGATAAAATTCTTACATTGTTTCCTATGGTTACTTTTTCAGAAATAACAACATAAGGATCAATAGTTACATTTTTTCCAATTTTGGTATCTTTAGAAAAAAAAACTGACTCAGGTGCAATCATTTTCACACCTTTCTTTAAAAATTTATTCCTTAGCTTTATTTGGATATTTGTTATTTTTTTTGGTTTCATTTGATATTTTTATATATTTGAGTATTAGTTTAATTAATTCACAATTTATTTCTTAATAATACTTTTAAATGACACAAAAATTCACTGTTATATTTGATCTGGATGGAACTCTTGTTGATACTGCTCCGGACTTAATGCTTGCACATAATCATGTAATGAAGAAGTTTGGTTATCCAAGTAAATCATTAGATGAATTAAAAAGTGCCGTTGGTCATGGCGCAGGTGCAATGATAGGAAGATCAATTTGGAGTCAAGCTAAAAAAGAATTAAGTTCTATTAATGAAAAAATTAAAAATGAAATGACTAACGAATTTATTTCGTATTATAGCAAAAATATTTTGAATGAGAGTACTTTGGTAAATGGTGTAAATGATTTTTTAAAATGGTGTAAAAAAAAAAATATATCTATGGCTGTATGTACAAATAAAACAGAGCATCTAGCTGTCGATCTTTTAAAAAAAATTGGAATTTACGATTATTTTGAATATGTTGCTGGCTATAATACATTCGCTTATTGTAAACCTGACCCAAGACATATAACAACGATTATAGAAATTCTTGATGGTGATATAAATAAATCAATTATGATTGGAGACAGTGAGTCAGACGCTAATGCTGCTAAAGCAGCTGAAATTCCAATGATTTTGTTAGAGGATGGATATACAGAAAAAAAAATTGATGAAATTTATCATAATCACTTAATAAAAGACTTTGTGGGTATTGATAAAATTATCTCTAAATATCTTTAATATTGATTAATTTATTTTAACTATTAAAACAAAAGTATAAGTAAGGAGTTATTTTGTTGTTAAACACAGTTAGAGTATATCCATCAAAAATCAATTTTCCAAAGACGAAACAGCTCGCATGGAAAATAGCGGAGATAGCTAGCGATAATGCAAAGTTAAATAAAGACTCAATAAATATGGTTATCAATAGAATAATTGATAATGCATCAGTAGCCATAGCATCGTTAAATAGAAAACCAGTTATATCTGCTCGCAACATGGCTATGGGGCATTTTAGAAAGGGAGGCTCAACTGTTTTTGGAGTTAATTCAAAATTCAAATTTGATCCTGAATGGGCTGCCTGGGCTAATGGAACAGCGGTAAGAGAATTAGATTTTCATGATACTTTTTTGGCAGCTGATTATAGTCATCCAGGTGACAACATTCCTGCAATTTTAGCTGTTGGGGAAAAGCTTAATAGAAGTGGATTAGACCTTTTAAGGGGAATTATCACTGCCTACGAAGTTCAAGTGAATTTGGTAAAAGGGATTTGCCTTCACAAACATAAAATAGATCATATAGCCCATTTAGGGCCAAGTGTTGCTGCTGGGATTGGATCAATGTTAAAATTAAATACTGAAACAATTTACCAAGCTGTTCAACAAGCTCTTCATGTTACTATTTCAACTCGTCAATCTAGAAAAGGTGAAATATCAAGTTGGAAAGCATATGCACCGGCACATGCAGGTAAATTAGCCATAGAGGCTGTTGATAGAGCAATGAGAGGCGAAGGTGCTCCTAGCCCAATTTATGAGGGAGAAGACAGTGTTATTGCAAGAATACTAGATGGAAAGAATGCAAAATATAATGTTCCATTGCCAAAAAAAAATGAGCCTAAAAAAGCTATTCTAGAGACATATACAAAAGAATATTCAGCAGAATACCAGGCTCAAGCTCTAATAGATATTGGTAAAAAATTAAATAAGAGAATTCAAGATTTAAAAAGTATAAAAAAAATTGACATTTACACTAGCCATCACACACATTTTGTAATTGGAACAGGAGCAAATGATCCTCAAAAAATGGACCCAAATGCCTCAAGAGAAACTTTAGATCACTCTATAATGTATATTTTTGCTGTAGCTTTAGAGGATGCTGATTGGCATCATGTGAAATCTTATACAAAAGCAAGGGCGAATAGAAAAAGTACAATTAAATTATGGAAATCCATAACAACTCATGAAGATAAAAAATGGACTAAAAAATATCATCACCCAGATCCAAAAAAGAAATCATTTGGAGCAAAAATTGTTATAACTTTAAATAATGGTAAAAAGATATCTGAAGCATTAGAGAAAGCTGACGCACATCCATATGGTGCAAAACCTTTTAAAAGAAAAGACTATATTAAAAAATTTTTAACTCTAACTGAAAATATTATATCCAAAAAAGAAGGTGATAGGTTTTTAAAATCTGTTCAAAATTTAAAAAAATTAAAAAAAGGTAATCTTCACAAATTAAATATTGAAGTAAGTAAAAAATATTTAAAAAATAACGTTAAAAAGGGAATCTTTTAAATGCATTTTGTTGAAAAAGATTTAACACAAAAAAGAATAGATTTAGATACTAAGCTAAAGTCTAATAAAATTCTTAGAGTGCCTGGTGCTTACAATCCATTAACAGCTAAATTAATAGAAGAAATTGGTTACGATGCAGTTTATGTTTCTGGTGGTGTTATGGCGAACGATTTAGGATTTCCTGATATTGGCCTGACAACACTTCAAGATGTAAGTACTAGATCTTATCTAATCTCAAGGGTAACAAACCTTCCAACAATTGTTGATATAGATACAGGATTTAAATCATGCCAAGAGACTGTTGAGACATTTGAAGAGTTTGGTGTAGCGGCCGTTCATTTAGAGGATCAAATTGAGCAGAAAAGATGTGGTCATCTAGATAATAAAGAACTTATATCTAAAGATAAAATGGTCTCAAAAATAAAAGAATGTGTGAGTGCTAGAAAAGATACAAATTTCAAGATTATAGCTAGATCAGATGCAAAAAGTGTAGAGGGGATAGATAGCATGATTGATAGATGTAAAGCATACGTGGATGCCGGTGCTGAAGTAATTTTTCCTGAGGCTTTAAAAGATGAAAGTGAGTTTGAATTAGTTAGAAAGTCTTTAGATTGTTATCTTTTAGCTAACATGACTGAATTTGGTAAATCAAAATTACTCAATTATAATCAATTACAGGACCTTGGATATAATATCGTTATATATCCTGTTTCTACACAAAGATTGGCAATGAAAAATGTGGAGGATGGTTTACGTGCCATTTTTGCTGATGGACATCAAAACAATATTATTGATAAAATGCAAACGCGGAAAAGGTTATATGATCTCGTAGAATACGAGAAATACAATTCTTTAGACGAAAAAATTTATAATTTTAAGACTGATGGGCACGAATAATGAGTGATGAAATCAAAAAAGGGTTATTAGGCATTGTTGTTGATGAAACAGAAGTTTCCAAAGTTATGCCTGAAATCAACTCATTAACCTATAGAGGTTATGCTGCTCAAGATCTATGTGCAAAATGTAAATTTGAGGAAGTCGCTTACCTTATACTTAATGGAGAACTTCCAACAAAAAAACAATTAAAAAAGTTCGAAAAAGAAGAGAGAAAAGAGAGAAAATTGTCAAAAACTTTATTAGACGATATTAAAAAATTTCCAAAAAAATCCCACCCAATGGATGCTGCAAGAACAGCTGTGAGTATTATGGGCCTTGAAGATAAAGAGACAAAAGATAATTCACCAAAGGCCAATATGAGAAAGGTAATGAGAATTTTTGCAAAAACACCAGTTGCTTTAGCTGCTTTTTATAGAGCTAGAAAAGGAAAAAAAATTATTTCTCCTAAAAAAAATCTTTCTTTCTCAGAAAATTTTTTTCATATGTGTTTTGGGAAAGTACCAAACAAAGAAATTGTTAAGGCATTTGATGTATCTCTAATTTTATATGCTGAACATAGTTTTAATGTTTCAACATTTACAGCAAGAACTATAACAAGTAGTTTATCAGATATTCATGGAGCAATTACTGGTGCAATAGCAAGTTTAAAGGGTCCTCTTCATGGAGGTGCTAATGAAGAAGTTATGCATATGATGAATAAAATCAAAAAACCAGAGAATGCACTTAAATGGATAAATAAAGCTCTAGATAATAAAGATGTTATAATGGGATTTGGCCATAGAGTTTATAAAAGTGGAGATTCAAGAGTTCCTACAATGAGAGAATACTTTGGTAAAGTTGCTAAAATTAAAAAAGATAAAAAATTTGAGAAAATTTACGATATAGTTGAAAAAGTGATGATAGATAGAAAAAATATTCACCCAAATGTAGACTATCCAACTGGTCCAACATATCACTTAATGGGTTTTGATACTGATTTTTTTACTCCAATATTTGTAATTTCAAGAATAACTGGTTGGTCAGCTCATATTATTGAGCAACATGCTGCAAATAAACTGATTAGACCTCTTGCAAGCTACAGAGGTAACAAACACAGAAAAGTTCTTCAATTAAATCAAAGATAATCTTAAGAAAAAGCTTCAGTCCAAGATCCTCTTGTAGATGCTTTTGAATATTCTGTTGCTCTACCTTCGAAGAAGTTCATATGTTCAACTGCATTTAACATGGTATCAAGCCATGTTAATGGATTTTTTTGAACATCATAAATAGGCTCTAAACCTAATTGATCTAGTCTTCTATTTGCAATAAATCTTATATATTCTTTTACTTCTTTAGCGGTCAATCCCTCCATAGGGCCCATTTCAAAAGCAAGATCAATAAATGAATCTTCATGCTCAACGATTGTTCTGCAAGCTTCATAAAGTTCTTTTTTAAGTTTTGGCGTCCATATTTCAGGGTTCTCTTTAATAAACTCCTTAAAGATTCTTATCATTGAATTACAGTGAAGTGTTTCATCTCTTACTGACCAAGTAACAATTTGGCCCATGCCCTTCATCTTGTTATGTCTAGGGAAGTTAAGTAAAATGGCAAAACTTGCAAATAATTGTAGACCTTCTGTGAATGCACTGAATACAGCAACTGTTTTTGCAATATCTTCTTTTGAATTTACATTGAAGTTTTGCATGTAATCGTATTTATCTTTCATCTCTTTATACTTCATGAACGCTGAATACTCGGACTCTGGCATTCCAATTGTATCTAAAAGATGTGAATAAGCTGCAACGTGAACTGTTTCCATTGAAGCAAATGCAGTCATCATCATTAAAACTTCAGTTGGTTTAAATACAGTTGTGTAATGTCTTAAGTAACAGTTATTAACTTCAACATCTGCTTGTGTAAAAAATCTAAAAATCTGAGTTAATAAATTTTTTTCAGGTTGAGATAAATTTTTTTGCCAATCCCTAACATCATCACCTAATGGAACTTCTTCTGGCAACCAATGAATTCTTTGTTGAGTTAACCATGCATCATAACACCATGGATATCTAAAAGGTTTATAAACTGGGTTCTCAACTAATAAACCCATTTTTTTTGGTTGAATTATTTCTTTATTAATTTTTTCTGCTACTGACACGATAAACACTCCTCATAATCTTGTTGGTTATTACTTTCGTCTTTTGATTTATAAACGTTAGCTGCAATGTCAGTTGAGTTTGCATCATTAACATTTTCAGCACGCTGTATTGATTTAGACCTACAATAGTAAAGACTCTTCAGTCCTTTCTTCCAGGCTTGGAAGTGGATTTGATGTAAATCTTTTTTATGCACATCTGCAGGTAAAAATAAATTAATAGATTGCGCTTGAGAAATATGTGGAGTTCTATCTGCACTTAAATCTACAAGCCATCTTTGATCTAACTCAAAAGCTGTCTTAAAAACATCTTTTTCTTCTTGAGTTAAAAACTCTAAATGTGAAACTGATCCTTGGTTTGTTGTAATGCTTGACCATACTTCATCTGTATCTTTTCCATATTTTTCTAATAATTGTCTTAAATATTTATTTCGAACATTAAATGAACCGGACAATGTTTTGTGAGTAAAGCTATTAGCTGCAATTGGTTCAACACCTGGAGATGTTCCACCACAAATAATTGAGATGGAAGCGGTTGGCGCTATAGCAGTTTTATTAGAAAATCTCTCCATAACACCGTAATCGGATGCATCAGGACACGGTCCTCTTTCCTCTGCCAAATCTTTTGATGCCTTATCTACGTGCTTTTGAATATGCTCGAACATTTTTTTGTTCCAAACTTTACTCATTACTGACTCGATTGGGATCATTTTCTTCTGATAATAAGAATGTAGTCCCATTACGCCTAATCCAACACTTCTTTCTCGCATTGCTGAGTAGGTAGCGTCACTGAATTGCTCAGGTGCATTTTCAATAAAATCTGTCATCACATTGTCTAAAAATCTCATGACATCTCCAATAAAATTCTTATCATCTTTCCAGTCATCATATTTTTCAATATTTAAAGATGATAAGCAGCATACCGCTGTTCTATCTCTTCCATCTTTATCAATTCCTGTTGGAAGTGTAATCTCGCTACAAAGATTTGAAGTTTTAACAGTAAGGCCTGCTAATTTATGATGTTGAGGAATTTGTCTATTAACAGTATCAATAAATATAATATATGGCTCTCCTGTTTCTATTCTAGCTGTAAGCAATCTTATCCATAGGTTTCTTGCAGATACAGTCGCTTGAACCGCTCCATCTTTTGGGCTTTTAAGTCCCCATTGTTCATCAAGTTCAACTGCTCTCATAAAGGCATCTGAAACTAAAACACCATGATGTAGATTTAATGATTTTCTATTCGGATCACCTCCTGTAGGTCTTCTCATCTCAATAAATTCCTCAATTTCTGGATGATCTATTGGAATATAACAAGCAGCTGAGCCTCTTCTTAATGAACCTTGGCTAATTGCCATAGTTAAGGAATCCATCACTTTAATGAATGGAATTATACCTGAAGTTTTACCAACTCTTCCAATCTTCTCACCTATTGATCTAAGATTCCCCCAATAACTTCCAATACCTCCGCCTCGGGCAGCAAGCCAAACATTCTCGCTCCAAAGATCAAGAATACCGTTTAGACTATCACTAGCTTCATTTAAAAAACAAGATATTGGCAAACCTCTTGTGGTTCCACCATTTGATAACACTGGTGTTGCAGGCATAAACCATAAATTGCTTATGTAATTATAAAGTCTTTGAGCATGTAAATTGTCATCCGCATAGTGACTTGCAACTCTTGCAAATAAATCCTGGAAAGATTCGTTTGCTCCTAAATATCTATCTTTAAGAGTAGCTTTCCCAAAGTCTGTTAAGTTATCATCTCTGCTTCTATCAATTTTAATTGTTATGCCTTTTGAATTTTGAAATAGTTCAGTTTCACTATTAAGAGAAAATAAATCTAATCTTTTATCTTTAGGATCTTGATTCACATTTGGTGTATAATCAGAGACAGCTTTCCTAATAGCTTGTGATAAAATCTTGTTCATTTAGCTCCTTTTTTGTACTATACTTAATTTAGTAAAACAACTAGATGTTGTATGATGGTTTGGTAAATATACTATATAACCAACAAATCAATAGAACATTTATAGAACTTGAAAAAAAATTATCAATAAAAAAATAAACAAAATATAAAAATATCAACATGAAAAATTCAATAAAAATTGATCCTTTTGGCTTTAGAGAGTACGACGCGCGATGGTTGTACCCTGATAATATCAATTTAGAAGGTGTGACAAATTTGGGTAAGGGTTTAGGAACACAGATTATTAATCATACAAATAAAAGTAATCCAAGAATCATAGTTGGTCATGATTACAGATCTTATAGTGAAGAAATAAAATCAGCTTTGAAAAAAGGACTTATATCAACGGGTTGCTACGTTGAAGATGTAGGATTAGCATTATCACCGATGGTTTATTTTGCACAATTCAATTTGGAAAGTGATGCTGTTGCAATGGTGACAGCAAGTCATAATGAAAATGGCTGGACAGGTGTAAAGATGGGTATCAAGAAAGGTTTAACTCATGCACCAGAAGAAATGAAGGAATTAAAAGATATAACATTAAATAACAAATTTATTGAAGGTAATGGAAATGAAAAAGAAATATCTAATTTTCAAAGTGTTTATAAAGATGATCTCATAAATAAAAATAAAATTAAGAAAAACATTAAAGCTGTAGTTGCGTGTGGCAATGGTACAGCAGGAATATTTGCACCAGACATATTAAGAGGAATAGGATGTGAAGTAATAGAGCTAGATTGCAATTTGGACTATACTTTTCCAAAATATAATCCTAATCCTGAAGACCTTGAAATGTTACATGCAATAAGTAAATCTGTAAAAAAAAATAACGCTGATATTGGATTTGGATTTGATGGAGATGGTGATCGTGTAGGCGTAATAGATAACGATGGTAATGAAATTTTTTCAGATAAAATAGGATTACTGATTGCAAGAAATTTATCTTCAAACCACAAAGGATCTAAATTTGTTGTAGATGTTAAATCAACTGGACTATATTCAACAGATGATGTTTTAAAAAATAACTCGTGTGAAACATTATATTGGAAAACAGGACATTCTCATATCAAAAGAAAAGTAAATAATGAAAATGCACTCGCGGGCTTTGAAAAAAGTGGTCATTTCTTTTTCAACAAACCTCTAGGTTACGGATATGATGACGGTATAAATTCAGCTATACAAGTTTGCCATTTACTAAATAATAATCCTAAAAAAATGAGTGAAATCATAAGTGAATTACCTAATACCTATCAATCACCTACCATGGCTCCATTTTGTGAAGATAATGAAAAATATCAAGTTGTTGATGAAATAATTAAACAAATTGAGGATTTAAAATCAAATAATGTTCAAATTGATAATCAAGAAATTGAGGACATACTTACAGTAAATGGTATTAGGTTTTCTTTTAAAGATGGTTCTTGGGGTTTAATAAGAGCCTCATCTAATAAACCTTCTCTGGTAGTTGTTACTGAAAGTCCAACATCTAATGAAAGAAAGAAAAAAATCTTCGAATTTATCGACAATTTGCTTCAAAAAACCGGAAAAATTGGTGAATACGACCAAAAGATTTAATTAGAGATCTAAAAACCTAATCAAAAACAGAGTCCCTATTACATATAAAAATACCCCAAACATTCTTTGTGTTTTATTTTTATCAGTGGTGTGAACCATATTAGCTCCAACTCTAGCCATAAAAGATGTAATTGGAATAAATATCAAAAATGCAGGAATATTTACAAAACCAATACTTAAAGGCAGATTTGCGTTTAGTAAAAAACCAGATGTCAAAAATCCAATTGATCCAATTGATGCTATAACAAATCCTATTGCAGCTGAACTTCCTATTGCTCTACTTATTGGATATCCAAAATATCTTAGGATTGGAACATTCATCATAGCTCCTGTAATACCCATAGGTGCAGATATAAAACCAGAAATGAAACCAAACGTTGCTCTAGGCAGAAACTTAAACTTTTTATTTTTTTTTAACTCTTGTTTTACTAGTAATAAATATCCACCAAAAAAATATACAACAACAGCAAAAAATAAAACTAAAGATTTTGTATTTAACAATGCCGCCATATATGTACCAAGCAAAACCCCAAAGATAACAAATAGACCATAAGTTTTTAAAATATTTATATCTACAGCTTTATGTTTTCTATGAGTCATTACTGAAACAAAAGCAGTAAAAATTGTAATAGAAAAAGCAGTTCCTACTGAAAGATGCATCAAATATGATTTATCAACATCCGCTGTTTCAAAAATAAAAAAAAGTACAGGTACAGATATTAGACCTCCGCCTATGCCAAAATAACCTGCGAAAAATCCAACTGGAAATGCAGTAATTATCATTAGTAAAATTAAAAGATAATACTGATTAGAAAGAATAGTATTAATCAATTCGACCTGCCGAATGTAATTTAGGAGAAAGTCTTACTTTATCCATAATATGATCAATTTTTTTTACATCCGCATCTCTTACACACATATTTTCACTTAAATATCTTTTCCAATTGCTTGAACCTGTTTGTCCATGAAATAAACCTAGTGTATGCCTCATAACTTGATTTACTCTTGTACCCATTTGTACTTGTGCCCTAACGTAGTCAATTAACTCCTCAATAATTTCTTCCCGATCTTTTATATCATGATTGTTAAATATTTCTTTTTCAATATCAGCTAAAAGATAAGGAGAATGATAAACTGATCTTCCAATCATTGTGCCATCCACTTTATCTAAATGATCTTTTGCTTCTTCCACTGTAGTGACACCACCATTAATAATTATTTCAAGGTTTTTGAAATCTTGTTTTAGTTTATATACATAATCATATTTTAAAGGAGGTATATTAAGGTTTTGCTTAGGTGTAAATTTACCCAACATAGCTTTTCTTGCATGTATTATAAAAGTTTTAACACCCGTCTCCTTTAAAGTTTTTATGAAATTATAAAAATGTTCATAGTCTTCTACATCATCATAACCAATTCTAGTCTTTACTGTGACTGGCAAAGATGTTGAATTAATCATTTCAGATAAACAGTCTGCTACTAAACTTGGTTCTTTGATTAAACATGCGCCAAATCTATTTTTTTGAACTTTTTTACTTGGACATCCTAGGTTTAAATTAATTTCATCATAACCAAATTCCTCACCAATTTTTGCTGAATTTGCTAATAATTTTGGCGTAGAGCCACCCAATTGAAGTGCAACTGGTTTTTCTCTTAGATCAAAAGATAATAATTTTTCTTTATCTCCTCTGTCAATAGCCTCAGACACAACCATTTCAGTGTAAAGAAGGACGTTTTTACTTATCAATCTTAAAAAGTATCTTTCATGCCTGTCAGTACAATCCATCATAGGTGCAACTGATACCAATCTGTTAATCTTAGACATGTTTTTTAACTTTATTCGAAATGTTAACTTTCTTTTCGTTTACATATTCTTGGTGATTTTTCTCAATTTTAGCTAATTCGTATCTATAGTTAACCATGACACCAAAAGACCTTTTGAAACCAACCTCAGAAACATTTGCGTTTACTGCAATATTATCAATATCAGCTCCATTTTTTAAATGAAATCTACAAACATCATTTATTGGAAAACCAAAATCATTTTTCTGTTTCACTAAATAATTTACTGCCAACTTACTAATCAAAGCCTTATTGTCAGCAATTCTTTTGTCTCCTATTTTTAAATCAGAAGACTTTAAAAAATCTAAACTATTTTTGTTTGCCTCTCCTAGTATTTCAGCAGCTTGAAAACTTTCCATTTTTTTAAACCAATCAGCAAATCCTACCATTGGGGATAGTGTTCCAAAATACTTTATATCTGGAAGTTCTTCTTGAAGTTCATAAACAACTCTTTTTATTAAAAAATTCCCTAACGTTACTCTTGATAAACCTTCCTGACAGTTGCTAATTGAATAAAAAGTTGCTGTATCATAATTTTTTGTTTTTTCTTCTGAAGGTCTTGTTAATTCTTGTATTGACTGACTAAGACCTTTTGTTAAAGCAATTTCAACAAATATTATTGGTTCGTCATCTAATGCTGGATGAAAATAGGCAAAAAATCTTCTATCTTTTCCTAGTCTTCTTTTAAGTTCATTCATATCCTTCATAGAATGTACTTTTTCATACTTTAATAATTTTTCTAAAATATTTGCTTTTGTGTCCCATGTAATCTTTCTTAATTTTAAAAAGCCTGGGTTAAACCAATTTTTAAATATATCTATTAAGTCATAATCTAAACTTTTAAGTTCAGGTTGGTGTTTTATTAAGTTTAATAAATCCTCTCTTAAGGAGACTATCTCTGAGGTACCGTTTGGAGCCATATTTAGTCTTACAAATAACTCTTTTCTTATTCCTGATGCAACGCGAGATAGATTTAATATAGATGAGGTATCCTTCGATTTGCTGTAACTTTTAATAGCTTCATCTATTTTTAATGAGTCAGGTTTATATTTATCATTTACTTGAATTAAAAATTTGTTTTTATCCTCTAAAGATAAATTTTGATATCTGAATAAGATGTCTCTTGCTAGTGTTATTCCAAAAGCCGCACCTTTAGTTGATAGTAAATCATCGCAAAGATCCAGAAGATCTCTTTTTTTTGCAATGCTTTTGATAGATTTTTTTTCTAAAATCTTTTGTCCAGCATCAGCAATAGTCTCAAAAATTCTTTTTAAATTTAACATGGTGTTTTTTATATATTAAAAACCTAGACTTTTGCCCATTATTTTGTCAGGCAGCCAGGTAACAATTTCAGGGAAAATACATAGTATTAATATAGCTAAAGCCATAATTATCATAAAAGGTATAGAACCTTTTAGTATTTCAGACAAACTTACATCTGGTGTGATACCTTTAATTATGTAAAGATTTAATCCTACAGGTGGAGTTATAAGGCCAATTTCCATATTAATTGTAAATACAATTGCAAACCAATATGGATCAAATCCCAAAGTTGTAATAACAGGCAACAATATTGCGGAAGTCATAACAATAACAGCTACTGGTGGTAAAAAGAAACCAGCTATTAATAAGAAAATATTTATTAAAATAAATACTACCCATTTGTTAGAGCTTAACTCGACCATGCTCTGAGCTAAAGATTGCGTTACGTAAAGTTGTGATAAAGTAAATGCAAAAAGGTAAGATGCAGCAATAATAAACATTATCATCACACTTTCTTTCATTGAAACTTTAACAATATTCCATATTTTTTTAGGTTGATAAATTTTGTATACAACAGCGATCAATACAAAAACTAAAAATGCTCCAACACCTGAAGCTTCAGATGGTGTAGCAACACCTCCATACAACACATACAAAACTCCAGCTATGATTGCTAAAAAAGGTAGAATTCTTGGCAGCACCTCAATTTTTTCTTTTAATGTTGGTGGTGTTCTGTTCTTTAAAGCTCTTGCTGAGTCTTTATCAATGAAATAACTATGTATAAGAGCCCATATTGCAAACATACCTGCCAACATAAACCCAGGCACTAAACCACATAAAAACAATCTTCCTATTGATGTTCCGGTTGCAATTCCATAAACAATTAAAACAATACTAGGAGGGATTAAAACTCCTAAAGTTCCACCGGCTGCTATTGTTCCTGTTGCTATTTGATCTGAGTACCCTCTTTTTCTCATTTCAGGTATACCCATGGTTCCAATTGCTGCACAAGTTGCAGGACTTGATCCACTTAGGGCAGCGAAAACTGAACAAGCGCCAATATTAGAAATTACTAGTCCACCTGGAACCCTCCAAAGCCATCTATCTAGCCCGGTATATAAATCTTTTCCCGCTGGAGAGTTAGCAACAGCCATTCCCATTAAAATAAACATTGGTATTGAAAGTAAAACAAAAGAATTCAGTCCAGCATAAAATGTTTCTGCAAAAACATCTAACATTTGAAAGCCTTCAAATGTAACTAAAAGTGCTATTGAGACAAAACTCAAGCCAAATGCAATTGGTATTCCAGAAAATAAAACTATCAACGTGAAAACTGCAACTATTACTGCTATCAATAAAGGATCCATTAATTACTATCCTCCTCATCAACAAGCTTAATAATTTCTGCTATGTATTGAAGTATCATTAGTACTGCTCCAATCGTCATTGATGAATAAGGTATCCACAAAGG
>CACLEJ010000019.1 GCA_902605865.1 uncultured Pelagibacteraceae bacterium
TTTATTTTCTGTTTTGTTAACCGCTAACGTAAATGCTGCTGAGAAGTGGGATATGGCTTTAGCTTATGGTGCAAGCAATTTTCATTCAGCTAATGCTGCAGAATTTGCTAAAAACGTTTCAGAAAAAAGTGGAGGTAAATTAACTATTGTAACTCACCCTGGAGGATCATTATTTAAAGGTGGAGAAATTTTTAGAGCTGTCAGAACTGGACAAGCTCAAATGGGCGAGAGATTTATGTCGGCTCTAGGAAAAGTAGATCCTATTCTTGAGATTGATTCACAACCATTCTTAGCAACATCTTATGATGATGCAATGAAACTATATCAAGCATCGAAACCAGCAATCATAGAAAGCTTGAGCCAAAAAGGATTGGTATTTTTGTATGCAGTGCCATGGCCTGCACAAGGTTTGTATAGTAAAAACGAGATTAATAGTGTTTCAGATTTACAAGGTTTAAAATTTAGAGCTTATAATTCAGCAACAATTAGAATTGCTGAACTTACTGGTATGGCTCCAACAAAAATTGAAGCTGCAGAAATAAGTCAAGCATTTTCAACTGGAGCAGTTGAGAGCATGATTACTTCACCAACTACTGGAAAAAATAGTAAAATCTGGGAGAACGGAGTAAAATATTTCTATGATATAGCTGCTTGGTTCCCAAAAAATATGGTAGTTGCTCATAGAGGATCTTGGAACAAACTAGATGCAGATACTCAAAAACTAATAATGAAAGAAGCAACTGCCGCAGAAGAAAAAGGTTGGATGCTTTCTAGAGTTGGAAATATTGAGGATAAAAAAGCTTTAGCTGCTGCAGGAATGACAGTAGGTAAAGTAAACGCTGATTTAGAAAAACATTTCCAAAAAGTTGGAAAAAAAATGGCAAAGGAATGGAAGAAAAAGGCTGGCAAAACAGGAGCTAGCGTACTTGCTGCTTACAAATAAAATTAATATAATGAGAAAGGCCGTTTAAAAAACGGCCTTTTTTATGTTACAAAAAATTAATAACTCTCTAAATAATCTATATAATTTCTCAGGATATATCGCTGCGTTTTTTTTAATTTTGATAGCAGTTTTTATTTTGACTGGAATTGCCTCAAGAATGTTTGGTTTTTATATAAGAGGTTTAGCTGAGTATTCTGGATACTGTATGGCAGCTTCCTCATTTTTTGCTCTTTCATACACTTTTGTTAATGGAGGTCATATAAGAATCACATTATTTTTAGAAAAAGCTACTGATTTAAGAAAAAACTTTTTAGAAATTTGGAGTTTAATTGTTGCATCTATCTTTTCAGGATATATGGCCTTTTATTTTCTTAAAATGTTAAAGATATCTTATGAGTTTCAGGAAAGAAGTGAAGGAGCTGACGAAATTTTAATTTGGATACCTCAATCAAGTGTAGCAATTGGTTCATTGTTATTTTTTATATGTGTGTTTCATCAATTAATTTTAAAAATAGTTAATAAGTATGATTGAAATTTTATTAGCAATTTTTTTTATTAGTGTTTTACTGTTTTTTTTAGGATCTGGTATATGGGTAGCCATCAGTATGGTTGGGGTATCTTCGATAGGTATGATTTTGTTTACCTCTAGACCAGTAGGAGATGCGATGGCCACAACTATATGGGGAGCTTCGTCATCGTGGACACTAACAGCATTACCATTATTTGTGTGGATGGGTGAAATTCTTTTTAGAACTAAATTATCAGAAAATTTATTTGAAGGATTGGCACCATGGCTTCAGAAGTTACCAGGGGGTTTGATACATGTTAATGTTGTTGGTTGTGCCCTATTTGCCGCTATCTCTGGATCATCTGCTGCAACAGTTGCTACAGTTGGAAAAATGTCAATTCCAGAACTAAGAAAAAGAAAATACCCTGAAAAAATTTTGCTTGGAAGTTTGGCAGGTTCAGGAACTTTAGGTCTTTTAATTCCACCCTCAATAATTTTAATTATTTATGGTGTAACTGTTCAAGAGTCAATTGCAAAACTGTTTATAGCTGGAATAATTCCAGGGATAATGATTGCTCTGATCTTTATGGGCTATGTAATTTTTTGGTCTTTATTAAATAAAAATAAAATGCCGACTAACTATGAAAATTTTTCATTTTTAAACAAACTTGGTAAATCCAAAAAATTAATTCCAGTTATTTTATTAATTCTTGGAGTAATAGGTTCAATTTATACTGGTATAGCAACAGCAACTGAGGCTGCATCTTTAGGTGTTGTTGGAGCTTTAATTCTCTCTTATTTTCAAAAGAGTTTAACATTAAAAACATTTAAAGACTCATTGCTTGGAGCAACTAAAACTTCATGTATGATTGCATTTATTTTAGCTGGGGCAACTTTCTTGTCACTTGCTATGGGATTTACAGGTTTGCCTAGAAATCTAGCATTGTGGATACAGAATATGGAGTTATCACCGTATGTATTAATATTTGTATTAATGATTTTTTACATAATTCTTGGGATGTTTCTTGATGGAATATCTGCAGTTGTTCTTACAATGGCAATAATTGAACCAATGATAAGACAGGCAGGCTTTGATATGATTTGGTTTGGAATATTTTTAGTTATTGTTGTAGAAATGGCTCAAATTACACCACCTGTTGGTTTTAATTTATTTGTTCTCCAAGGAATGGCAAACAAAGATATGGGGTTCATAGCAAAAAGTGCCTTCCCATTATTTTTATTGATGATTTTTGCGGTCCTGTTGATTGTACTGTTCCCGCAAATCGCTTTATGGATGCCCGAACAAATGATTCAAAATATCAATTAGTATTTTGATTTTTTTGTTCCTTCAATAATTTCTTTTAACTGTTCATACTCCTCACAATTACAGCTTTTCAAAATTTCCAATCTTTCTTTTGCTAAATCAATTCTGTTGGTTACAACATATAATTCACCCAAGTATTCATTTATACCAACATGCTTTGGATCAACTTGCAAACCTAGCAAATAATATTTTTCTCCTGCTTCAAAGTCCCCAAGTTTTCTAGTTGTAAAACCCAGGTAGTTTAGTGTATCAGCTTGTAAGGGCTTTTCTTTGTCGAGTTTTAATAAAATTTTTTGAGCTTTTTCGTATCTTTTTAATGCTTTATCCATTTTATTTTTGGATTCATATTTCTTAGCTGCTTCAATTATTTTAACAGCATTTTTATAGCTCGGTTTTTTACCTGATGAACTTGTTCCAGCAGCAAAAGTTTCAACAGTTAAAAAAAAGAATATGAAAAGAGTAAATATTTTTTTAATCATAATTATATAAATTTTTTCATTTTATTTAGAGGCTTTAATTCTAAATTATTTTTTATCAAGTTTTCTCTTACCTGTTTTGCAGTCGAAAGAGAACTTGCGTTATCACCATGTATGCAAATTGAATCGATTTCACAAGGTATTTGTTTTCCACTGTGACAATTAAGGGTTTGGTTTTTTACCATATTGAATACATGTACTTTAGCTCGCTCAGGGTCGGTTATTAGGGCATGATCCTTACTTCTTGATACAAGTGTTCCATCGTCTTCATAATTTCTATCAGCAAAAATTTCGCATGCAATTTTCATATTTAATTTTTTAGCTGCAACTTCCATTTTTGAACCTGTTGGTACTAAATAAATTATATCTTTATCAATACTATAAATAGTTTTTGCCAAAATTGTTGCCAGTTCAAGGTCCTCACAAGCCATATTATTCAAGGCTCCATGTGGTTTAATATGAGAAACCTTTTCATCTAATTTAATGGCAATATTTTGCAAAATTTCATATTGATCTATTAAAAGCTTAGAAATCTCATCAGCACCAAGATTAATCCGTTTTCTTCCGAAGTTTTCCGGATCATTGAATGATGGATGTGCACCAATACTTACATTATTTTGCTTTGAAATCTCTACAACTTCTCTCATAGTTTCCTCATCTCCAGCGTGGTACCCACAAGCCACATTTGCAGAGTTTACTATTTTGAGTAAATCGGGATCATTCTCATTTGAATGATGCTTTGATTTTTCACCTAAATCACAATTTAAATTAATTTCCATACTATAAAGCTTAAAGTATAACATGACATGATTAAAAATATATCAAATCTTGGTGACGCAGCATTGTACTGTGACTTTGGTACTGAGGTAAATAAAGAAATTAACAGTAATGTTATAAATTATTTTAACAATTTAAGAGATAGTAATTTTTTAGGTATTACAAATATTACACCCAGTTATAATAAACTAGTAATTAGTTTCGATTTAAAACTTACGAGTTTTGCTAAATTAAAAAAACAAGTTGAAAATTTAGAGTTAAAAAAAAATAATAATTCAAAAAATAATCTTATTAAAATCCCAGTTTGCTGCGCAGAGGAGTTTGCACTAGATATAAAACGTTTACAAAAATTATTAAAGATAAATGAAGCAAAAATTTATGAAACATTCTTTTCTAAAAATTATTATTGTTATATGACAGGTTTTATTGCGGGAATGCCATTCTTAGGAGATATGGATAAATCTCTTTTTGCAAAGCGTTTAGAAACACCAAGAGTTAAGGTCCCAAAAAATTCCATAGGTATAACAGAGCAATTTTGTAATATTTATACTTTTGAAAGTCCAGGTGGTTGGAATATAATTGGTAAGACACCAGTTGATATTTTTGATAATAAAAAAAATACCGAACCTAATCTAATCAATCCAGGTGATACAATATCATTTTACCCAATTTCTAAACTAGAGTATGAAAAAAAATATGAATAAAAACTATTTTGAGGTATTACGACCAGGTATCAATTCTACATTTCAAGACAATGGTAGAAATAATTTTTATCATATAGGTATACCTTTTAGTGGAGCAATGGATAATAGAAATTTTTTATTAGCAAATGCCATTTCAAACAATGCAATAAATAATCCGGTCCTAGAATTTGCATATCAAGGTCCAAAATTGAAATATATAGGAGAAAATATCTCCATCAATGTTACTGGAGATGTTAATTTTAAAATTATAAGAAAAAACAAAAATTTAGAATTTAGTTGTTACGAAAATATTATTTTAGAGAATAATGATTGCTTAGACATACTGTCTACCAATCGATCAGTATATGGTTATTTATCTGTTGGAGGCACATTTGAGGTAGATTATTATTTAAATAGTTGTTCTACAAATACTAAGGCTAAAATTGGCGCAAATAGTGGGGAAAAACTTGAGAAAGGACAAATAATTAATTTAAAAAATATAAAAAAAATCCTGCCAAAAAATAAAATAGAATACCTAAATTCAAAAATTGAAAATATTAGAATAATAAAAGGACCCCATTTTGATTATTTTTCAAAGGATGCAATAGATTCATTTTTAAGTGATGAATTTAATGTAACCAAATTAAGTGATCGTATGGGAATAAGACTTAAAGGACCTAAGATTAGTAATATTAAAAATACAAATATAAAGTCAGAAGGATTAGTGAAGGGCGTTATCCAAATCACTGCAGATGGAGATCCAATAATTATGTTATCTGATCATGGAACTATAGGGGGTTACCCTAAGATTGGAGTTGTAATAAGTGCAGATTATGACAAACTAGTACAAACACCTCCAGGATCAAAAATTAAATTTAAAGAAATTAATTTAAAAGATGCAGAAACTATTTTTAAGTTGTATGAGATGGAAACTCAAAATTTGATTTCCAATATTAAATGAATTTTATATCAAAGATACCAGGTCCATTATTAATCTTTTTTGGCGCATTTTGTCTAAGTTTTGGTGGGTTGATTGTTAAATCATTTGAAGGATCAACTTTGTGGCAAATCTTATTTTGGAGACAGGTTTTTTTTATAATTGTTGTAACTATTTTTTTAATTGTAACTTACAAAAGAGAGGTATTTAAAAAAATTTATGTCTCGGGAATTCCTGGCTTAATTGGTGGAATTATATTGGGTATTGGATTTAGCAGTTATGTTTTTGCTATGTACAATACTACTGTTGCAAATACAAATTTTATAATACAAACACAAACAATTTTCCTAGCGATATTTGGATATTTTTTTTTGAAAGAAAAAATTTCAAAAATTACTTTAGCTTCTATTATTTTAGCAATTTCTGGATTAATTTTAATGCTAGGAAATACTCTATCAAGTGGACAAATGTCTGGAAATATTGTTGCCTTTGTAATGCCAATTACCTTCGCAACTCTAATTTTAATTGTGAGAAGATATCCTCATGTGGATATGGTACCCTTACAATTAGTTGCAGGAATATTTGCAATGATAATAGGTTTTTTAGCTTCAACAAAAATTTCTATATCTTTAAATGATATGTTTTTGGCATTTTTGTCTGGGACATTTCAAATAGGACTTGGCTTTATCTTAATAACAATTGGTGCGAGAAAAACTCTATCAGCTATGGTCGGCATAATAATGCTCACAGAGGCAATACTTGGTCCTCTTTGGGCTTGGCTATTTGTAAATGAAAACCCATCATTCTACGTATTAATAGGAGGAAGCATTATAATTTTTGCAGTTTTTCTACAATTTGTCTCATCCTTTACAAAAGAAAATAAATATAATCCTCAATAATGAAATTAGCTATTATAGGCTCTGGTATATCAGGTCTAAGTGCAGCGTATAGTTTATCTAAAAAATATAAAGTAGATCTATTTGAGAAAGAAGACCATTTTGGAGGTCATTCTCATACTATCGATGTTAATGTTGGAGATAATATAGTCCCTGTTGATATAGGCTTTATTGTATTTAATAAAAAAACCTATCCAAATTTAATAAATTTTTTTCAAGAAAATGATATTGCTATAGAAGAAAGCAATATGTCATTCTCAGTATCTGTTAGAGACTCAAATATAGAATATTGTGGAAAGGGTCTTTCTGGAATTTTTAGCAATAAATCAAACTTGTTAAATATAAAATTTTTGAAGATGTTTTTTACTATAATTAGTTTTTATAAACAAAGTGAAAACCAAGACTCAATTAACAAAAATATTACTTTAGGCAGCTATTTAGATAATTTAAAACTGTCAGAGTATTTTATCAAATTCCATATTATTCCTATGGTATCAGCTATATGGTCAATGCCCCCTTACGAGGCAAAACAAATGCCATTGAAATTTTTTTTTAAATTTTTTCAAAATCATGGATTATTCAAATTAAAAGATCGACCGCAATGGTTCACAGTTTCCAAAAGAAGTAGAACATATGTAGATAAAATTCTAAGCAAAATCAGTGGCGAATATTATAAAAATTATAATATTAATAAAATTAAAAGAATTGGATCAGGAGTTCAGGTTTATTATGGAGATAAAAATGAATATTTTACTTACGATAAAGTTGTATTGGCTACTCATGCTAACCAAGCTCTTTCTTTAATTGAAAATCCTGAAGAAAAAGAAAATAAGATCTTAAGTAATTTTAAATATAAAACAAATGAGGCTATAGTCCATGAAGATATAAGTTATATGCCAAATAATAAAAGTGCTTGGTGTTCATGGAATTCCTCGATCGAATCTGAGAATAGTGAAAAAAATTCAATTACTTATTGGTTAAACCTATTACAAAATTTAAATATAAGTAAAAATATTTTTTTAACATTAAATCCTTATTTAGAGATACCCGAAGACAAAATAATCCGAAAAGTTATATTTACACATCCTTACTTTGATCAAAATGCAATCAATAGCCAGAAAGATCTTCACCTAATTCAAAATAAAAATAATATTTTATTTTGTGGTAGTTATTTTGGATATGGATTCCATGAAGATGGTATAAAATCATCAATAGATATGATTAAGTATATAAATGCTTAAAAGCTCTAAGATATACGTAGGAAAAGTAATACACAGACGATTTAAACCTAAAAATCATTATTTTAAATATAGGGTTTTTTCATTATTGATAGACTTAGATGATTTAAATGAAATTGATAATAAAATTAAATTATTTTCATATAATAAATTTAATATCATTAGTTTTTTTGACAAAGATCATGGGGATAGAGATGGCACCTCTTTAAAAAACTGGGTAAAAAAAAAACTAGAAAATATAGGTATTGACAATAAAGAGGTTAAAATCAAATTATTCTGTTATCCAAGAATATTAGGTTACGTATTTAATCCTCTAAGTGTTTTCTTTATATATGATAAGCACGATAAGATAATCTCTTTATTTTATGAGGTTAAAAATACATTTGGTGAACAACACACTTACATTTTCAAAGCTGAAGATAGTGAAACTTTAAGAAATAGTTGTGTTAAAAAATTTCATGTATCGCCCTTCATAGATATGGAGTGTAATTATAAATTTAGAGTAAATAAGCCCTCAGACAAAATATCAGTTATAATTGACCAATCTGATAATGATGGTAAACTTTTATTCGCATCCCAGGACGGTACTGCAAAAGAATTTAGTAATAAAAATCTATTCGTTTCCTATATTTTTCACCCCTTGATGACATTTAAAGTTATTGTCGCAATCCACTATGAGGCATTTAAACTATGGTTAAAAGGAATAAAGTTTATTAAAAAAAAAATAAATATTAAAAATAATAGTTCGGTAGAAAAAAGTGAATTTGAATAAACTTTCAGACAAAATTGTCTTTAACTCACTAAAATTTATTAAACATGGAAATTTAAAAATAACAAACCATGATGGAAAAGAATATACTTTTGGAAATAGTAATGAAAAATTAAATGCTGATCTAAAAATAAATAGACCAGGATTAACTTTTAAAATCATCAAAAATGGAAGTGTAGGTTTGGCAGAAGCATATATGGATAATTATTTTGAAACAAATAATTTAACTAATCTTATAGAGCTAGCGGCAAAAAATATAAAAATAGTTCATAAATTTTCTGGCTCTTTCGATCTTTCAATATTTAATAAACTTAAAGGTTTGTTTATTAAAAATAATAAATCTAGGAGTAAAGAAAACATTAAAAAGCATTACGATTTAGGGAATGAATTTTTCTCATTATGGCTTGATAAAACCCTAACTTATTCAAGTGCAATTTTTGACGATAGTAATGATTTGGAAAAAGCTCAGTTAAATAAATATAAAAAACTCTCGAGTCTTGTTAAGCCTAAATCAGGCGATAAGATGCTTGAGATTGGTTGTGGGTGGGGAGGATTTGCAGAATATATTGGAAAAAATTATGACGTAAAGTTAGATTGTATAACAATCTCCAAAAAACAATACGAATATTCAAAAGAAAGAATTCACAATGAAGGTTTGAATGAAAAAATAAATATACAAATGTTAGATTTTAGAGATGTTAAAAATAATTATAATTCAATAGCTTCTATAGAAATGATAGAAGCGGTAGGGCAGAGTTATTTAAAAAATTATTTTAATACTATTAAAGAAAACTTAGTTGATGGAGGAACAGCAGCTATACAATCAATTACTATAGATGACTCCATCTATGATAGATATAAAAGTAAAACTGATTTTATCCAAAAATATATTTTTCCTGGTGGTTTTTTACCTAGTAAAAATGAGTTAGTAAATCTAGCAAATCAATCTGGACTTAAGTTTGAAAATTGCAATTCTTATGGTGATCATTACTCAAATACACTAAATATTTGGAGAGAAGAGTTCTTAGAAAAATGGGAACAAATTTCATCTCAAGGCTTTGACAATACTTTTAAAAGAATGTGGAATTTTTATTTATCTTATTGTGAAGCAGGTTTTAAATCAAAAAATATAGACTTAATCCAATTTGCTCTTCAAAAATAAATAATACTATGAAAATAAAATATTTATTATTGATAATAATCTCAGTATTGATTACAAGTTGTTCATCAAACCAAGCAATGAAACCAGAAGATTTCAAAAACCAAAAACCTAGATTAATAATAGAAGAGTATTTATCTGGAAATGTAAAAGCATGGGGAATTTTACAAAATAGATCAGGTAAAGTGACAAGACAATTTTCTGCAGACCTAGATGGAAAGTGGGATGGAAAACAATTGATACTTGACGAAAAATTTGTTTGGAACGATGGAGAAATTCAAAATAGGCAATGGACAATCAATAAAATCGATGAACATAACTATGAAGGCACTGCTGGAGATGTAGTTGGAACTGCAAAAGGTTTTTCTTATGGTCCTGCATTTAAGTTTGAATATGTGCTGTTAGTTCCTGTTAAAGGAAGAGAAATGAAAATAACTTTTGATGATTGGATCTTTATGCAAGATGAAAGAGTAGCAATTAATAGAGCAACAATGACTAAGTTTGGTATTAAAGTTGCCGAATTAACTGTAATGTTTGTTAAAGATTAAATTTATTTTTTTTGAAGCTTCGTCATTTTTCTTATCAAATATAAGTAGATCCCATTTGGCAAAATCTTAAAAAATTTTAGTATTAAAAATAAACTTCTTGGAAAAGCTATTTCAAATGTATTTTTATTTACTAACCCATCATAAATCTGTTCAGCTGCATATTGTGTAGTTTTTAAAAATGGCATTTTAAAAGTGTTTTTATCTGTTAGTCTTGTTTTGATAAACCCAGGACTGACCAGACAAACGCGAACATCATATCTTTGAAAATCAAGATATAAACTTTCTGCTAAATTAATTAGGGCAGCTTTTGCCGGCCCATAGGCAGTTGAATTTGGCAATCCTCTGTATCCTGCAGTAGAAGATACAATAGATATTACTCCTTGCCTTTTTTCTTTGTAATATTTTTCAACAGCTTTAATACAATTTACGGTTCCAATATAATTTACATTCGTAACATCAATTATATTTTGAAGATCAAAATCCTTCTCTTTTTCAGGCTCATAAATTGCAGTAGAAAAAAAACAAATATCAACCTTATTATATTTCTCCACAATAGTTTTAAAAACTGAATTACATGCTTCATAATCAACGATATCTAATTTCAAATAATCAATATTTTCATTATTATCTGAAATATCTTTTAAAACTTCTTCACGTCTTGATGATATGATTACCTGCCATCCTTTATTTGCAAACTTTAATGCAACTGCTTTTCCTATTCCACTGCTTCCGCCAGTTATCCAAATTACTTTTTTCATCAATTTTTCATTGTTTTATTACATAAATTTCTGTCGACATGCGACAAGAATTGAATAGTATTAATTATATTGAGAACTATATCAACAGTATGTTCAAAATTATAATCGTATATGAGCTAATTTTCGTCGCGTTTTGGAATGTTCTTTACTATTCTAATTCAGGAGTAGAGAATTGGTTCCAAGAAAAAATTTTAACAGCCATCTTTGTGTTTCTATCTACAATGGCTTTAGGATTAACTTTAATTTATGTAATTTACTATAGTTTAAAGATTACTGGATTATCAAAAATTTTAAAATCTCTTAAGGATCCTAGAAAAAGCAAGACGCAGTAATTAATTATTCGAAGCACACCTTTTTGAACAATATTTAACTTTTTCCCAGTTAAGCTTCCACTTTTTTCTCCATGCAAAAGGCTTATTACATACTTTACATACTTTAGTTGGTAAGTTTTGTTTTTTCATTTAATTGTTTTCTGTTTTTTAAAAATAAGAAAAATGCAGCAATTTCGTACAAATAATGAAAAATAATAAATAATGGTTTAATTGAAAAAATTTTAGATAGGATTTTATATTTTGGAATTTTTGACCAAATTATAATAAACGCTTTGGCTCCTCCAATAACTTCACCATCATTTATTACATGCAATCTTCTGAGCAACTCTTTTTGTGACTTAGATGTTATTTTTATAGCCTCATCATTATTTGTAATATCTATCCACTCCAAATCACTATTTGCAATTTTTTTATAGTGATTAATTTCCATTCTACAAATATTGCAAGAATCGTTAAAATAAACTTTAATTCCCATAAGTATTATATTTAATAAATTTGTTAGCCTCTGATAATATTAATTTTTTTCTATCTTCTTTCATTTTATCAAAAATTCTTACCATCATAGACAACCTTGGATTTTTTAAAAAAAACTTTCTATTTCTATCTATGAAACGCCAGTAAAGACCATCCATAACATTACACCAATCACCTCTCTTAAAATCCATCATCTTCATAAAATAACTTGATCCACAGATATAAGGTTTAGTTGCAAAAATTCCACCATCGCTAAATAAACCCATGCCATAAACATTTGGGACCATAACCCAATCAGATGAGTCCACAAACATCTCCATGAACCATTTATAAACTGATTTTGGTTCAACTTCACATAAATTCATAATATTTGATAATATCATTAATCTTTCAATGTGGTGCGACCAACCAAATTTGTCAGCATTTTTAATTGCATGATCCAAAGGATCCAAACCAGTGTTACCATCATAAAATGTGTCTTTCATTTTTCGAGTATGTTTAAAGAAATTTCCACTTTCTATTTCTTTACTAAAATTTTGATATATTCCCCTCATAAACTCTCTCCAACCAATTATTTGTCTTATATAACCTTCTAAAGAATTTAATCTCACACCTTCACTGTGGTGATAAGTCATTATTTTTTGAATGATTATATCTGGCGTTATTAATCCTAGATTTAAATACGGACTTAGAGCACTGTGAAATAAAATATTATTTTTTTGATCGACTGCATCTTCGTAATCACCAAATAGGTTTAACTTATCTTTAATGAAGAAATCTAATAATTTTAAAACATCTTTATATTCAGTTGCAAACCAAAATTTTTTTGTATCTCCAGGGTGTTTGGTAAATAAATTATCAATAATTGGTTTTAATTTTTTTGTGTGGATAGTCTCTTTAATTGTAGGAAATTTGGGTATTAAAGTATTTTTTGGTAA
>CACLEJ010000020.1 GCA_902605865.1 uncultured Pelagibacteraceae bacterium
ATGTTTTGTTAAAGCCCCAAAAGATACTTGAATTAAAACAGACCAAGGGAGATTTAATCCTCCAATAGCAGCTATAGAACTACCTAAACCAAACACTAAAAAAATTGGAACAGAAATAATTAAAGCTACCAATGATAATATAGATGCTAATGCAAACATTTAATCTCTTATTATATTTATAATGTTATCGAATAATAATTCTAATGACGTAAGAGCTAATATTAAAAAACCAACAGGGAATGCTAAAAACATCCACCAAATAGGAATACTAATTTCAATTTCCATTACTTGACCTAAATTAAAATACATTATTGTTGCATCAAGACCAGCCTTAAAGAAAACACATGCTGACAAAAGGGCAACTATATTTACAATAAAAAACAAAATTTCTTTATTTTTTTTGGAAAGCATAGGAGTTAAAAAATCAACTTTAATATGTTGTCCCTTTTTTAAGAGGGGTCCTAATAATGGAAATACTAACCAACTAACTAAAACAGGCGGTAGTTCTATAAACCAAGCAAATCCAGTGCCTGTAATGAATCTTGTAGCTGCACTTAAAAATAGTGCAGCAACCATAATAAAAATGATTAACATTGCGAGAGCTAATGAAGCTGAAGCTAAAAAATTATTAACTGCTCGCAACGCTTTCATATTATTAGATTAAGCAATTAACTTATTCTAATTACTTTTTGCGTACTCTTGCGCTGCTTTTAAAGCATCAGAGTCGATCATTTTAGCCATTGCCGGCATAACTTTATCTTTCATAAGCTTATCAAATTTTGCTTTCTCAGCTCCTGAAAGAGTAGTTACAACACCACCTCTGTCTTGGAATTCTTTAAGAACAGTTTCACCATGATCCATAATTCTGTCTGTTGAAAGTGTTCCAACTTCTTTACCAACATCCATAATTATTTTTTGTAAATCTGCTGGTAAACTATTAAACCAAGTAGAGTTAGCCATTATATATGCATCAGCATAATATTGGTATGGCTTTTGAGCGTATTTTAAAAATTCCCACCAACTATAAGCTTTTATACTTCCTGGAGGGCTATTTATTGTATCAATCATTCCAGACTGTAAAGCATTGTACACTTCACCTGTTTTTAAAGATACACGGTTTGCACCAAGAGCATCCCACATAGGCTCCTCACTTTTAAGTAATCTTCTCGCTTTTAAACCTTTCATAGCATCAATACCAGTTAACTCTCTGGCACTTGAAATTGACATGACTGGTCCAACTGGATTGTACATCACTAAAGTTGAATTAGTTTTTTTAGTTAATTCTCCCCAAATCTCTTTTCCTTTAGATGAATTTTGGAAAAAACCTCTTTGTTGTTCCCAAGAATTAAATAGACCTGGAAAAGATGCCACATTAAAGTTTTTATTTATTGGTGGAAAACTTACGACACCAACAATTCCCCCTAACTCAACTGCACCTGAAGTTACAGCTCCCATAACTTCTCTAATTCCAAAAAGTTGCTTAGATGGATAAACTTCAATTTTTAATTTTCCATTTGCTCTTTTATTAACCTCATCAGCAAAAATTTGAGCGTGTTTTGCACTATGGTGCTTAGGACTCCAATGAACTGAAAGTCTACCCACTATTTCTGCAAATGCTGCTGTTGAAGATACTGAAAATGAAATAACTAACACAAAACTCATAAAAGTTTTGCTAATCGATTTAAATTTAATCATTATTTTCCTCTCTCTATATTTTTAATAACAGCAGTTTATTATTTGACAAAGATAAGACAATCTAAAATTATTCTAATATCAATTGAATAAGTAATATTATTGGATTAAATTAGAATTATAAAAAATCTATGAATCCAACAGATATATTATTAAGTATTGCAATAGTGGGAATTTACACTCTCATTTACGTATATTTAAAATCAAAATATAATGATAACAAAATAATTATCAAATTGTTTGTTGTAGGCTTTGTTTATGCAACTATAATTACTGGTATACTTTATTACTTAATAAAGTTTATAGCCTCATAAATTTAAGTGACACATAAATTAGAATTAATATATTTTAAAATGAGAGCTTTAGCAGAAGCTCCTCGTTTATTATTTCATTATACAAATATTGAATATGAGGATCTAATGTCATGGGATTACTATGATAAAGAGTGGTCAGAGGTAAAACCTAATATTCCTTTTAAACAATTACCAATGCTAATTATAGATAAGAAGTATGAAATTTGTCAAAGCATGGCGATAATGACATTTATAGAAAATTTAGCAGGCATTAACATTACTGATCCAATATTAAATGCTAAAGCAAATGCCATTATGCAGAGTGCACATGAACTTTTTATGCCACTTAACCCAACAGTAAATTTTGCAAAAGGTGAGAAATTTATTAAGAAAAAAAATGACATGATACCCTTTTTATTATCAAGATTTGAAGATCTTGAAAAAGTCATGAATAGTAATGACAAAAAATTTTTTATCTTTGATGAACCAAGAGCATGTGATTTTGTTACGTTTCATCATTTAGATTTATCTAAAATGCTTGATCCATCAATTATAAAAAAATTTCCTAGATTAGAAAAATTTTTAGAAGATATGATGTATATTGAAAGTATAAAGTCTTACCTAGACAATCGTCCTAAATTAATTGATGTAAGTGTCGAACCAAAATTAGTTATTGATGGAATTCCACACCCAACAGGAGTTAAAAAAACTTAATTTTTTAATAGTTGATTGCGTTATATAAAATTTCTATTATAACTTTCAGGAATTTATGGCGGGGTAGCTCAGTTGGTTAGAGCGCGGGACTCATAAGCCCGAGGTCAGTGGTTCGATCCCACTTCCCGCTACCAAAATCACTCAAATTTTTTCAAAAAATTTGGGTCTAAATATTTAATCCAGTTTTCGAATGCTGCATTAACACTTTGATCATCCATTAAAGATAGCATAGCTAATTCACCTAACAATTCAAATGCTTCTCCAAAGGCGTCAACACCTTCATAATTTAGAACATCCTTGGTTTCTTGAAAACAAACAGTACCTAAAATATATTGCATATAATCAGCTACTGCAATTTCATGATTTCTGACTTTATCTGAACTAATTTGAAATTCAGTACTAAGTGCAGAATGTTGAGCTATGACTGAAAAAACCCATCTCACCAAAACAATTTTGTCTCTATCAGTAGTTTTTTGCATTAAGCAATTTGCAAATCTATCAGAGTATTGCCCAGCTAATGAGTGAGTTTGAAAAAATAAAAAAAAAATTAAAATCTGTAACATTTTTTTCATAATTCAATTATCTATTAGTGTCCAGGAAAGTCCATTAAATTTTCAACTTTATAACCGTTTTTTATAAGGTTTTCACAGCCACCTAAATCAAAGAGATTTATTACAAATATAAAAGCTGCAACATTTCCTTCAGAAATTTCTATAAGTTTTGCTGCAGCTTCTGCAGTCCCTCCTGTTGCTATTAAATCATCTATTATTAGAATAGAATCATTTTTTGAAATTGAGTCTTTATGAACTTCTATTGTTGCTGTTCCATACTCAAGCTCAAAATCAACTGAGTGTACATCTGCAGGAAGTTTGTTTTTTTTTCTTAGCATTATAAATGGTTTTTTTAATATGTAAGAAACAGCAGATGCAAATACAAAACCACGTGATTCAATTGCAGCTATTTTATCTATCTTAAATTTTTTGGATCTTTCAACGATTTGATTAATTGTTTCCTCAAAAGCAGTCTCATTCTTTATTAAAGTGGTTATATCTCTAAATAAAATACCCTTTTTAGGATAATCTTTAATTGAGCGAATATAATCTTTTAAATCCATAATAGTTATTTATAAATACAATAAAATTACTTTTTACATGGCAAATAATAAATTAGCAATAATAGGTGGAAGTGGTCTATACGACGTAGAGGAGTTTAAAGATAGAGAATTAATAGATTTAAGCACTCCTTGGGGAAAACCATCAGATCAGATTTTAAAAACAGTTTATAAAAATAAGGAAGTTTACTTTTTATCAAGACATGGTAAGGGGCACTTTATTTCACCATCAAACATAAATTTTAGAGCAAATATTGACTCATTAAAACAATTGGGTGTAACAGATATTGTCTCTGTCTCTGCAGTTGGCTCTTTGAAAGAAAACTTGCCTCCTGGTAAATTTGTTATTATTGATCAATTTATAGACAGAACATTTGCTCGAAATAAAACTTTTTTTGAAGATGAAATAGTTGCTCATGTATCAATGGCACACCCAACCTCTAAGGGCTTAATGAATGCATGTGAGGATGCAATAAAGAAAGAAGGAATAGATTATCAAAGGGGAGGGACTTATATTGTAATGGAAGGTCCACAATTTTCAACTTTGGCTGAGTCGAATCTTTACAGATCATGGAAAGCTGATGTGATAGGAATGACAAATATGCCTGAAGCCAAATTAGCAAGAGAAGCAGAAATTAGATATGCATCTGTTTCAATGGTAACAGATTATGATTGTTGGCATCCAGATCATGAAAATGTTGATGTGCAACAAGTGATAAAAGTATTATTAGATAATGTTTCTAAAGCAAAAAGTATGATTAAAAATCTTATTGATAATTTTGATACTCATATTGACCTGAATGACCCAACAAATAATTGCTTAGATGTTGCTATAATTACTGCTCCAGAAAAAAGATCACAAAAAACGAAAGACAAACTAAGAACAGTAGCTGGAAGAGTTTTAAATAAGTGACAGTAAAATTATCTGATAAGCAAATTTTAAATTATAAAAATGATGGTGTAATTTTGATCAAACAAGTTTTTTTACCTTGGATTGAAAAACTTAAAACTGGATTTCACAAAGTATTAAATAATCCAAGTTCACACGGAAGAGAAAATATTTCAAAACAACAAGGAGGGAGATTTTTTGAGGATTATTGTAACTGGGAAAGAATTGAAGAATTTAAAGATTTTATTTTTAACTCACCAGCAGCAGAAATTATTGCACAATCAACTCAATCTAATCAAATTCAGGTATTTCATGAGCACATTTTTCTAAAGGAACCTGGAACAAAAAAGGAAACTCCATGGCATCAAGATCTTCCATATTATTGTTTAGATGGAAATGATACAGGAAGTTTCTGGATACCATTAGATAACGTTTCAAAAAATAACTGCCTGAAAGTTTTGAAAGGATCCCATAAGTTACCAATGCTAGTAAAGCCTACCAAATGGTCAAACGACTCTTTTTGGTATAAAAATAACAACAATTTTATGGACATGCCAAATATAGATAAAAATAATATTTTTAGTACAGAGATGAATATAGGAGATGCAATATTATTTAATTTTAAAGTTTTACATTCATCATCAGGAAATAGTGACAAAAAAAGTCGTAAAGCTTTCTCTGCAAGATTTATTGGAGACGATGTAAGATACATTGATAGAAAAGGAGAAACTTCTCCACCTTATGAAGGAATAGATTTAAATTCAGGAGATAAAATGAGAAAGGATTGGTTTCCTGTGGTTTGGGGCAATTAAATGAAAATAAAAGGGAAAAAATATAGAACAATTTGGTATGAAAATAATGTAGTAAAAATAATTGATCAAACTAAACTTCCACATCAGTTTGTTATAAAAGATTTAAAGACAATAAAAGATGCAGTAAAAGCAATAAAAACTATGGAGGTAAGAGGCGCACCTCTTATTGGTGGAACAGCTGCTTATGGAATAGTTTTGGCAATACAAGAAAATAAAAATTTAAATTTCATTAAAAAAAGTTCTGAAGAATTGGTTAATTCGAGACCTACAGCTATTAACTTGCAATGGGCAGTTCATAGAATGAATAATAAATTATCTTTTGTGAAGTCTGATGAGTTATTGGATGTTGCATTAAAAGAAGCAAAATTAATATGCGAAGAGGATGTCAAATTTTGTGAGAATATAGGATTTAATGGGCTTAAAATAATTGAAGGAATTTTTAATAAAAAAAACAAAACTGTTAATATCTTAACTCACTGTAATGCAGGGTGGTTAGCAACCATAGATTGGGGGACAGCAACCTCACCAATTTATCAAGCACATAAAAAAGGAATACCAATTCATGTATGGGTCGATGAAACAAGACCAAGAAATCAAGGGGCAAATCTTACTTCGTTTGAATTAAATGAAGAAGGTATACCAAATACAATCATCACAGATAATACTGGAGGTATTTTAATGCAAAGAGGAGAGGTTGATATGTGCATTGTTGGAACAGACAGAACTTTATCTACGGGAGATGTTTGTAATAAAATTGGCACATATTTAAAAGCATTAGCAGCACATGATAATAATGTGCCCTTTTATGTGGCTTTACCAAGCTCCACAATTGATTGGGAAACTAAAGATTATAATAAGATACCTATTGAGGAAAGAAATTCTGAGGAACTATCCCATATAGAAGGAAAAGATGATAAAAATAATATTAAGAAAGTTTTAATTTATCCTGAAAAAAGTAAATCAATGAATTTAGCTTTTGATATAACTCCTGCAAAATATGTAACAGGTTTAATTACAGAGAAAGGTATATGTGAGGCATCTACTATCAGTTTAAAACAAATGTTTAATAGACAATGAATAAAGTTAAAAATATTTTATTTATAATGGCTGATCAACTTAGATTTGATTATCTTTCTTGTTATGGTCATCCACACCTTAAAACACCTCACTTAGATGGTTTAGCAAACAAAGGAATTTTATTTGAGTCAGCTTATGTTCAGGCTCCGGTTTGTGGTCCATCAAGAGCATCCTATTATACTGGAAGAACAGTATTTAGCCATGGATCAACTTGGAACCAAATACCTTTACCAATTGGGGAGTTAACTATAGGAGATTATTTAAGGCAATCTGGAATTAGGACTGGAGTAGTTGGTAAAACACATATGAGACCTGATATAGATGGAATGAATAGACTTGGAATTTCAAAAGATACAGAAATAGGCCTGACAGTTAGTGAGCCAGGATTTGACCCTTATGAGAGAGATGATGGACTTCATCCTAATAACCATATTAAAAATTCCACTAAAAAACTATCTTACAATGACTGGTTAAACAAACTTGGATATGAGGGCGATAATCCTTGGGATAGTTGGGCAAATTCATCAGAGGATGATAGTGGAAATATTTTGAGTGGATGGAGGTTAAGAAATTCAAATAAACCAGCAAGAGTTAAAGAAGAACATTCTGAAACTGCATTTATGACAAATAGATCAATGGAATTTATTCAAGAAAGTGGAGAGAAGCCCTGGTTTTTACATTTATCATATATTAAACCTCATTGGCCATACATTGCTCCTGCTCCTTATCACAATATGTACTCCTCAAATCAATTTTACCCAGTTCATCGAAGCAAAACTGAAAAAGAAATAGATCATCCAGTCTACAAAGCTTTCATGGAAAATAATATTTCAAAGACTTTTTCAAGAGAAGAAGTGAGAAACACTGTTCTTTCAGGATACATGGGATTAATAAAACAAATAGATGATAATCTTGGGAGACTATTTAATTTTCTTGAAGAAAAAAATTATATGAAGAATACAATGATAGTTTTTACTTCAGATCATGGTGACTATCAGGGCGATCATTGGTTAGGAGAAAAAGAGCTTTTTCATGAACAAATCGTTAAAGTTCCGATGATAATTTATGATCCAAGCAATTTGTCAGATAATAATAGGGGAGTAAGAGAAAAAAGATTTGTAGAGGCTATAGACTTACTGCCTACTTTTCTAGACTCTGTAGATAGTAATTTAAGCAAACATCGCCTTGAGGGACAATCATTGTTACCAATTATTAGAGGAGATAAAGTTTCTAGTTGGAAAGACAGTGTATTTAGTGAAATAGATTACTCATTTAACGAAGCAAGAAAAATTCTTAATATTGGAGCATCAGACGCTAGAGCTTATATGATTAGAAATAATAATTGGAAGTATATTTATTATAAAGGATTTCCACCTCAATTATTTGACTTAAAAAATGATCCAGATGAGTTCAATGACCTGGGTCAATCCCCTGATCACTTGAAAATCATTGAGGAAATGAAAGATATTCTACTTAAAAGAATTACTAGTAGAAAAAATAGAGTTGCTGCAACAGATGAATTTGTTTTGAAAGAAAGAGACTATACTAAAGACAACGGTATTATGATAGGGGTATGGTAATGAATCCATTAATATTATCTTTAATTGGTTTGGTAACAGTTGGAGTTTCGGCAAATCTAATAAAATTATTAAGAAAAAATAAAATTTTATTATTAATTGCAATAATTCCATGCGTTTATATTTTTATTTATGGTCTTTATGCAACTTTTGGGCCGATAGATTTATATAAAGATGGAACTGAAAATTTCATTGCTCGAAACCCTGGCAAAGAACTTCCTGTAGTATTTGTTCTTTTAAAGTTTTATCAATATATTTTAATCCTTGTAGGTGCTATTTTTGGATTAATTTATTATAATTATTTTAAGAATTTTAATAAGACTATGGAGTCATCAGACTAGGCAAATATAAACATATAGCTGGAAAAGCGATAATTAAAGCAAGCCTAATTACATCTGTCATTAAGAAAGGAAGAGTTCCAAACCATATAGTTTGAAGAGGAGTTTTCTGCATAACGCCTTTAATAACAAATAAATTCATACCAACGGGAGGAGAAATTAATCCAAATTCAACAACTATTACTGCAAATATTCCAAACCATACAGGATCAATTCCAGCATCAACAATTACAGGATAAAATACTGGGATAGTTAAAAATAGCATTGCTAAAGAGTCCATTACAGTTCCAAGTACTAAATATATTGCACAAATTACTAGAATTATACCTAAAGGAGTAAGCTCTAGATAATTTATAAAATCAACTACAGCAAAAGGTAGTTGTGTAACAGTTATAAGGTAATTAAATATACTCGCTCCAATTACAATTAAATATAATGAACCAACAGTTTTAATCGTTGTCCATACCGCATCTTTCAATAGACTTAATTTTAGTTGTCCTCTAAAAAAAATAAAAACTAAAACTAATATTACTCCTACAGCTGCACTCTCGGTAGCAGTGAAGAAACCTAAATAAAGTCCACCCATCATAATTACAAATATTAAAAATATTGGAAAAACTTTTGATATAGCTGAAACTCTTTCCTTTAATGGCATCTTAGTTCCATACCCACCTTGTGAAGGGTAAATTAAAAGATAAACTCTAATTGCAATCATATAGAGTATTACAGCTATAATTCCTGGTACAAGCGCAGCAAAAAAAAGTTCTTGAACTGACTGTTCAGTTAAATATGCATATATTACTAATATAACACTTGGTGGGATTATTATTCCAAGCGTTCCCCCAGATGCAATAGAACCACTTATAAGAGCATCGCTATAACCATGTCTTCTCATTTCAGGGCCTGCCATTTGAGACATTGTTGCAGCCGTTGCAATTGAAGATCCACAAATCATTCCAA
>CACLEJ010000021.1 GCA_902605865.1 uncultured Pelagibacteraceae bacterium
CATTTTATTTTTTAAATCATTTCTCCATTTAGACAAAAGATTTAGGAGAGAATTTAAACCTAATTTAGTTTTAGGTTTAATTTTGTTTTGCTCAATTAAATGTTTTGAAGCAATCTCTAATGAGCATTTATTTAAATTAGCAAAATTATTAATAGCTTTTAAAGTTGTATCCCCAATAGATCTTTTTGGGACATTTAAAATTCTCTCAAATGCCAAATCATCTTGAGGTTGAAAAACTGTTTTTAAGTATGCAACACAATCTTTAACTTCTGCTCTTTCATAAAATTTAATACCTCCAATAATTCTGTATGGAACACCGATTTTTAAAAATCTTTCTTCAAATTCTCTAGTTTGAAAAATAGCTCTAACTAGAATTGCGACTTCATTAAATGAAAATTTATTTTTGAAATCCTCAATATCTGAACCTATTTCAGTTGCTTCATCTTTTACATTTCTAAAACAATTTAGAGTTACAAGTTCACCATCTTCTTGATCTGTAAAAAGTTTTTTTCCGACTCTATTTTGATTATTTTCAATGATTTTAGATGCAACATTTAAAATATTTTGAGTTGATCTATAATTTTTTTCTAATCTTATTATTTTTGTATTTTCATAAACATTTTCAAATTGAAGAAAATTCTTAATTTCTGCTCCTCTCCAACTATATATTGACTGATCATCATCTCCAACACAGCAAATATTTTGATTATATTCTGCTAAATATTTTAACCATTCACTTTGAATAAAGTTTGTATCTTGATATTCATCTACTAAAATATATTTAAACTTTTTAGAATACATTTTTGATATATCTCTGTGTCTTTCAAAAATTTTAACAGTATGAAGTATTAAGTCACTGAAATCAGCAGCGTTTAAATCTATTAATTTATGTTGGTAAATTTTATAAATTCCAAGAAAACTCTTTTCTAATATGTCTTTACGCTTAAGTACAACCTCGTCAGGGTAAAAGCCTTTATTCTTCCATTTGTCAATTACTGCCAAAATATATCTTGGAGATATTTTTTTTGTATCTATGTTCTCAGATTTACAGATATTTTTTATTAATCTTACTTGGTCATCTTGATCAATAATTGAAAAATTTGATTTTAATCCAGCTGCTTCGGCGTGTTTTCTTAATATTTTTGCACTAATTGAGTGAAAGGTACCTAACCAAGGAAGACCAGTTGCCTCTTTTCTTAAGAATTTAGAGACCCTTAATTGCATTTCTTTTGCAGCTTTATTGGTAAATGTTACTGCCAAAACTTGATTGGGAAATGCCTTATGTTGTTTGACAATATGAGCAATTCTTGCTGTAAGAACTCTTGTTTTTCCAGATCCAGCCCCCGCAACAATCAAAAGGGGTCCATTTAAATGTAGAACTGCTTCTTCCTGACTTTCATTAAGATTTGTTAAATAATCTAAATTCATCATTTATTTTTTCTTAATTTAAGTGATATTGGATTAATGATTAAAAAATTGAAAGTCACATTATTTGCTAAGCTCATTTTTTTATTGATTGCATTGTTTTTTTTGTTTGGCATTTATTTATCAATACCAGTTTTATTTAATTATAAAAGTATAGAAAACATCATAGAAAGTAAATTTTTTTCTGATTTTAATATTAAATTAAATATAAATGGTGACATAAAGTATCAATTAATTCCAAAGCCTCATTTATTAATTAGTGATTCATCATTGTTAATATATGAAAATAATAATGAAAATATTTCCTTTGATATTAAGAATTTGAGAGTTTTTTTAAATTCTAATAGTTTGTATCCAAAATCTAAAATTAATTTTGAAAAATTTGAAATACAAAATACAAATTTTATATTAAAAAAAAAAGAATATTTAGCTTTAAGGAATTATTTTCATAATAGTGAAAGTAAATCATTTGATATCAAAAAGAGTAAAATATTTATAGTTGACGAAAAAGATGAAACTTTAATTATATCGCCAATAGAAAAAATAAATTTTATTACATCAAAACAAGATAACTTTAAAAAATTAAATATTAAAGGAATTTTATTTGATCTGAATTTTAAATCATTTTGGAAAAAAAAATTCAATTCTCAAATGAATTCACAAATAGAAATAGATTTTAAAGAACCAAATATTTTGATAAAAAATGAATTGAACCATTATAATAATTCTAGTTTTGAGGGTGCAGCTTTATTCAACTTCCTAAATCAGAATATTGAAATAGCATACCAACTTAAAAACAATATTATTTCTTTAAAATCTCCTCAAAATAATAATGATATAAAAATTAATTCAACAATTGAGTTATCACCTTTTTATCTCAATTCGAATATTACTTTAAATAAGCAAAGTCTAGATTTTTTGGTAGATGAATTAATGTTTTCTATATTAAACTTAAAACCTGATTTACTAGGTAATGTTAATGGAGATGTAGAATTATTACTAACCAATATTGAGCACGAACTTTTAAGAAGTGGTAAAATAAGTATTAATATAAGTCAAAATACTATCTATCTGAGAGAAGTTTTATTTAATATTGGTGATGTTGCTCAAATAAACTCTGAAATAAAATATAATGAAAAAGATGGAGATATAATTTTTAATTCGTCTAACTCTTTATTAATTAAAAATAAAAAAGAGTTTGCTAAAAAATTCCAAGTAAAGCCTAACAAAGTTAAGGATTTAAATATGTTTCATTTTAAACTTGAGAAAAATATTAATACCGGAATAGTATCAATATTTGATATAAAAATTAATAAAGTAGAATATAAAGATAAGAATAATAGTGAATTAAGATATAATATTAAAAATCCTCAAGCGCTTAAATCTTTAATAAAAAAAATTATCACTAATTAATCAGGTTTAATCATTTTATTAGGATCAACAATTTTATTATAATCTCTCTCGCTTATAAGACCCGATTTCATTGCCTCGACTTTGAGTGTAGTTTTATTTTTTAATGCATTCTTAGCTATCATTGCAGCATTATCATAACCTATTTTAGGAGATAGGGCGGTTACTAGCATTAAAGAATTATCTACCAAATATTTAATTCTATTTTTATCAGCTTTTAGTCCTGAAACACAATATTTCGCAAAACTATTTACGCTATCAGAGAGAATCTGAATAGATTGTAGTACATTATGAATTATTAAAGGCTTAAAAACATTTAGTTCGAAATGACCATGTGATCCGGCCATAGTAATTCCATTATGGTTTCCAATTACTTTTACACAAACCATAGTAACAGCCTCACATTGAGTTGGATTTACCTTGCCAGGCATAATTGAAGATCCAGGTTCATTCTCTGGTAATATCAATTCACCATATCCTGCTCTAGGTCCAGAACCTAAAAATCTTATATCATTTGCTATTTTCATTAGACTCACTGCAGTTGTATTTAATGTACCTGAATAATTTACTATCGCATCATGAGCGGCAAGTGCTGCAAACTTATTTTTAGCAGGCTTGAAAGGTAAGCTTGTTATTTTTTTTATTTCATTTACTATTTTTTTATCAAAATTTTTTCTAGAATTAATTCCTGTACCAACTGCAGTTCCACCTTGTGCTAAATAATAAATTTCATTTAGAGAAACTTTAATTCTTTTAATACATTCTTCCATTTGTGATTGGTAACCTGAAAATTCTTGACCTAAGGACAGAGGAGTTGCATCTTGCAAATGTGTTCTTCCTATTTTGATTATTTTATTAAATTCTTTTACTTTTTTTTTTAATTCTTTATTTAATAGTCCTAAGCTTGGTAATAATTTTTCTCTGGTTTCCATTGCTATTGCAATATGCATCGCTGTAGGAAATACATCATTCGTTGACTGAGATTTATTAACATGATCATTTGGATGTACCGGTTTTTTTGTACCCTTTTTTCCCTTAAGCATTTCAATTGCTCTATTAGAAATAACTTCATTAACATTCATATTTGTTTGAGTCCCGGAACCAGTTTGCCAAACTTTAAGAGGAAAATGATTATCTAATTTTCCTGCAATAATCTCATTAGAAGCTTGTACAATTGATTTATAAACTTTTGAAGTAATATCCTTATTTTTATAATTTGTAGTAGCAGCCGCTTTTTTTATAATAGCTATGGATTTTATCAACTTTGGTTTGACTAATACGTCTCCTATATCAAAATATTTTTTTGATCTTTGAGTTGATGCTCCCCAATACTTATCCACAGGCACATTAATAGAGCCAATGCTGTCATATTCTTTTCTGAATTTCATAGTTTTAAATTTGAGAGTATATTTAATCACTTATACATTAAAAAATTATAAAATCATATAGGAGTAAAATGACAAATTTTGAAAAAGTTGGTGTGTTCATGAAAACTTTTAATCAAGATGTAAAAGATTCATCAAGTTTGAGCACAGATAAAATTAATTCGCTTAGAATATCATTGATCAATGAGGAGTTAGAGGAGCTTAAGCAGGCAATATCAGAAAAAAATTTAACAGAGGTTGCAGATGCATTAACAGACATCTTATATGTTACCTATGGTGCAGGGCATGCTTTTGGAATTAATTTAGACAAATGTTTTGAGGAAGTTCAAAAGTCTAATATGAGCAAATTAGGAAAAGATGGAAAACCAATATACAATGAGTTTGGAAAAGTTATGAAAGGACCAAATTATTTCAAACCAGATTTATCAAAATTTATTAAATAATTTATATCCAATTTGGTCTTAACACTTTTATTTTTGCATCACCACACTTTAGATCTTTATCAAAATTAAAGCTTTTATCTTCTAGTTTCAGTAAAGCAAATGGATTTTTATTATTAATCAATAACTTTCCAAAATTTTTATTTTCAGAAGTAATTTCGTCACTATTGATCTCTCCGTCTAAAACTTTAATTGCAAATAGTCTTTTATTAAGTTTATCTTTAAGTTTTATTCTAGCTGTATTTTCTTGCCCTACATAACATCCTTTTCTAAAGTCAATTCCATTTAGTTCTTCAAAATTACATTCAATTCCAAATATTTTATCTTGCAGATTATTTGTATCAATTTGAGCAATTCCTAATTCATGACTGTAATTATAATATTCATTTACATCAGAAACTTTTAATCCCAATTTTTTTATAGAAAGATATAATTTTTCTAAATTAATCACTAATCTAGCTCCTAATTTATCAGACCTTGGATCTAAAAGAATAGGGTCTTCTCTAAATTTTATAGTAAAACCCATCTCATCTTTAGAATTTTCTAATTCTAGAAATTTTTCCTTTGTTAAATTTGCTACAACAAATTCATTACTTAGATTTAAAATTTCTACTTTAGATCTAAGTTTGTATAAATTTAACTGGTTATATAAATTTTCAATAATTTTCTTTTCACAGTCCAAAAAATAGCCTGATTTATGTTTAATAATTATAAAATCGTAAAGATATTTGCCTTGAGGGGTTAAGAGAGCTGAGAAACAACTTCTATCATCTGATACATTTTCAATGTTGTTAGTAATTATATTTTGTAAAAATTCTTTAGCGTCATCTCCGTTAATATAAAGAAGACCTCTATCCTCTAGGATGTAAATATTATTTCTATTCATATTGTAATATTATAACGAATGATATAAGTAGTTTTTTTATAAATGTTAGACCTTATAATCAAAAATGGAAAGTGTTATATTGATAAAGATCTTAAAGATGTTGATATAGGCATTCAAAACAGCAAGATTGTAAAAATTGGTAAGTTAAATGAAGATTCAAGTCAATCAATTGATGCAACTGGACTTACTGTTCTTCCTGGCTGTATTGATACTCAAACGCATTTTAGAGAACCAGGTTCAACAGACACTGAGGATTTAGCCTCAGGAAGTAGAGCAGCAATAGTTGGAGGCATAACTTCAGTATTCGAAATGCCGAACACAAATCCTGCAACTACAAACAAAGCAGAGTTTCAAAGAAAAATAGATTTAGCAAAAAATAGAATGTATTGTAATCATGCATTTTATTTTGGAGCTACTCCTACTAATCAAAGTGAATTAGCTGATCTTAAAGGTTTAGATGGATGTTGTGGTGTTAAATTATTTGCAGGTTCGTCTACAGGAACTTTACTTGTTCATAAAGAAGAAGACATTGAAAAAGTATTTGAAAGTACATCTAAAATTGTTGCAGTTCACTCAGAAGATGAGGATATTTTAAATCTTAGAAAGAAATTAAGAGAAAAAGGCAATGTTCATTCTCATCCAATATGGAGAGATGAAGAATGTGCAATTTCTTCTACAAGAAAGATTGTAAAAATTGCAAAAAGGTTAGGTAAAAAAGCTCATATCTTGCATATTACAACAAAGCAGGAGATTGATTTTTTATCTCAAAATAAGGGAGACATCACTTTTGAAATAACTCCACAGCACTTAACAATGTTTGCTCCTGATTGTTACGATAAACTTGGAACCTATGCTCAAATGAATCCACCGATTAGAGAAAAAAGTCATTACGATAGACTGTGGTATGCTGTAAGAAATAATTATAATGACACTATTGGTTCAGATCATGCTCCTCATCTGAGAGTAAATAAAGATAAGGAATATCCAGACACCCCTTCAGGAATGCCAGGAGTTCAGACTTTATTACCTGTGATGCTTAACCATGTAAATGATGGAAAACTAACTTTACTTCAGCTTATGAATCTTGTTTGTGAAAATCCGGTGAAAATCTTTGGTATTATAGGCAAGGGTTATATAAAGGAAGACTATGATGCAGACTTTACTATTGTGGATATGAATAAAATTATCGAAATCAAAAATGAAAAAATAGAAAGTAAGTGTGGATGGTCACCTTTCGATGGACATAAGTTTAAGGGAACCCCAGTTTATACAATCATTAATGGAGAGATTAAAATGAAAGAGGGACAAATCCTTGGAGAAGCATCAGGTAAGCCCATCAAGTTTGATAATTAATCTAATCTATTTGGCAAGAATATTATTTTCTATTAAACTTTGTGTGATCTCATCTAAAATTGCTGGATCATCAATTGTTGCTGGCATTTTATAATCTTCCTTATCAGCAATTTTTCTAATAGTTCCTCTTAATATTTTTCCTGATCTTGTTTTAGGTAATCTTTTTATAACTATAACAACTTTGAACGCAGCCACTGGTCCAATTTTATTTCTAACCATTTGAATACATTCTTTAGAAATAACTTCATTATTTTTTTCAACGCCAGACTTTAAAACTACCAAACCAATAGGTAATTGTCCTTTTAATTTATCTGCAATTCCAAGAACAGCACACTCAGCAACTGATTGATGTTCAGATAAAACCTCTTCAATTGCACCAGTCGATAATCTGTGACCAGCAACATTAATTATGTCATCTGTTCGTGACATTATCCATATATATCCATCTTCATCAATGTGTCCTGCATCATAAGTTTGATAGTAGCCTTTATAATTAGTCATATAATTTTCTTCATATCTTTTGTCTGCATTCCAAAGCGTAGGAAAAGTTCCTGGAGGTAAAGGTAATTTAACAACTATATCTCCCATTTCATTTGTTTTTGCTATTGAATGATCTGGTTTAATTACTTTTACGTCATAACCTGGAACTGCTTTACATG
>CACLEJ010000022.1 GCA_902605865.1 uncultured Pelagibacteraceae bacterium
GAAGATCTTGAAGAATGTTCTAAAAATCCATTAACTGGTTGGTTCAGAGATGGTTGTTGTAATACTGATGAAAATGATCGAGGTTTGCACACAGTTTGCGTAAAAGTTAATGATGAATTTTTAGAATGGTGCAAAGAGGCTGGTAACGATTTAATAACACCTCACCCTGAATTTGGTTTTCCTGGATTGGTAGATGGAGATAACTGGTGTGTATGTGCCAGTTGGGTTGCAAGAGCTTTAGAAGCAGGAATTGGATGCTCTATTTATTTAAAAAAGACTCACGTTAATACTTTAAAGTTAGTGCCAATTGAAACTTTAAAAAAATTTGCAATAGATCTTTCTTAACTACATATTTCCGTACTTAGGTCCACCCCCACCCTCTGGAGTAACCCATGTAATATTTTGTGACGGCTCTTTTATATCGCAAGTTTTACAATGAATACAATTTTGAGAATTAATCACAAATTTCTCAACATCATTTTCTCTTTGAACCTCATAAACTCCAACTGGGCAGTATCTTTGCGCAGGCTCATCGTATTTACCTAAAGTATATTTTATTGGTAAATCTTTATCTTTAAGTCGAAGATGTACTGGTTGATTTTCAGCATGATTAGTTCCTGTTAAATAGACTGAACTAGTTTTATCAAATGTAATGACATTATCTGGTTTTGGATAATCTATTTTTGGCATTTCACTTGCTGGTTTTAAAGTTTCGTGATCAGCATGTTTGTGTTTTAGTGTAAATGGCAATCTTCCTTTAAATAAAATTTGATCAATCCCTGTAAATATTATTCCAAGAATTAAACCCCAGCTAAAGCTAGGTTTAACATTTCTAGCCTCATATAACTCTTTATAAACCCAACTTTTTTTGAATTTATCCTCATAAATAGATAATTCTTTGCTAGATTTTATGTGATCAATAATAGTTTCTGCTGCAATCATTCCACTTTTCATTGCAGTATGTGATCCTTTAATTTTTGGCATGTTTAATGTACCAGCGTCACAACCAACTAATAACGCACCTGGCATAAACATCTTGGGTAGACTTTGAAAACCTCCTTCTATAAGTGCTCTTGCTCCAAATGATATTCTTTTACCACCTTCTAATATTGATTTGATCGCAGGATGAGTTTTAAATTTTTGAAATTCATCAAATGGTGAAAGATGAGGATTTTTATAATCAAGACCAATGACATATCCTAAAAAAATTTGTTTATTTTCCGCATGATAAACAAAACTTCCCCCGTAGGTGCTATTATCTAATGGCCAGCCTGCTGTATGCATCACTAGACCTTCGTCGTGATTTTCTTCTTTTAATTCCCAAATTTCTTTAAATCCAATTCCATACTGTTGTGGATCTTTTCCTTTATCTAAATCAAATTTTTTGATTAATTCTTTTCCTAAGTGTCCTCTACACCCTTCAGCAAAAACTGTAACTTTTGCATGAAGTTCCATTCCCGGTTCATAACCGTCTTTTTTATTTCCTTCTTTATCTAAACCCATATCTTGAGTTGCAACACCCTTAACAGAACCATTGTCATTATATAAAACTTCACTTGCAGGAAAACCTGGGAATATTTCAACTCCAAGACTTTCAGCTTGCTCTGCTAACCATCTACATAAATTAGCAAGACTAATAATATAATTATTATGATTTTGTTGCACTTTAGGTAATAACCAAGTTGGCCAACTTATTTTTTTTGTCTTACCTAGAAATAGAAACTTTTCTTTATTAACTTTAGTTTTAATTGGTGGATTAAGATCTTTCCAATTTGGCAATAGTTCATCTAAGGCTCGTGTTTCAAACACGTTCCCGGATAAAATATGTGCACCTATTTCAGATGCTTTTTCTAAAAGGCAGACATTAATATCTGGATTTAACTGCTTTAATTTTATTGCAGTTGAAAGTCCCGATGGCCCGCCACCTACGATTACAACATCGTATTCCATCACTTCTCTGGACATACTAATTTCTTACAGTATTTGTTATTTTTGTATAGTGTTTAATTTGTTCAGTTCCTCTAAGAATTGAGGAAGTGCTTCGAATAAATCTGCTTCCAGGCCGTAATCTGCGACACTAAAAATAGGTGCTTCACCATCTTTATTTATAGCAACAATAACTTTGCTTTCTTTCATTCCTGCTAAATGTTGAATGGCTCCAGAAATTCCAACTGCTATATATAAATCAGGCACAACAACTTTTCCTGTTTGTCCCACTTGATGTTCGTTTGTGATATATCCGGCATCAACTGCAGCTCTTGAAGCTCCAATTGCTGCGTTTAATTTGTCCGCTACATCAGTTATTAGTTTAAAATTTTCACCACTTTGTAAGCCTCTACCACCTGAAATTACTATTCTGGCTGTGCCTAATTCAGGTCTATCTGATTTGATTTCTTCTCTATTTATAAATTTTGTATTTTCAGTTTTATCTGCTGCATCAATTTTTTCTATTTCGGCAGATCCACCGGCTGTTTCTGCTGCTTCAAATGATGTTGGTCTAATAGTAACACATTTTCTCTCATCATTACTTTTAACTGTAGCAAATGCATTTCCTGCATAAATTGGTCTTAGAAAGGTATCAGGAGATATAACTTTTATAATATCACTTACTTGTGAAATATCTAATAATGCTGCAACTCTTGGCATAAGGTTTTTTCCAAATGTATTTGCTGAGCAAATAATATGTGAATATTTATCAGCGTGTTTTAAAATTGCTGCAGTATAATTTTCAGCAATATAATTTTCATAAATTTCATGATCTATATGCAGAACCTTTTTTACTAAAGGAACTTCAGATAAAGATTTTGCAACATCATCTGCCTTACTTCCAATTAACAATACATGAAGATCTTGATCTATTTGTGATGCAGCTGTAATTGCATTCAATGTAAATGGTTTTACTTCTTTGTTGTTATGCTCTGCTACTAATAAAACTGACATTAAATTACCTTTGCCTCATTTTTTAATTTTTGTACTAATTCCTCAACACTCGCAACTTTAATACCCGCTTTTCTTTTTGGCGGTTCTTCAATTTTAATATGTTCTATTCTAGGGTTTGTATCAACTCCTAGATCTGACGCATTAATCTGTTCAATAGGTTTTTTCTTAGCCTTCATAATATTTGGAAGTGACGCATATCTTGGCTCATTTAATCTTAAATCACATGTAACAATAGCTGGTGTATTGACTTCAATAGTTTCTAAACCTTCATCCACTTCTCTAGTAACTTGTAATGATTTATCATTTACTTCTATTTTTGAAGCAAAAGTTGCTTGTGGCCAATTTAAATGTGCTGCTAACATTTGTCCCGTTTGATTACAGTCATCATCAATTGCTTGTTTACCCATAAAAACCAAGTCTGGATTTTCTTTTTCAACAATTTTTTTTAAAATTTTAGAAACAGCAAGTGGTTCAATGGTGCCATCAACCTTTACATGAATTCCTTTATCCGCTCCTACCGCTAAAGCTTTTCTGACTGTTTCTTGAGCTTTCTCTTCACCAACAGTAACAGCTATTATTTCTGTTGCTTTGCCTGCCTCTTTAATTTTTACAGCTTCTTCAATAGCATTGTCATCTGGTGGGTTTGTTGACATTTTAACATTATCAGTAACAACTCCACTACCGTCCTCTTTAACTCTAATTTGAACGTTATAATCAATAACTCTTTTTACAGCGACTAAAATTTTCATTAAGCTCTCAATAATTTATTTTCTGCATCGTAAGGACTTTCTTCTAAAATTGTTGCCTCATGCATTTTACCAAGTATATCAATCCTTAGTTTTTGTCCAACATTTGCTAACTCAGGTTTAACCATTCCTAGTGCGATAGATTTTCCTAGTCTAAATCCAAAGTCACCGCCAGTTGCACGTCCCACAACACTGCCATTTTCATAAATTGGGTTGTTTCCTAACACATCCGCATCACTAGTTTCATGAACCTCTAAAGTAACAAGCTTATTATCAAAGCCTTTTTCTCTCCATTTATTTAAAGCATCTAGTCCAATAAAACTTCCTTTGTTTGGATGAATAAATCTATCTAATCCACTTTCGTAAGGCGAATATTCAATTGATAATTCAGTTCCAACTAGTTTATAAGATTTTTCAACTCTTAAACTGTTCATAGCTCTAATTCCATAAGGCTTTAGACCTAAATCTTGACCTGCATCCATAAGTTTATCAAAAATATGATTTTGATATTCAATAGGATGGTGAAGTTCCCATCCTAGCTCTCCAACAAAATTGACTCTCATAGCATTAACGGGTGCAAAGCCAACATCAACTTGTTTTGCGCTTAACCATTTAAAATTTTCATTTGAAAAATCATCATTTGATACCCTTTGCATTAATTCTCTTGCTTTCGGTCCCGATACCACAAGAACACCTTTGCTATTTGTTAAGTTCTCAAATTGAACTGATCCATCTTTTGGCATCCAGCCAAAGATCCAATCGTGATCCAATCTTTGATAGGCTCCAGCAGAAACAAGATAAAAACTATTTTCCGACTCTCTCATTATTGTAAATTCTGAGTGAACGCCTCCTTTTGTATTCAATGCATGACATAAATTAATTCTACCAACTTTTTTTGGTAATTTATTAGCTACTAATTTATCTAAAAATTCTTCAGCTCCAGGTCCTTTAATTCTACATTTAGCAAAAGCAGTCATATCTAGTAGACCAACATTTTCTTTTACATTTTTGCACTCTTTTTCAACTGCCTTAAACCAATTAGATCTTCTAAATGACCAATCGTCCTTTTGCTCCATACCATCAGTTGCAAAAAAGTTTGGTCTTTCCCATCCAAACTTTTGACCAAAAACTGCACCAAGATTTTTCATTCTGTCATAACACGGTGCTGTTCTTAAAGGTCTTGCGGCTGGTCTTTCTTCGTCTGGAAAGTGGGTTATAAATACATGACTGTAGGCTTCTTCATTCTTTTCTTTAAGATATGATTTTGAGCAATAATCTCCATATCTTCTTGGTTCTACACCAAGCATGTCTATTGTTGGTTCTCCATCAACAATCCATTCAGCTAGTTGCCATCCAGCTCCACCAGCTGCAGTAATACCAAAACTATGACCTTCGTTAATCCAAAAGTTTTTTAATCCCCATGCTGGACCAACTATCGGATTGCCGTCTGGAGTATAACAAATAGCACCGTTATAAACTTTTTTAACACCCACTTCTCCAAATGCTGGAACTCTATGAATAGCTCCTTCAATATGAGGAGCAAGTCTATCTAGATCCTCTTGAAAAAGTTCATACTCAGATTCCTTTGAAGGACCATTAACATAACAAGCAGGAGCACCGTCTTCATATGGTCCTAAAATCAAACCACCTGCCTCCTCTCTCATGTACCATCTACTGTCGCTATCTCTTAAAACTCCCATTTCAGGAAGACCTTCTTTTTTTCTTTTTTGAATTTCTGGGTGTGGTTCTGTTACAATATATTGATGTTCAACTGGTATTACTGGAATATCTAAGCCAACCATCTTACCAGTTTGTCTAGCAAAGTTTCCTGAACATGAAATTACGTGTTCACACTCTATAGATCCTTTATCTGTTTCAACAACCCATCCATCCTTATTCTGTTTCATTGCAAGTACTGTTGTATTTCTGTAAATCTCAGCACCTCTATTTCTTGCGCCAGTAGCTAATGCTTGAGTTAAATCAGCAGGTTGAATATATCCATCTTCAGGATGTTGAATTGCTCCTATTAAGTCATCAGTATGACACAAAGGCCAAATTTCTTTTACTTGGTCTGGCGTTAAAAATTTTACATCTACGCCAATAGTTTGTGCAACACCAGCGTACTGATGGTACTCATCCATTCTATCCTTATTGTTTGCTAATCTAATGTTTGACACAACACTAAATCCAACATTCTTTCCTGTTTCTTCCTCTAAGCTTTTATAAAGGTTAACAGCATATTTATGTAATTGGCCAACCGAGTAGCTCATATTAAATAATGGAAGTAATCCAGCTGCATGCCAAGTAGAGCCTGAAGTTAATTCTTTTCTTTCTATCAAAACAACATCAGACCAGCCTTTTTTAGCTAAATGATACAGAGCGCTAACACCAACTACTCCACCACCTACTACTACAACTTTTGCTTTTGATTTCATCATGCGATTTTTACTAAATTTTTCTTATAAACTAAACATAATTCTAATAGTCATAATCATCATCATCGTCATCTCTCCAACCCATTTGGTACATTAAATATGCGGCAGTTATTACACTCACCACTCCTGCAGCCATACCAAAATTTACTCCCATAGTTTGCCCAAAATAATACCATCCTATCTGAGTTGCACCAATTGGTGGGATGCAAAGTATTGCCATTAGTATTGCAATTCGTACTGGAAAACTTGGTTTTTTCATTAAATAGAAGAGCCCATTGGCATTGGTTGAGATACAGCAGTAGTTAGCCAGCAATTTTTTAAAAATCCGTCAATTTCATATTTTTCAACTTGCCATTTAAATTTGTAATACTTTTTATCCTTGTCCATAATGGTCACTTCAAAAGTCGAAACACCTTTTGATTTATAAACTTCTACAATCTCATAATTTTCATGGTTTAAAAGCATCGAATAAGAATCGGTCTTAATCATGTTTTTAAATCTCTCAATAGGTCCTGTAACTCTTTGATTGTTTGGGTGAGCAAAAAACCAGGTTTGAATGATACCGCTATCTTTTTCAGGACTATCGTTCTTCATTAAAGCATTGAGTTGTATCTCAATAACTTCTCTTGGCTTTATCTCTGGATTTGGTTTTCTTATCTCAGCAGATAATTCATTAAATGAAAAAATAAATAGAAAAAAGATGCTATAAATTGCTGGCTGTATTTTTAACATCTTCCAAAAATTCAATTCTTTTTTCATTTGAAACAAATGGTACAGCAAAATATCGTTTATAGGTAATGTCATAAATACCACACTTATTAAAGATACCTTTTTTAATTCTTCTAAGCGGTAAATTTAAAAAAAAATCTGAAATTGAAAATCTTGGAGAGCCGTATGTGCAGAAAATAATAGCTTTTTTACTTTTTAGTTTTCCTACAGCATAACCATGATTACCAATAAGTTTCTTAAAAGAAAAAGCCCAGGGTGGTGCTAATACTTTATCTATCCACCCCTCTAATATAGCTGGCATTCTATAGTTCCAAATAGGTGCTACAAGGACAATTAGATCTGTTTCATCTATTTTTTTTCTGTGATCTAAAACCACTTCATCTGCTTTTTCACCTGCATATACTGGATTAAACTTTTCTTTATATAGATCTATGCAATCGACTGAATGACCTTTTTCTTCTGCTGA
>CACLEJ010000023.1 GCA_902605865.1 uncultured Pelagibacteraceae bacterium
CCAAATTTTCATCGTTAATTTCTACACCATCAATCTCAATATTTCCTGTAACTTTGCAAATATCAATTACGTCATTCATTCTGTTTATACATCTTATGAAGGTTGATTTACCACACCCAGATGGACCAATTAATGCAGTTACTTCTTTTTCATTCAAATCTAAGTTTACATCAAATAAAGCTTGTTTATCTCCGTAGAACACATTTAAATTATTAGATTTGATTTTTACTTCATTCATTTAATTCCATCTCTTTTCAAATTTTTGTCTTAAATATACTGCTATAAAATTCATAACAATTAAAAAACTCAATAGCATCATAATAGTTGCTGATGTTTTTTCAACAAAACCTCTTTCAGCTGACTCTGACCATAAATATACCTGCACAGGTAGCGAGGATGATGGATCAATTGGAGTTGATGGAATGTCTACAACAAAAGCAACCATACCAATCAGAATTAATGGTGCAGTCTCTCCTAATGCTTGTGCTAAACCAATAATTGTTCCTGATAAAGTTCCTGGTAGCGATAACGGAACTACATGATGAAATACAGATTGAAACTTTGATGCACCTACTGCCAATGCACCTTCTCTTATCGAGGGCGGAACTGCTTTTAAAGATGCTCTGCAAGGAATAATTATTCTTGGCAATGTCATCAAGGCTAATGTAATACCAGCTACTAATGGAGTAGATCTAGGTAACTGAATAGTAGCTAACAATATTTGAAGAGCAAGTAATCCATAAACAATTGAAGGAACTGCAGCTAAATTATTAATATTTATTTCGATAAAATCAGTAATTTTATTCTTTGGAGCAAATTCCTCTAAATAAATTGAAGCGAGAACAGCAACTGGAAAAGCTAATAATAGACATATGATTATGCTATAGAAAGATCCAACTAATGCTCCACCAATCCCGGCTAACTCTGGATCTCTGGAGTCCCCATTATTAAAGTAATAATTATTAAAATTTTTGTTAATTTTTTTATTTTCTACAAGAGTGTCATAAATTTTAAGCTGAAAATTTGAAATTCTTCTTCTATCCTCAGGTAAATCCCTAGGGTAATTTCCTTTATGCAATTGATCTATATCGTCTGATGACGTTATTTCTAAGTTAATTTTTTTTCCTATTAAGTTATTATTTTCTAAAAAAGCTTTTTTAATTTCAATTTCAGCATCGGTTGTAAATAAATCAATTAATTCATTTTCTTCATCTAAATTCTTAGCAGGATAAGACTTAAGAAGAGTTTCTATTGTGATATCATAAAAATCTGCTTCCCTTATATTCTCTTCTGATGCTCCATTTTCAATCTCAATTAATTCTGGATCATAAAAAACCTCTACATCAATTACTGTTTTCATGAATGCAGAACTTCCTTTTGAAAAAATATTATTTACTAAAATTAGAACAAATAATAGTGCAACACATATTGATGCTATGCCATAGAGTCTAAATCTTCTTTCTGCACTATGTCGTTTTTTTAATCTTTGTTCTTTAGTCATATTTCTCTCTATATTTTTTTACAGCTCTCTGGGCTATGTAATTTAAAATTAATGTTGCAACAAATAGTGTCAATCCCAATGCAAAAGCTGACTGCGTTTTTGGGCTATCAAATTCTTGGTCACCAACGAGTATCATTACAATTTGGGTTGTGATTGTTGTTGTTGATTCTAGCGGGTTAATAGTGAGATTAGCTGCTAATCCTGCTGCCATAACTACAATCATGGTTTCACCAATAGCTCTCGATACTGCTAGCAATACTGATCCAATTATTCCTGGTAATGCTGCAGGAATTACAACTTGTTTTATCGTTTCTGATTTAGTTGCTCCAACAGCATAAGAACCATCTCTAAGTGATTGCGGTACTGAATTAATTACATCATCAGATAAAGAGGAAATGTAGGGTATAATCATTATTCCCATAATTAGACCTGCAGCTAAAGCACTCTCTGAGGAAACTGTTAAACCAATACTCTCACCTATTTGTCTAAAGAAAGGTCCTACGGTTAAAGCTGCAAAAAAACCATAAACAACAGTAGGTATTCCAGCAAGTATTTCAATAATTGGTTTTGAAATTTTTCTTATTTTAGAAGAAGCATACTCAGCCATGTATATTCCTGAAAATAATCCAATAGGCACAGCAACAAACATAGCAATGAATGCAATAAATGAAGTTCCAGCTATCAATGGTACAAAACCAAATGCATCTTTTAATTCCTCGTATTCAGCAGTTGTTATTGCTGATGCATCACTTACAAATGCTCTTTGTGGACTCCAATTTGTACCAAATAAATAATCAAATATATTAATTACTGAGAAGAATTTTATACTTTCAAATAATAGTGAAAATATAATTCCCATAGTAGTAAGAATTGCAATTAAAGATGAAACAAATAATAATCCCTTTAAAATTACTTCCACATCATCTCTGGCCTTATTATTATTCTTAATTTTTTTTAATGAATAGATAACCGAGGCAATAATTATTCCAAAAATTAAAACTATTTTAGAATTTGTAAAAAGATTTATAAATTTTGCATATGATAAAGCACTTTCCTTTAAGATTGTATCTAATTCACCAAAGTATGTTCCTAAATGTATAGCCTTTATTTTTTCGTAAATTAAATTTGCTTCATTCTTATCATTTATGATTGCTCCCTGATTTGCAGCGGTTTCAATAATAATTGACTTAATAATTACAGGTTCAAATAAAGACCAAACTAATAGGAAAACTAATGATGGTATCGAACACCATAAAACTAAATAATATCCGTAAAATTTTGGAAGCGCTTTTAACTTAATATTTTGTTGGATAGAAATACTTCTAGTCTTTGACTTTCCATAAAAAAATAATGACAAGGAAAATATTGCAATTAAAAAAATAAGAACGAAATTCATTCACGAAGACAGTTAGCTTTAATTTGTTACAGAATTGTTACAAATTAAATTAGTAATTGAAAAAAAAGGCCATCTAAAATGGCCTTTTTCTAATTTTGAGTATAAATCTAGTTAATGCTTATAGTATTAAGATCTAGGGCTGCTGTTCTTGTTACTTTATACTTATCTGACGCTAAAGGAACCAATCCAATTTTAGCTAAATAACCTCTATTCCCCATTGATTTTTTTGATGTAAATTCCTTCAAATATTCCTCAATGCCTGGGATTACACCAATATGAGCTTTTTTAACGTAAAAGAATAAAGGTCTTGCAATTGGGTATGAGTAGTCTTGAATACCTTCTAGTGATGGTTGAACACCCTCTATTGATGCAGCCTTAACCTTATCTTTATTTGCAACTAAATAACTATAGCCAAAAAAACCGTATGCATCAGGATTAGATGTGAGTTTTTGTACAATTAAAGTATCATTTTCTCCAGCTTCAACGGCATATCCATCTTCCCTCATTTTTGCACATTCTTTTTTAGCTTTTTTACCTGCTGCCTCATAAAGAGATTTTGCAGTTTTTGTACAACCTTTACCCATAACTAAAGAATTCCATGCATCTCTAGTTCCTGATGTGGGAGGGGCTATTAAAATTTCAATTTTTTTATTTGGTAAACTTGAGTCTATATCGCTCCAATTTTTATATGGATTTTCAACAAGTTTTCCATCAATGTCTACTTTGGCGGCTAGGGCTCTCCATAATTGCTCTTTAGTAAAATCAGCATCTGGAGCACTAACTGCATGTGCAAATGAAATTCCATCATTGCCTACTACTATTTCAATTATTTCAGAGACTCCGTTTTTCTCACATAAAGCTTTTTCTTTTGGCTTAATTGCTCTTGAAGCATTTGTAACATCTGGATGATTTGCACCAACTCCTGCACAGAATAATTTCATTCCACCACCAGTTCCTGTACTTTCTATAACTGGAGTTTTGAACTTGCCACTTTTACCAAATTTTTCAGCAACTACAGTTGCATATGGATAAACAGTAGACGATCCTACTATTTTAATTTGATCTCTTGAATAACTGGTTGTTGTAAAACTTAAAGCTATAAGAAATCCTAATAATATATTTGTTATTTTTTTCATTTTTCTCCTTAAAGATTTATTATGTTTAATTAAATAAATCTGATTCTTAAAAATTTTATTAAAGGAACGTTAAACTTTTATTACAAGGACTAACTTTTTAGTTGTATTATAGAGAATTGAATTTGATATCTATTGTTGTTCCTTGATTTTCAATACTGTTGATATTCATTTCTGCTCTGTGTTGAGAAACCAAATGTTTTACAATTGCCAAACCTAATCCTGTTCCTCCAACGCTTCGACTTTTGCTAGGGTCTACCGTGAAAAATCTTTCAGTGATTCTGTGTATTGATTCTTTTGGAATTCCAATTCCTTGATCTGCTACGGAAATAATAATTAAATCCCCATCTTTTTTTGCTGTAATTATTATTTCCTTATTTTTATCACTATATTTAATCGAATTATCAATAAGATTTGTGAATATTTCAATAAGCTTATCTCTGTCACCTATTATTTTACAATTATCGATTTTATTAAATATAAGTTTGATTTTATTTTTACTTAGAATTTTTTCATATGTTTTAATTACATAATCAATCAGCTCTACTAAATCTATCTCGTGAGTTGGTCTTATGTGTTCTTGTAATTCAATTTTTGATAATGAAAGTAAATCTCGAATTAGATTTTCCATTCTCTCAGACTGGGAAATCATAACTGGCAATAGATTATTTGCCTCTGAATTTTGTTTTATATCTGAGTTGTTTTCAAAGGTTTCAAGACCCATTTTTATTGATTGCAAAGGAGTTCTTAGCTCGTGAGAAACATTAGCAACAAAATCTGATTTGAGTTGTTGGAATTTATAAAATTCAGTTAAGTCTCTAATAAATAAAAAGCATGAATTTTCATCGAAAAATAAATTATTTTGGTCTAGATAAATAGTAATATTTAATCTCAAAACAGCTTGATTTCTAATTTCTATTTCAAAATCTGTAACTTTTTTACCATCAAATACTTTATCAATTGAAATTAATAAATCTGGGTTTCTTAAATAGCCGCTAATATTTTCATTTAATTTTATTTGAAACCAATTATTTGCTGAATTATTACTAAATATAATTTTCTTTGATTTATCTAATATTATTATTCCCTCTGGTATATAATTTAATAAATCGTAGATATTTTTTCTATAATCTTTACTTTCAATTACTTTTACTTGTTCTTCAGTTTTATTTTCATCCGTTTTGATACCTAGAACTCTTTCTTTTTTAAGCAACAAGAAAGCCAAAATCCCTATGATAATTAATAAGATGATTGTTAAAAGTTCCATTTAATTACAATTAAAATACTTTAATTCCTATTACACCAATAACAATTAATAAAATAGATATAATTTTTTTTGAAGTTATTTGTTCTTTTAAAAAGAAATATCCAATTAAAATAGAAAATAAAATACTCGTTTCTCTTAATGCACCAACAATTGGTATTGGTGCTTTAGTAAACGCCCATACTACTGTTATATAAGTGAAGTAATCAAGTGAACCACCGAATATAAATATCTTTTTTCCATATTTTGCTAATCTTTGAATGATATTTTTCTCATCTTTTAAACGCATTACAAATGTGTGCAGTAATGCATTTATAACAAACACCCAGCTAATAAAGGAAATAGCTGACAAACTTACCCTTGCGCCATAACCATCTATCACAGAATACAATCCAATCCATAAACCAGTTAATAGTGAATATTGGATTATTTTTGAGTTTTTTTTGGATTTATCAAATAAGCTTAAAAAAATTATTCCTAAACAAATAATTAAAATTGAAAGAATAATAAAATTATCGAGCACCAAACCTAAAAATAAAATTGAAATTATAGTTGCAACCAAAGGCCCTGTTCCACGTGCAATCGGATAAACCTTTGTTAAATCTCCTAGTTCATATGCACTTAAAAGATACCATTGATATGCTTGGTGAATAATAATGCTTACAATTAAATAAGGAATGCTCTCAAATGTAGGCAAAGGTAAGATTATTATTGCTGTTAAAGCTAATGGTAAACGACCTAAAATTACTCCAGATAAAGCTATAACTTTATCAGAATGTTTCTTAACCATTCCATTCCATGAGGCATGAGTAACAGCAGCGATTATTACCAAAATAAAGACGTTATTGTCCATTTTAAATATTAACTTAGACTAAAATTATTTAAAAAGAACTATTTAATTTTTGAGCGAATATAAGTTGATATGTTATCTATGATAAAAATTGTAACAAAAATTATAATTATTATTGCAGAAACTTTTTGATATTCAAACATTCTAAAAGATGATTGAAGTTCGTAACCAATTCCTCCAGCTCCAACAATCCCAAGCATCGTTGCCATCCTTACATTCCTATCCAATATATATAAATTATTAGCAACGAAAGATGGAATTATTTGAGGAATAACTGCAAAAGAAATTATCTGGCCTTTTGTGGCTCCTGATGAAGTTAAAGCTTCAACTGGTCCTTTGTTTATATGTTCAATATCTTCTGCATAAAACTTTGCAAGAAAACCCATTGTATGAAGTCCTAAAGCTAATACACCAGGTATTGCCCCAAAGCCTATTGCTATAACCAGTATCATTGCAATTATAAATTCTGGTATAGCTCTAAAAAAAATTGTTATAATTCTTGCAATTTGAAAAACAATAAAATTAGGAGCTAAATTTCTTGCAGAAAATAAACCTATTGGAATAGATAAAACAATAGCCAAGAAAGTTCCTAAAAAAGCTATCTCAATTGTTTCTAGCATAGCAACCATCAATTTACTAAAATTTGAAAAATCAGGTGGTAGCATTCTTCCTAAAATATCTGCAAAATATCCTGATGAATTTGTAAATAATTCTACATAATTAATTTCTAAATCTTCACTAATTAATACTAGTGATAATAATAAAATTATAATGGATAAGTAGGTTTTCCATGTCCATTGAGGTTTAATAAGTTTTTCGTAATTTTTGTTATTATTTATAATTTTTAATTTTAATATTTTATCATTCATAAAATTAATTATAGATACTTTGTATCATTTTTTTGTTTATTTTTTTCGACTCTTCATTGAAGTTAATTTTTCCATCTAATAAACCTATTATTCTATTTGAATATTTTGTAGCTAAGTCAA
>CACLEJ010000024.1 GCA_902605865.1 uncultured Pelagibacteraceae bacterium
TGAAAGTCTATCAGTTTTTATGGTTAAGAATGGTTATGCATTTGATTATCCTAAATACTCAAACGGTAAATTTAGACAATACGAAATTTATGCAAAAAAGCTATCTTTAGGTTTATGGAAAATGAAATTCGAATATCCTTGGATATGGAGAAAAAAAAATAGATAATCATGAAAATGATTCGAAAAAAAAATATATACTTTTTTTTAATCCTTATTTTAGTTTCTGCTTGTTCTTCAATTCCTAAAAATACTGCAGATGGATGTTCAATTTTTTCAGAAAGATACCTTTGGTATAAACACGCAAAAAAAACTGAACAAAAATGGGGAACTCCAATTTATTTGCAACTTGCTATAATTAAAATGGAGTCAGATTTCGATTGGTTGGCTAAACCACCTAGGCATAAAATATTTAAAGTAATCCCTTACAGAAGACTATCTAGTTCTTTTGGCTACTCACAGGCAATTAAAGGTACCTGGGAACAATACAAAGAGGAAACAGGAAATAAATACGCTACACGTGCTAGATTTAAAGATAGTGTAGACTTTATTGGTTGGTATACAAATAAAACAGAGAAGATATTAAAAATATCAAAAAACGATGCTTTTAAACAATATGTTGCTTATCATGAAGGTTGGGGAAATTATAAAAATTATAAAAAGAAACAAAAAATTATACTTTTAGCTAAAAGAGTTGAAAATCAGTCTAAGAAATATAAAAAACAACTCCAAAAATGTAGTAACTCATTAACAACTAGGAAATATATTATTTATTAATTTAATTGTTTTTTAAGTTCTATATCGACAGCATCAATTCTTTTAGTATTTTTTGCTAAAGTCAAATACATCGTTGGAGTTACATATAAAGTAAAGAAAGTAGATATAATCATTCCACCGAGTATAGTTGCTCCTACAGCAAGTCTCGAACCCTCTCCAGCACCAGGTCCAATATTTCCAATGACTAAAGGTAACATCGCAATCATTGTGCTTAGGGAAGTCATTATAATTGGTCTAAATCTTAAGCCACAGGCTTCTTTTACTGCTTTTTCAATTTCTTTACCTTTAGTTCTTAATTGATTTGCGTAATCGACTATAAGAATACTATTTTTGGTTGAAATACCAATAAGTATTACCAGAGCTATTTGTGAAAATATATTTATTGATGAATTTAAGAATAGAATAAATATTAATCCTCCAAATACTGCTAGTGGAACAGTTAAAATAATTATAAATGGGTGTATAAACGAGTTAAAAGTAGCTGACATTACAAGATAAGCAGTCAACAATGCTAATGCAAAAATAATATAAAGTTCATTACTTGTTTCCTTTAATTCTTCCGACTTTCCTTTCCAAGTAATTTGTTTATCCGGAGCAACATTGGTCATTGTCTCCTCTAAATATTTAATTGCTTCAGCTAAAGTATAACCTTCACTTATGTTAGCAGATATTGTTACAGCACGTTGTCTATTATATCTTGATAACTTACTAGCTGTTCCTTTTTCTTTAAATTCAACAAGATTTGAGAGAGAAACTAAATTACCAGTTTTTTCTGATCGAACGAATATTTTACTTAAACTTTCTTTATTTTTTCTATCTTCTAAATATTGTTGTAAAATAATTGGGTATTCTTTTCCAAGCTTATTAAATTTTGTGACTGTCTTACCCCCATACAAAGTTTCTAACGTTTGACCAATTGCTTCAGTTGATATTCCTAAGTCTTTTGCTTTATTTTTATTAATTTTTATATTTACCTCAGGTTTATTTCTGGTGTAGTCAGACTCGAGTCTTGATAAATTTCTGTTCTTTCTTAACATTCTAATAACTTGAGACTGTATTTGTTCTAGTTCTTCATAAGTATTTCCATAAATAACCATTTGAACAGGCTTATTGTAACTAGAAACTCTTATGGACTGAGGAGAAATTGGAAAAGCTAGTGTTTGAGGTACCGTAACTATTTTTCCAATTGCTTGTCTCATTATTGTTTGAGAATTTTGTTTTCTATTTTTCCAATTATCTAAAAGCGAGATAATTAAGAAGCTATTTTCAGAGCCAAAACCTGGGACTATCATTAAAAATCTATTGTATGGACTATTATCGCCATCAAGCAGTGGAATAAGTCTTTTTTCAACGTCTTCTGCCCTTTTTTGAGTATATTGGAATGAGCTTCCCTCATCAGTAAATCCTATAACTAGGTAAACTCCACGATCTTCCAATGGTAACAATTCTTTTTTTGTGTAGTTATACAAAGCTCCAGAGGCAACGATAATAAAAATTATGAACGTTATTATTGTTTTCTTCTTATTCATCCAAAATCCTAATGTCTCAGTATAAAATTTTAAAAAACCTTGAAAAAATTTATCAAATCCTCTTGTCAAGAAATTAGATTTTTTCTTTTTATCAAGAAATTTACTACCTAGCATTGGCGAAAGTGTTAGAGCAACAAATGATGAGACTACAATTGCAAATGACAGCGCTATTGCAGTTTCTTTAAATAATGTTCCAGCAATTCCTTCAATAAAAATTAAAGGTAAAAATACTGCAACTAAAATAAGAGTTGTTGCAATAATTGCAAATGTAATTTGTTTTGAGCCTTTATAAGCTGCTACCAGCGGTGTCTCACCATTTTCAATTCTTCTATATATTGCATCGGTCATAATCACTGAGTCATCAGTAATAATTCCAATTGCTAATATAAAACTTAATAAGACAAATATATTAATAGATAAATCAAATATATATAAACCTAAGAATGTAGCAATTAGACTTACAGGTAAAGCTATTGCAGGAACAATAACTGCTTTTAAATTTCCTAAAAATAAATAAATTATTATTACAACAAGTATAAAGGCTATAGCTAAAGTTTTATAAACTTCATTTATTGCTTCGCCAATATAAGTAGCTCTATTAAAAGCTATTTCCAAATTTAAGTCGCCAGGTAAAGTTTTTCTAATTTCTTTGATTTTTTTTTCAACATCTTTTGATAATTCGACAGTTGAAGCGCCACTTCTTGCATAAATTCCTATACCCATGGTTTTTAAATTTAATGCTCCTTTACTTTGAGCTCTAAATAAAACTTTTTCTGTTACAGGGCCTAATTCTAAATTTGCAATATCAGATAGTCTTACTATATTGTCTTTAGCCTTCTTGATTGGGAGCCCCTTAAGTTTTTCTAAATCATTGTATGATTTATCGATATTGATCGTTAAATCTATATTTTCAGCTTCAAGTGTACCTGCTGGTAATCGAACATTTTCATTTCTTAAAGATCTTTCTACTTCTTGAATAGTTAAGTTATTTGCAGCTAATTTGATTGGATCTATCCACACTCTAATACTCTGTTCCCTAAGGCCACCTGTTCTTATTCGACCAACATTTTTAATGCTTGAAAACTGATCAACTAAATATCGTTCTGCATAATCTCCAAGCTCAAGATCGCTCCAGGTTTCTGAGGATAAAGCAAGCCACATTGTAGTTGTAAAACCCGCTGATTGTTTAAGTATTCTTGGGGCATCAGATTCAGATGGCAATCTTCCGACAATTCTTGCAACTCTCTCCCTTACATCGTTTGCCGCGTTATCAAGGTCAATATCAGTATCAAATTCGATATTAATAGTACTTTTTCCATTTTCTGATTTAGCGTCTATATTTTTTATTCCCTCTGCACCGCCTATAACTTCCTCTATTACTTGTGTTACCTCTTCATCAACGATAGGAGCCGACGCTGAGGCATATTCCACTTGAACTTGAACCACAGGTGGTTGTAGACCAGAGGGGAGTTCTCTCACAGGTAACTTTGAAAAAACAAAAGTTCCAAAGACTACTAATATCAAGGATAGTACCCATGACAATGCAGGTCTCCTAATACTAACATCAGTTAAATACATTTATTTATTTACTTTTATTTTCTTTTTTTCCCCAACTAGACTTACTTTTCTTTTCACCATCTTTAATAGGTTTAATTTTTCCATTGGGTCTTACTTTTTTTAATCCTTCAGCAACAACTATATCACCCTCATTTAAACCTGAATCTACTTCAAGATAACCTTTGTTTCTGTTACCAACAGTGACCTCAACTCTTTTAGTTACATTCTCTTTGTCTACTTTATAAATGTAAACCTTGTTACCTTCTAAGATTACACTTGTATCTGGTATTCCTAACGAAACTCTTTCATTATATTTTATTGTGACTTCCATTAAAGCACCAGGCAAAATCTCAGAATTTGAATTTTGCATTTTAACTCTAAGTCTTAAAGATCTATTGCTAACATCAATTTTGCTAGCCAAAGAGTCTACTATTCCGTTATAAGTTTTATCCTTATTACCAGAAAATTTTACATCAACACCAAGTCCTTTTTTTACGAATGGTGCGAATATCTCTGGAACATCAACATCAATAAATAAAGATGAAGCGTCCTCGATATCAATTACAACAGAACTTTCCGAAACATTAATATCATCAGAAAAGTTTCTTTTACCAATTACTCCATCGAAAGGTGCTGTGATTGTTCTGTTTTTTAATTTTGCGATAACATCACCAGACTTAACTTTGGTATTATATTTGATTTCTTCTAGAATTTCGTATTTTTCAATATTGTATGACTGTGTTTTAATTGGAACGGCTGTGCCGAAGGTTTCAATGATATTTTGAAATTTTCTTTGTTCAACTGTTTTAACTATAATACCTGGTGGTGGTCTTTTACTAAATTTTTTTTTAAAATGGTTTCCAATCATTGTCCGGGCAATGATCACACCTGCAATAATTAGAAAAAAAATTACTATTATTGATGTTATTTTAGTAGATCTTTTCATTTTTGTATTCTTCCATATTCAGCCCATGAACCATCATAAACTGTAGGAGAATATGTATTATTTACAAGGGAATATGCAAGACCTAAAACACATGCTGTTATACCAGATCCGCATGAAAAAACACTTTTATCGTTATTTAAATCAATAATTTCGCTGAACTTTTTTGAGATCTCACTTACACCTTTAAAAGTGTTGTCTGAGCTATTTATAATTTCTTTAAATGGAAGACATACAGAGTTTGGAATAGATCCACTTCTCACATTCTTCCTGGGATCTGGAACACTTCCATTAAATCTTTCCTTACTTCTAGCATCGATTATTGTAAAATTTTTTTGTTCAATGTTTTCATTTATTTCAAGAATACTTTTTACCAGGTTTTTATTTTCTGTTGCTCTGTAGGTTGAATTATTTAAAATTGTCTTTTCACTTGTTGTTTTCCTATTTTCAATTAACCACTTTTTTAAACCACCATCTAAAACACTAACTAGGTGTTTATCATGACCAAAATAAATAAAATTGTACCAACCTCTGCATGAACTTAGAACATCAGAGTTATCATAAATTATAATTTTATCAGTATTTGAAATCCCCATTGAAGATACTATCTCTTCCCATTTTTCTTTTGTAGTAAGCATGTGGGGTAAATCTGTGCTTTGATTTGAGTTTTTATCTAAATCAAAAAAAATTGCTTCTGGAATATGATTTTTCATGTATTCCTCTCTTGGATTTCTGTCAACTCCTGGCATATGCCACGAACAGTCGATTATTTTTACTGCACTTAGATTTTTTTCTAACCAATCTGATGATACAAGTGACATTCTATCTTTTTTCTAAATACTTCTGATGATACTCTTCAGCAGTGCAGTAATTTTTCAACTCAGATAGCTTAGTTACTACTTTTCCAGATAACTTTATATTCACATCCTCAACTACTTTTTTAGCAATATTTTTTTGTTCATCATTAAGGTAGAATATCTCACTTCTGTATTGTGTTCCAAAATCAGGACCTTGAGAGTTTAGTGTAGTTGGATCATGAAATTCAAAAAATTTCTTAATTATTTGTTCGTATGTAATAACTTTAGGATCAAATTCTAATTTTACAGCTTCCGCATGATTAGTTGTTCCTGTACACACTTCTCTATAATTTGTATTTGGACTATTTCCTCCACAATATCCAACCTCTGTTCTGTAGATGCCATCTAATTGTCCATATTTTTTTTCTGGACCCCAGAAACATCCCAAAGCTAAAACTGCTATTTCCATAGATTAATGTTATAATA
>CACLEJ010000025.1 GCA_902605865.1 uncultured Pelagibacteraceae bacterium
AGAGATATTTACATAAAAAAATCAAAATTAGAGGGTTATAGGTCAAGAGCAGTATATAAATTGCAAGAAATAAATGATAAATTTAAAATAATAAAAAATAATATTTTAGTTATAGATCTTGGTGCAGCCCCGGGTAGCTGGTCTCAGTATATATCGAGAAATTTCAGTAATTCTAAAATAATTTCAATTGATTTAAAGGATATTGAGCCAATTAAGAATTTAGTACATATAAAAGGGGATTTCACTGAAGAGCAGCAAAAAAAAAGTATCAAAAGTTATTTTGGTAAGAAAGTAGATCTTGTAGTCTCTGACATGGCAGTTAACACCACAGGCAATAAAAGTGTAGATTCCTTAGTTACAGGAGAATTATGTATAGAGGCAATGAATTTTGCTATTGAATTACTTAATAAAAAAGGAAATTTTATTTCTAAACTTTTTATGGGATCATCTTTTAACGAGATTGTCGCATTAGGAAAAAAATCTTTTAAAGATGTAGATATATTCAAGCCACCTTCAAGCAGAAAAGACTCTAAAGAAAATTTTATTATTTGTAGAAATTTGAGATAGTTATCCTTTTATTTTTTCAAGAATCATTTATATAAGGACATGGAAACTATTAAAGAAGCTTTAACATTTGATGATGTTACATTAGCTCCAAATTACTCATCAATCCTTCCTAATGAAGTAAACACCTCCATAAATTTAACAGAAAGTCTAAAGATAAAAATTCCACTTTTGTCATCTGCAATGGATACTGTTACAGAGTCTTCAATGGGGATTGCTATGGGGAGAGCTGGGGGATTAGGAATAATTCATAGAAACCTAAATATTGAAGAACAGATTAAAGAAATTAGAAAAGTAAAATCAAAAAAAATATTAGTAGGTGCAGCAGTTGGTGCAAATGAAAAAGAATTAAAGAGAGCTGAAAAATTATTAAAAGAAAACTTAGACATAATAGTAATTGATACAGCTCACGGACACACCAAAAAAGTAGGAGATATAATCAAAAAAATAAAAAAAATACGTCCTAAGCAAACAGCAATTTGTGCAGGAAATATAGCTACAGCAGAAGCTGCAAAGTTTCTGGTGGGATTAGGTGTGGATATAATAAAAGTAGGAATAGGCCCAGGATCTATTTGTACAACCAGACTTGTAGCAGGAATAGGAGTTCCGCAATTAAGTGCAATATTAAATGTTAAAAAGGGGATTGGAAAAAGTAAAACAAGATTAATTGCTGATGGGGGAATAAAATTTTCAGGTGATATTGCTAAAGCATTAGCTGCTGGTGCAGATGCAGTTATGATAGGATCACTATTTGCAGGCACAGATGAAGCACCTGGTAAAAAAATAAAGAAAAATGGTAAATTATATAAATATTTTAGGGGCATGGGGTCAATAGGTGCAATGAATAAAGGTTCAGCAGACAGATATTTTCAAACTAAACAAAAAGATACATCAAAATATGTAGCGGAAGGTGTAGAGGGATACATTAAATACAAAGGTAAAGTTGATAAAATAATCTATAACTTAGTTGGAGGTTTGAAATCTTCAATGGGCTACATGGGAGCTAAGAAAGTAATTGATCTAAGAAAAAAACCAAAATTTGTTAAAATTACTAAAGCAGGTTTTTATGAAAGTATGGTACATAATATAGATGTTGTGAAAAAATAACTATGAAATACTTAATTTTAATTTTTACATTTATTTCATTTAGCCTTTTTGCTAAGGCGAATGAAAATAATTTCTTTAAGGAAGCCAAGGATTTATTTGACAAGGAAAAATATGAAGATTCAAAGTTTTTATTTCAAAGAAATATAGTCTATAACCCAAAAGACTCAGTATCTTATCTTTATTTAGCTAAAATTTTTAAAATTGAAGAAGATAAAAGACAAGAAGAAAAGAATATAAAAACTACTTTACTTTTAGACCCTAAGAATGAAGAGGCAATGTTCCTTTTAATTGATATGGAATTAGAAAGATCAAATTTTTCAAAAGCAGATGAATTGAGTAAAGATTTTAAGAAAATTTGTATAGAAATGTGTGAAAAAATTGCTTCAATTGAAAGTCGTTTAAAAGATTTTGAAAGAAAAGATGCGTCTTGAGGACACTCTCAATAAAATACTAATTGTAGACTTTGGTTCCCAATTTACACAGTTAATTGCAAGAAAAATTAGAGAACTAGGTATTTATTGTGAGATAGTAAGTCACATAAAAATAGAAAAATTTACAAAGTTTGAAAAAAATATTAAAGGACTAGTTTTATCTGGTGGTCCTTTAAATGTGTATGAGAGTAAAAAAGTAAAATTTAATAATAAAATTCTTAAACTAGGAGTACCTATCCTAGGCATATGTTTTGGCCATCAAATTATTTCAAAAGCAATGGGAGGAAGTGTAAGAAGCTCTAAATATAGAGAATTTGGTCTTGCTGAAGTAAAAGAAACTAGAAAAAGCAAGTTGACCAAAAATTTTTTTTTAAAGGGAAAAAATAATGTATGGATGAGCCATGCAGATCAGGTAACAAAATTACCAAAAAATTTTAAAATAATTGCACAAAGTATAAATTCTAAAATGTGTATTATTGAAAATGTAGAAAAAAAAATGTTTGGTATTCAATTTCACCCAGAAGTAAGCCATACTATCAAAGGAAAGTTAATACTTAAAAATTTTATATTTTCTATATGTAAATTAACAAAAAATTGGTCTTCAAGAGATCAGAAAAAAAAATTAATAAATGAAGTAAGAAATAGCGTAGGAAATTCAAAGGTTATTTGTGCACTATCTGGAGGTGTTGATAGCAGTGTAGTTGCTAAATTACTGTCAAATGCCATAGGGAAAAAATTAATATGTATATTTGTTAATACTGGTTTACTTAGAAAAAATGAAGAAAAGGAAGTTGTAAACACATTTAAGAAGAGATTTAAAATTAATCTAATCTATGTAAATGCAGAAAATTTATTTTTATCTAAATTAAAAAATATTTCTGATCCAGAGAAAAAAAGAAAAATAATAGGAAATCTTTTTATTAATATTTTTGAAAAATATTCAAATAAAATTAAAAATGTAAAATTCTTAGCCCAAGGAACTTTGTACCCTGATCTAATTGAAAGTAAGTCTGTAACAGGAAGCCAAACATCAAAAATTAAATCTCATCACAATGTGGGAGGTTTGCCAAAAAAAATGAAACTTAAATTAGTCGAACCACTTAAATATCTTTTTAAAGATGAAGTTAGAAAACTAGGATTAGAACTTGGATTAAGTAATGAAATAATATCTAGACACCCTTTTCCAGGACCAGGTCTTGCAATTCGAATGCCTGGTATAATCACCAAAGAAAAAATAAAGATTTTAAAAGAGGCAGACAATTACTTCATCAAATCTTTAAAAGACAATAATTTATATGATAAGATTTGGCAGGCTTACGCTGCCTTACTTCCTGTTAAGACTGTTGGTGTAATGGGTGACAATAGAACTTATGAATATCTTTGTCTGTTAAGAGCAATAACCTCAGAAGATGGTATGACGGCAGATTTCTTTCAATTTAAAAAATCCTTCATGCAGTCAATATCTAATCAAATTATAAATAATATTAGAGGTATTAATAGAGTCGTTTATGATATTACTTCTAAGCCACCAAGCACTATTGAATTGGAGTAATAAGACTATATAAGTAAATCATATGAAATATTTACATACAATGATCAGAGTTTCAAATATTGAAGATTCACTTAAATTTTTTTGTGATGGCTTAGGATTAAAAGAAACAAAAAGAATGGAAAATGAAAAAGGAAGATACACATTAGTTTTTCTCGCAGCTCCAAATGATGAAAGTGCAGAAATAGAATTAACCTATAATTGGGATGGAGACAATTTAGGTGATGGATCAAGAAATTTTGGACATTTAGCTTACAGAGTTGATAATATTTATGAGACTTGTCAGAGATTAAAAGATATGGGTTACACAATTAACAGACCACCTAGAGATGGTCACATGGCTTTTGTTAGATCTCCAGATAAAATATCAGTTGAAATTCTTCAAGAAGGTAACTTAGAACCCATAGAACCTTGGAAATCTATGGAAAATACGGGTACTTGGTAATCAGGCAATTATGCTTACAAAAATAAGTAGGCTTGTTCATAAAAAAAAAAATAAGTCAAAAATTGTTTGTTTAACTGCTTATTCAAAAAATATAGCAGAAGAGATTGATAACTACGCAGATTTAATACTTGTGGGCGATTCATTGGGTTCAGTTTTATATAATTTTGAAACCACAAGAAAAGTAAATTTATCTATGATGATTGAGCACTCTAAGAGTGTAAGAAAAGGAGTTAAAAAAAGTTTAATGATTGTAGACATGCCTTTCAATACATACAAAAATAAATCTCAAGCACTTAAAAATTGTAAAAAAGTAATGAAAGAAACAAAATGTGATGGAATAAAATTAGAGGGAGGCAGAAAAATTATAGAAATTGTAAAATATTTAATTAAATTTAAAATTCCTGTAATGGGTCATATAGGTATAACACCACAAACTGTAAGAGGTAAATTTAGATACAAAGGTAAAACAGATCTAGAAAAAAAAAATTTGTTAAAAGATTCTAAGTCATTGGAAGATGCTGGAGTATTTGCAATTGTTTTAGAATGTATTGAAAAAAAAGTTTCAAAAGAAATTACAGAATCAATTAAAATTCCAACAATAGGGATAGGTTCATCAAATTTTTGCGATGGTCAGATCTTAGTTACAGATGATTTATTAGGTTTAACAGATACGAAAATTAAATTTGTAAAAAAATATACTAATTTGAAAAGTAATGTAAGAAATGCAGTTAAAAGGTTTAAATTAGATGTTAAAAGTGGGTCATACCCCTCAGCTAAATATTCCTACTAAAAATACTTTTTAAATCCATCGTTAATATTTAAAATTTCTAAATCCACAAGTCCTCCAATAATTAGTTGTATTGCAACTAAAAGGATAAATGCAAGACCAATATATACAACCCATAAATGTTTTTGTATATAATTAGCTAAGTATGTTGCCATTGCCCCAGTAAGAACTACTGATAACAGTAAACCAAAAATCATAAACCCAAAGTTACCCTTGGAAGCCCCAACAACACCTATAACGTTATCAAAACTAATTGTGATATCTGCAAAAAGCACTTTATACATCCCTTTTGCAAATGAAGGTTCTAGAGATTTTTTTGTGGGTGATTTTGATTTTTTCTGAATTTGAAAAAGATCTTTTCTCAAATCATTGACTATCCAAATTAAAAGCAACCCACCCAAAATTTTTATAAAGTAGAATTTGAACAGATATGTTGCAAATACTGCAAATAGAACTTTAAAAACTAGAGCACCAACTACTCCCCAAAAAATTATCTTTTTTCTATTTTTAGGTACGAAATTAGCTGCAATTAAACCAATTATAATAGCATTATC
>CACLEJ010000026.1 GCA_902605865.1 uncultured Pelagibacteraceae bacterium
GAAGTAATTACTCAAGTAACAAGTATAATATTAATGGATGGGGTTATTTTATTATCTGTAATTGCTTTTTTTTTAGAACTTACTACTAAAAAAAATATTCGATTAACTGCATTTATAAAGAACATAGTTCTTAATCCAATGATATTTTCAATCTTAATTGGTCTTTTACTATTTGTGTTTAAGATAAATATCGATGATACGCCAATAGACTACGTTCTTTCTGTTTTGGCAGCTTGTGTTTCTCCTATAGGACTTTTCGCAATTGGTATCACATTATCTTTTTACACACATAAAGTTATTAATAAACTAACTGCTTCTGTATCTATATTGAAATTAGTAGTTTCCCCAATCATCCTCTTGATAATCGGCTTTATTATATTTGATGCTGGACAACCTGAAAAAATTCCTGGTGCTTTTTTTGTTAGTGTAGCACCATGTGGTCATACAGCTGTAGTATTATGTTCTGCCTATAATGTAAGTCCTGAAAATATAATAAAAGCTTTATTTATCTCAACTTTTGCATCATTTGCTACCATATTTTTTGCTATTCAATATTTAACTACTTAAGTTAATTAATATTATCTAAGATTTTATTAGCACATTCTTTTGTATTGCTATCACCATGTAGATCTTTAGTTCTATTTTGTTTTTCTAGCAAAGTTTTTTCGATTGAACTTACTATTCGTGTGGCAGCTTCTTTTTCGCCTAAATAATCTAACATCATAGCGCCAGACCAAATTTGTCCTATTGGATTTGCAATACCTTTTCCAGCAATATCAGGTGCTGATCCATGAACAGGCTCGAATAAAGAAGGATGTTTATTTGTTGGGTTAATATTTCCTGATGGAGCTATACCAATTGTTCCCGTACATGCTGGACCTAAATCGGATAAAATATCTCCAAATAAATTTGATGCTACGACAACATCAAACCACTCTGGTGTTAAAACAAATCTTGCAGCTAAAATATCAATATGAAATTGATCTGTTTTAATCTCAGGAAAATCTTTTTTGTTTTCATAAAATCTTTGGTCCCAGTATGGCATGGTTATAGAAATACCATTTGATTTTGTGGCATTAGTTAATTTTTTTCTATCTCTTGTTTTTGCTAATTCAAATGCAAATTTTTGAACTCTATCTATTCCATGTTTAGACATTATAGTTTCTTGTATAACAATTTCTCTTTCAGTATTTTGATACATTTTTCCACCTACCGAAGAATATTCGCCCTCAGTGTTTTCACGCACTATCATCATATCTATGTCACCAGGTTTTTTATTTGCTAATGGTGCATTTACTCCTTCAAATAATTTTACTGGCCTTAAATTAATAAATTGATCAAATTCTCTTCTAAACTGAAGTAGGGAACCCCATAAAGTAATATGATCTGGATATTTATCTGGCATACCTACTGCACCAAAAAATATCGCATCATGATTACCAATTTGTTGTTTCCAATCATCAGGTAGCATTTTTCCGTGCTTTTCATAATAATCGCATGATGAAAAATCAAATTCATCTATCTTTAATTTAAATTGATGTTGATTTGCCACTTCTTTAAGTATTTTTAAAGCCTCTGGAACAACCTCTTTTCCAATACCATCTCCAGCAATTGAGGCGATTTTGTATTCTTTCATCCTTACTTAGTAAAAGTATCGTTAAATTGTTTAGCTACTCTTACAAAAGTAGTACATTTACTAAGTTGTTTAAGAGAAGGGGCCCCCACGTAAGTACAGCTACTTCTGACACCACCAAGAATATTATTTATCGTATCTTTAATTTTTCCTCGATATTTAATTCTCACTGTTCTACCCTCACTACTTCTATAGTCAGACAACCCCCCGTAATGTTTCTTATTTGCTATGTCAGAACTTGATCCGTAAAATTCTATAAATTTATGACCATTTGATTTTATTAGCTTACCTTCACCTTCATCGTGACCAGCAAACATTCCCCCAAGCATAACAAAATCTGCACCTCCACCGAAAGCTTTTGCGACATCACCTGGACAAGTACAACCTCCATCAGCAATTATATGTGCCCCTAAACCATGGGCAGCATCAGCACATTCAATGACAGCACTTAACTGAGGATAACCAACACCTGTTTGAATTCTTGTAGTACAAACACTACCTGGTCCAATTCCAACTTTTACAATATCTGCTCCTGATAATACTAATTCTTGCGCCATATCAGCTGTTACCACGTTACCAGCAATAATAGTTTTAGTAGGATATTTATCTCTTACAGATTTTAAAAATTTACTAAAGTGTTCAGAATAACCATTAGCAACATCAATGCAGATAAATTTTATGAAACTATATTCTTTTAAAATTTTATCTAAATTTTCAAAATCTTCTTTTTTTATTCCTATACTTAAAGCAATATTTGGATGAATAGATTTTATTTTTTTGAATTTTTTTATTTTTTGAATGTTATGCTGTTTAGTTAAACAAGTGATCATTCCGTATTCAGAAAGCTTTTCAGCTACACCAAGTTCACCAACACCATCCATATTTGAGGCCATGATAGGAATTCCAGACCATTCATTATTACTATATTTAAATCTATAAGTTCTTTTTAGATTTACATCTTTACGACTTTGAAGAGTACTTCTTTTAGGTCTAAAAAGTACATCTGAGTAGTCTAATTTTAGTTCTTCTTCAATTCTCACGAGTCCGAATTTATACAGGGGCTCAAAGCAAATTCAAATTAATTATTAATATTGATGCAGCGTTTTCATTGGCTTTAATTTAAAAAATACATATTATTAGGCATGTTTAATGGTTTTAAGTCAAAGTACGTAAAGGTAAAAAAGGGCAAGGTTTTTTGTAGAGTCGGTGGTGAAGGTCCACCATTACTTTTACTACACGGATATCCACAAACACATTTAATGTGGCACAAAACAGCCCCTGAGTTATCTAAAAGATTTACAGTGGTTGCTGCAGATTTAAGAGGATATGGAAATAGTCTTGCTCCAGCATCAGATAGCAAACATTACAACTACTCAAAAAGAGAAATGGCAAGTGACATGAAACAGATGATGATAAAATTAGGGTTTAACAAATTTTTTGTTGCAGGACATGATAGAGGTGGAAGAGTTGCTCACAGGCTAGCAAGAGACCATAGAAAAAATATAATAGCTCTTAGTGTTTTAGATATTTGTCCAACATTAGATATGTACGAACTAACGACAAGAGATTTTGCAAAAGCTTACTTTCATTGGTTTTTTTTAATACAACCAAAATGGTTACCTGAAAAAATGATAATGAGCGATCCACGTAAATGGATGAAAAGTTGTTTAGATAAATGGTCAGGTAATCACAAATTTGGAAAAGTTGAAGAAAATTATTTAAAATGTTTCAAGCAACCAAAAAGAATTCATGGATCTTGTGAAGATTATAGGGCGTCTGCGACTATTGATTTGGATCATGACAAAAAAGATAGAAAGAAAAAACTAAATATTCCAGTCCAAGTTTTATGGGGAAGTAAAGGAGTAATTGGAAAACAGTTCAAACCAATAAAAATTTGGCAAAGATATACTCAAAAAAAAGTTATAGGTTATCCTATAAACTCAGGTCACTTCATTCCAGAGCAAAATCCAAAGGCAACTATTAAACATCTAAATGATTTTTTTTTGAGGAAAATTAAGTAATTAGTCTTAGTTGATGTGATCAATAATCGCGCATATCATTCTTGATAATATTAAATTCACCTTTAAATATACCTAATGTCTTCTTTACTTAAAAATTCAGAATTAACCTCAGAAAAAGCAGATAGCATTGTTTCTGAAACTCTTAATAATTGTGATGATGGCGAGCTTTATATAGAGGATACAAAATCTGAGACAATTGTATTAGATGATAACAAAATTAAAAGTTCAAATTATACATCTGACTTAGGTTATGGTTTTAGAGCTGTAACAGGTGATACAGTTGCTTATTCTCATTCAAACGAAATTTCTGAAAAATCATTAAAAAATTCTAGCGAAAATCTTAAGTCAACCTTAAAAAATAATAGCGGAACATATAATTCAGAAATTAAAAAAACTAATCAGAAGCTTTATAAAGACGTTGATCCAATTGAGAGCAAGTCAATGAAATCAAAAATTGAATTGCTGAACAATATGAATGAATATGCTAGATCAAAAGATAGTTCAGTTAAACAAGTAACAGCTAGCCTTCTAGCAGAAAAGAAAAATGTTGAGATCATTAGATCTGGAGGAGAATTATTATCAGATAATAGACCTTTAGTTAGAATAAATATGTCAGTAATGGTTGAAAAGAATGGTAGAAAAGAAACTGGTGTTTTTGGTATTGGTGGAAGACAGGATTATAATGAATATCTTAAAAATGATAATTGGAAAAAAGTTTGCGATGAAGCTTTTAGAATTGCAAGTACAAATATAGAAAGCAAACCTTCTCTTGCGGGAGAAATGAAAGTTGTTCTAGGACCTGGTTGGCCTGCAATTTTAATTCATGAAGCTGTAGGTCATGGACTAGAAGGTGACTTTAATAGAAAAAAGACTTCAGCTTTTCATGATTTAGTTGGTAAAAAAGTTGCGAGCGATGGAGTTACAATAATCGACGACGGAACATTAGATAATAGAAGAGGTAGTTTAAATA
>CACLEJ010000027.1 GCA_902605865.1 uncultured Pelagibacteraceae bacterium
CCCTGTACATCAATTTTCATAAATGATATTTTTCTTTCAAAATTAAAATCGTCAATTTTTTTAACTAAAATTTTTTCTTTATAATTATTTTTCATATTATTTGAAAATTCTAGATCTAATGATCCATATGTTCCATATTTTTCAAAGCTAGGAATTTTTAAATATTCTTCTCCAGAACAATCTGACAGTATACAATTTAATCCTCTTATATTTTCTGAATTCAACCCAATATTTTTAACTAAAATGTCGTAAATATATTTTGATGCCTCAAATGAATATATTGTTGTATTTAAATATAATTTTGAAAATAGAATACTAAGTTGACCATAATTAGCTCCAGCGTCTATAACAACTGAATTTGGTTTGATATATTTTTTAGATAAGTTGTAGACATCCTCGTCAAAGATTCTATTTTTAATTATTTCTCTTCTTATGACATCTTGATAAGCATATTTTGGTAGGTAATAAATTCCAGTTGTGGTAGTGTATTTTTTTAGCTTCGATGAATGAATGCTTTTTCTCTCATCACGAATTAATATTACAAAACCTATTTTTTTTGCTATTTTCCAATATATTTTTTTTAAAAATATAATTAATTTAAACATATTATATATTTATCTAAAAATTTGATTTGTTAAACATTAAAATGACTTTAAATTTTTATCTATGAAGCTTTCAATAATTGTACCTGTTTTTAACGAGCAGAATACCATTCTTAAAATAATCAAAAAAATTAATAATGTCGATTTTATTGAAAAAGAAATTATAATAGTAGATGATGGCTCCACCGATAAAACTAAAGAGTTTCTTAAAACGCTATCCAAAGAAGATTATAATATTTTTTATCATGAAAAAAATCTAGGCAAAGGTGCCGCAATTCAAACAGCAAAAAAATTCATAACAGGTGATATAGTAATTATTCAAGATGCTGATTTAGAATATGACCCAAAAGATTATAAATCTCTAGTTAGGCCGATATTAAATGGTCAAGCAGAAGTTGTATATGGCTCAAGAGTATTGAATAAAAATCGATATTCTCTGGTTAATTTTTCGTCAATCTATAGAATATTTTTTAATCACATGTTAACTATTTTTTCAAATATCATAAATAAACAAAGTCTTACTGATGCACATACTTGTTATAAAACCTTTTCAATTGAATTATTTAATTCAATTGACTTAAGAGAAAAAGGTTTTTCTTTTTGTCCAGAAATTACAACAAAAATAGCAAAAAAAAATATTGATATTAAAGAAGTCCCTATTGAATATTATGGAAGATCATATAAAGAAGGAAAGAAGATTAAAGTAAGCGATGGAGTAAAAGCATTACTCACAATACTTAAATATAAATTTAAATAATGAAAAATGATTTAAAAATTGGATCAAATAAAAGTTTTGGAATTGTATTTTTTTTTGTTTTTTTAATAATTGGAATATTCTTTTTTAAAATTGGATCGAGTTTCAGCTATATATCTATATTTCTAGCAATGGCCTTTCTCTTATTGGGTGTAATTAACTCTAAGTTTTTGACACCATTAAATAAAATCTGGTTTAAATTTGGTATATTCTTAGGATATTTTATTTCACCAATAGTTATGGCATTAATATTTTTTTTCGTAGTTACCCCTACATCATTATTATTAAAAATATTTAAAAAGGATGTATTAAACTTAAAAAAAAATAGTAATAAATCTTACTGGATTATTAAATCTAAAAATAATAGTAATATGAATAATCAATATTAATTTATGAGTTTTATAATAGAATTTTGGCAATTTTTGAAAAATAGAAAAAAATATTGGCTTATGCCTATAATTATAGTTTTACTAATTTTTGGTGGTTTAATAATCTTAAGTCAAGGTTCAGCGGTTGCTCCATTTATTTATACTATATTCTGATCGGTGACATCTATTCTAGGAATTTCAGCTTTTTACCATGATAGTGCTGCCACATTAATAGTTGATGGCAAAATCATTGCGGCAGCACAAGAGGAGAGATTTACAAGGAAAAAACATGATTTTAGTTACCCATTTAATTCTATAGAATTTGTTTTAAATTTTGCAAACTTAAAATTAAACCAAATTGATAATATTATATTTTATGAAAAACCTTTTCTAAAATTTGAGCGACTTTTAGAAACTTACACAGCATTTGCACCTAAAGGGTTTGTTCAATTTTCTAAGGCAATGCCGACATGGTTAAGAGAAAAACTTTTCCAAAAAAAATTATTATATGAGAGTCTTAAAAAACAAGATCCACTTTTTAAAGATCAAGACAAAATAGGATTCTGCGAACATCATATAAGCCATGCAGCAAGCGCTTTTTATCCATCACCATTTGAAGAAGCAATCGTATTGACTGCAGATGGTGTTGGTGAATGGGCAACAACTACAGTAGCAATTGGAAAAAAGAACAATCTAGAAATAAAAAAAGAAATACATTTCCCTCATTCATTAGGTTTAATGTATTCTGCTTTCACGTACTATACAGGGTTTAAAGTAAATAGTGGTGAGTATAAGTTAATGGGTTTAGCCCCATATGGAAATCCTATTTATCAAGACAAGATAAAAGATAATATAATTGATATTAAATCAGATGGTTCGTTTAGGTTGAATCAAGATTTTTTTAATTATGCAACAGGTTTAACAATGACTAGTCCAAAATTTCATGAATTATTCGGTCAAAAACCAAGAAATTCTAAAACTGAAAAACTTAATCAATTCCATATGGATATAGCCGCATCTATTCAAAAAGTTACAGAAGATGTTATGGTTAAGTTAGCTATATCTTTAAAAGAGGAGTATAAAATAGATAATTTATGTTTAGCAGGTGGTGTTGCTTTAAACTGCGTTGCTAATGGAAAAATTTTAGAGAAAAATATCTACAAAAATATCTGGATACAACCTGCTGCCGGAGACGCGGGTGGTTCCCTTGGAGCTGCTTTAGCTTATTGGCATATTGAAAATAAAATGCCAAGAAAAATAAACTTAAATGATAGTATGAGTGGATCTTATTTAGGACCTGAGTATAATAATGAACAAATTAAAAAAGAACTTGACCAACTTGGAGCTGAATATAAAATTTTCAATGAGAAGGATTTAATTGATAAAGTTGCAGACGACCTTTCTTTAAGAAAAGCTGTTGGATGGTTTCAAGGAAGAATGGAGTTTGGTCCCAGAGCCTTAGGAGCGAGATCAATATTAGGAGATCCAAGATCTTCAGAAACACAAAAAAATTTAAATTTAAAAGTAAAATATAGAGAAAGTTTTAGACCTTTTGCTCCATCAGTATTAAGAGAGGATTCCTCAGAATGGTTTGATATAAGTGTAGATAGTCCATATATGTTAATGGTAGCAAAAGTCAAAAATAAAAAAACTTTTGAAATGACGGAAGAACAAAAAAAACTATTTGGTATTGAAAAATTAAATATAAAAAGATCTGAAATACCTGCTGTTACACATTTAGATTATTCTGCAAGAATTCAAACTGTAAATAGATATACCAATGAGAAATATTATAATCTTATCAAAAAATTTAAAGAAAAAACTAATTGCCCATTAATTGTAAATACTTCTTTCAATGTCAGAGGAGAGCCAATAGTAAACACACCAACAGATGCATTTAATTGTTTTATGGGAACCGAATTAGATAAGTTGGTAATTGGAAATTTCTACCTAGATAAACTTGAACAAGATCCATCATTGAAAAAGAATTATACTGATAAATTTGAATTAGATTAGAAATTTATTTATTTTTCCATAAAATATGGCCATTATGTTCGAAAATTATTTTCTTATTTTCTAAACTATAAAAGTAGTCCATAAAATCTGTAGAGCAGGCATTAATTTTTATTAAATAATATATGTTTTTTTTATAATTTTTTTTTAAATAATCTATTGAATCAGTTTGACATGATAAATTCTGTGAATTTTTAAATTTTGGAAGCTGGGTAAAATCCCAATCATACATAATCATGTTTATATCACTAAGATTTTTATTTTTAAAATAATTGTATAGTAATATATTGACTTCTGGATAATTTGTTCGTTTTAACTCTTTTTTAAAATGTTTCTCAAAAATAACTTTGTCATTTCTTTTCTCATTTACAAAATATATTGAAAAAAAAATAAATCCAATAAGCATTAAATTATTGAATAAAGAATAATTGTTCGCTTTATTTTTGCATAATTTAAAATACAGATTATTTATAAAATCAACTATTGAAAATGAGGAAATTGATAGGATAAAAGCCACCAAAGGCAGCATAAATGAAAAATTACGCGCATCATTTGCAAAAATATTAGACCAAAGAAAAAAGTACGGTAAAA
>CACLEJ010000028.1 GCA_902605865.1 uncultured Pelagibacteraceae bacterium
TACAAATTTAAGTCGATTTTTGTCTCCAATAGATAATTCATCTAATTTTAAGTTTAATAAATCTTTTAGAAAAGCTACAAAGAATAAAAAACAAACCACTAAGACTTTAGATGTGAAGGGTCGTAAATTAGTATTTGAAAACTTTTATGAAAGAGTCCTTAAGGTTTCTTTTGACAAAATTTGTAATAGAAATCTAGGACCAGAGGACTACATTAAAATTGCGGACGAAAGTGACTTTATTTTTATTGAAAATCTTCCTAACTTTAATGAAAGTAATTCTAATCAGCAACAAAGGTTTATTACTTTTATTGATATTATTTATGAAAAAAAAATACCATTGATGATCAAATCAGAAGTTGAATTAAATTCACTCAAGTCTGCTAACAGCATGAAAGAACCCTTCAAAAGAACAGTTAGTCGATTGTATGAACTAACATCACAAAACTTTAATTAATGTATGAAACAAGAATTTTACAAACTAGAAATTAATACAAATGGTCAAAAACTTTATGAGTTTACTGATGAAACAATAGAATGGATTAATAAAAATAACTTTAAAAATGGAATTATTAATCTCAGCATCCAACACACTAGTGCATCACTAATCGTCCAAGAAAATGCTGACCCAGATGTACAAAAAGATTTAATTAAATACTTTGATAAATTGGTACCCATGGACAACAACTTGTATGTCCATACAACTGAAGGAAAAGATGATATGCCAGCCCATATTAAATCTGTATTAACCAATAATCAAATCTCCTTAAGTATAAAAGATAGTGAATTACTGCTAGGAACTTGGCAAGGTATCTATTTGTTTGAACACAGGTTAGAGGCAACAACAAGAACTGTAATTCATCATTTTATTGGAGACTAATTTTTTTTCTTAATTGATTGAAAAGCACTCAAAGCATCTGCCCTAGCTTTCTCATGAATAACAATCGGCATTGGATAGTCCGAGCCTATGATAGTATTAATTGCTTCTTGATATTTTTTTTCCATTTCCCATGGTTTGTGAATATATTTTAGAGGAACTTTTGATAATTCAGGAACCCATTTTTTTACATAATCTCCTTGTTTATCAAATTTTTCACCCTGTAAAATAGGATTGAAAATTCTAAAATATGGAGCTGCATCAGCGCCACAACCAGCTACCCATTGCCATTGTGCAACATTGTTTGCTTCATTGAAATCAAGAAGACAATTTCTGAAATATTTTTCTCCTTCTTTCCAGTTAATTCTTAAATGCTTCACTAGAAAAGATCCAACGACCATTCTAATCCTATTATGCATCCATCCTGTTTCGTACAATTCTCTCATTCCAGCATCTACAATTGGATAACCTGTCATTCCTTTTTTCCATGCATTTAAAAATTTAGAATTATTTACCCATGGAAACTTATCAAATTCTTTTCTTAAGTTTCCCTTTAGCATTTGTGGAAAATAATTTATGAGACTGTGCGAAAACTCTCTCCAACCAATTTCATTTGTATATTTTTTTACACTCACATTATTTGATTTAAGTTTCTTACATTTTTCCCAAATGTCTCCAACATTAATTTGTCCATTTCTAATATATGGAGAAAGTAATGACGTTCCTTTAATTGATGGAAAGTCACGATCAACACCATAATTAAGAATGCTTTTGTTAACAAAATTATCTAAATTTTCATGAGCTTTTTGCTCCGAAGGTACCCAATACTTTTCAAATTTTTTATACCAATCAGATCTAGGTAAAATATCCTCAGATTTTATTTGGTTTTTAAACAATGTGTTTATCTTTTTACACTTTTTAACTTTGCTTATTTTATCAGGCAGTCTTTCTAAATAAAATTGCTCTGCATTTCTCCAAAAAGGGCTGTAGACTTTAAAAGGTGTGCCATCATTTTTTGTAATTTTATTATATTCATTAAGAACGTTGCCTTTAAAAAATTTAAAATCAATATTTCTTTTTGAAAAATTAGTCCCAATTTTTTTATCTTTTTCTAATTCAGTAGGCTCATAAACTTTATTCCAATAAACAGATATTTTACTATTAGATTTTATTTTAGAAAAAAAATTTATTTCGTCGTCCTTAATTATTTCCAATCCAATATTTAATTTTTTTAAATCTGATTTAAAATTTTCTAAGGATTTACTTACCCACCACTTTTGAGCTTCTCTTTTATGATCAAAAATACTACTATTAAAAATAAATACTGCCGTAACTATATTATGCTTGTTTGAAGCATAAGTCAGCGCATCATTATTTTGTATTCGAAAATCATCTCTTATCCAAACGAGTGCTGTACTATCCATTTGACAACTGTTCTGATCCTTTTGACAGAAGTTCGTTATAAAGTTTTATGTCTGTATCACCTTCGCATCCAATTAATAAAACATTCGAATTCATATCTAATTCAAGATCCTTTTTAATTTGTTCGTTATTACAACTAACATTTATACTTATTAGAGCAGGTGCTGAGCATTCTCCTGCAACAATGTTATCGTCGCCAAAGTATCCCTTAGCTAACATCGCAACTGATAATGGTATGTCATTATCTGGAATACTCAGACAATTATTTACTGAGTTTTTAAGAATTTGCCATGGGACTAATGATACATCTCCACATGACATCCCCCCCCATAATGCTCTCTTTTTCTATTTCAACCCTAGTAAGTTTGCCTGCATCAATACTTTTTAAGACACAGTCTGCATTTTTCGGTTCAACAATAATAATTTTTGGAATTCTTTTAAAATACCGGGCAACTCCCGCTATTACACCAGAAGCCATTCCTCCTACGCCTGCTTGTAAAAAAATATGTGTAATATAATGATCAGTTTGTTTGGAAATTTCTTCTATCATGACTGAATATCCAGCCATAGTTAGTTTTGGCACTTGTTGATAATCTTCCCAGGCAACATCTTGTACAATTTCCCAACCATTTGCCTTAGATTGTTTTATGCATTCATTTAAAGAATTTTCGTAATTGCCTTTTACTTTTGTTACCTCTGCTCCAAGTTTTCGCATCTCATCGGCTCTTGTTTCACTAACAAATTCGCTTATGTAAATTTTACATGCAATACCAAGTCTTTTTGCTCCCCAGGCAACTGATTTTCCATGATTTCCTGCTGTTGCTGTAGCAACAACTACATCCTTTCTTCCAGCTGAAACTTCCTCTACTGCATAAGCACCTCCCAGTGCTTTAAAAGATTTAAGTCCAAACCTCTTTGACTCATCTTTGTAAAAGATATTTTTAAGATTAAGGTCTCTTGTAAGTTTATTTAAATTAAGTAGGGGAGTGGGTTCATATTTTTCCCAACTAGATAAAGAATTATATGCTTTATCAATAGTTTCTTTATCTAATACATTCAATATTTCATCTCTACTAAATGAATAATTTTTATTTTTAATAAAAGATGAAAATTTATAAATATGACTATAATTAATAGACATATTTTAACAATCCAAAGTATTAGATCTTTCCCACTTTGTAATAGGTTTCAATTTATCAAATTTTTCTTTTAACTTGAAACTTTCAATTTCAGATTTTTTTAATTTAATATAACTGTTTAAAACATTTTTTCCAAAAGCATTTTTCATTACTGTATTAGAATTTAACATTTCTAAAGAATCT
>CACLEJ010000029.1 GCA_902605865.1 uncultured Pelagibacteraceae bacterium
TGTATGGAAAAACTTTTAGTAATTATTATTTTAAAAAAAATAGCAATAAATTATCTGAAAATGCTATTTTTGGAACTATTTTAGTTTCATTTATTGCATTACTAACCAATTTTTTTCTTCCATTAAACAAAGTAATTTCAACAATAATTTTTATTATACCGTTTTTATTTTTTCTAAAAATAAAAATTTCAAAAAAAGAACTTTTTTTTTGTTTTAAAACATCAATAATTGTATTCTTTCTTATTGCCTATAGTGACATAAATAGACCTGATGCTGGATTATATCATCTTCCATATACACAAATATTAAATGAAAATAAAATTATTGTAGGACTAAGTAATTTACATTTTAGATTTGGGCACATTTCTATAATTCAATATATTTCTGCAATTAATAATAATTATATTACTGGAATACAAAGTATTACTATTCCATTAGGATCCTTAGTAGTTTTTATAATATTTTATTTTATAGACGAAGTTATCAGCTTTTTAAAAAATACGAAATTTGAACTAAATGATATTTTTTCCCTATTTGTATTAATTATAAAATTAATCGTTATAGTGCTTTTGGAAATGATGCTCCTGCTCACTTATTATTTTTTTATTTAATTTCTATTTATTTAAAATCAGAGGTAAATTACAACTTTTTAAAAAAAACATCTCTCACAGCTACATACATATTTTTAAATAAAATTACTTTGGGGTTAGCATTTTTTATTCCTTTTACAATATACTTGAAACTAAATAAAAAATATAAAATTTTTTTTTCATTCTCATCTTTATTAATAATACTTTGGCTTTTAAAAAATATTTTAGTTTCTGGTTGTTTAATTTATCCAATAAATAAAACATGTTTTTATAAACTTTCATGGGCAGATAAGACGGAAACAATCAAACAAAATATATCAGCAGAAGTATGGTCAAAAGGGTGGCCTGACAGAAATGATGAAGCAATTACTGAGAGTAAATTTTTAAAAAACTTTAATTGGGTAAACACTTGGTCTTCAAATCACCTAAGATATATTCTGAAAATTTTAATCCCCTATATATTTCTACTATTGGTCATTTTATTTGTCTTCAATTTTTATAAAAAAAACAAAAATAAGTATTTATTTTTTAAGGAGAATAAAAAAAAAAATGTTATTATTATAATTTCTACATTAGGTACAATTATTTTTTTTTTAAAGTTTCCATTATATAGATATGGCTATAGTTATCTTGTTACACTAATAATATTTTTAATTGGATCTTATATTCATAGTTATAATTTATTATTAATTAAAAAAATTTTTAGATTAATTTTAATAGTGTCTATAATAGTATTTTTTGCTAAACAGTTGGATAGAATTAATAATAACTACAAATCCTATAATATATGGCCAAGTATTTATTCATTTATACCTAATAAAGAAAGTATAGAGCCTAAAGAAAAAATTGTAGGCACCAATTATAAAATTTTTGTAAGTGAAAAAGAATGTATGTACCTAAGGGCGCCATGTACAAATATATATAAATTAAACATTAAACATAAGAAAATAATTGGATATGATTTAATTTATACAAATTGAGATTATACTATTTTAATAAAATCTTTGACAAAATCTTCGTAATTATACACAAATTTAAATCCTGTCTTTTTGATCTTTTTACAATTCATATAATATCCCTCATAAGGTATTTTATTTTTTGTAGGTTTTAGACTTATTTTTTTATTATATTTTTTACATATTTGGCCGATTTTTTTAACTGTAAAATGCTGAGAGACTAAGTTGTATGTTTGATTGAAATATTTTTTTTTAGTGAGAAAAAACATTGCTCTTGCTACGTCATTAACTGAAACTATACTTTTTATTTGTACACCACCTGAAAATAATTTTAAGTCTAGGCTATTTTTAGCTCTTAATGCAAAAAGGTTGGGGAGATTAAACATCCTTTTTTTATCACTCGTGTGACCATAAACAGAACCTAATCTTAAAATAATGTAATTAATCTTGTTTTTTTTCAATAATTTTTCACAATCATATTTACTTCTAGAATATGCTAAATTTGGCATAGGCGTAGAATTTTCGTTAAAACGGGATTTATTCTTCTTACAGTTTTCGAATATTAAGTGAGTTGATGGAAATATTACTTTAGC
>CACLEJ010000030.1 GCA_902605865.1 uncultured Pelagibacteraceae bacterium
CTTTAATTTTTCTAAAAACATCTTGATCACCTACTTCAGCAAAATCCGCTTTTATAACTGATTGAATGTATTCTTTTTCTTGATCTGGATTAAAATTTAACAACTGAGATACCCATTCTCCTAAATATTTATTCCTTCTAGCACTAACTTTGAATTGAAGCTCTTGATCGTGAGCAAATTTCTTTTCAAAACTTTTTTTTCTATCTTCAAATGAACTCATTCTAACAAATTAAAAAGATTTCGCTTTATGTCAATCTAATTTAATTTATATTTGTGTTAAATTTATGAATAATTTAATACTTGTTCGACACGGGCAAAGTGAATGGAACCTGGAGAACCGATTTACTGGTTGGGTAGATGTGGGTTTAGCTGCAAAAGGCAAACTTGAAGCTTGTAAAGCAGGAGAACTAATTAAGGAATTAAACCTTGAATTATCTTATTTTTACACATCTTTACAAACAAGATCAATTGAAACACTAAATCTGATACTTAATACGATGAGAATTAAAGATCAAAATGTTGTTAATGCTTGGGAACTAAATGAGAGGCACTATGGAGCTTTAACAGGTTTAAATAAAGACGAAATGAAAAAACTTTATGGAGAAGAAAAAATTTATACTTTTAGAAGATCTTGGGATAAACCACCAGAGCCTCTAAAAAAAACAAGCCCATATCATCCAATCAATATTGATATATATAAAAATGTTCCCAAAGATAAAATTCCAGATACAGAGTCATTAAAAAATACTTATGAAAGAGTAATACCTTTTTATAAAAAAAATATTGAACCTAAATTAGATAAAAATATTATTGTATCAGCTCATGGAAATTCAATTAGATCATTATGCAAATACTTATTTAATTTAGATAATGAAAAGATTTCGAGCTTAGAAATACCAACTGGTAATCCTTTATTGATTGAAACTGAAAAAGGAAATATTAAACAGGCAAGATATTTAGATAAAGATAGAGCAAAAGATCTTTTAGTTTTCTAAATAAATAATTTTTCGTAGATTTCAAAATCAGTTAAATGCTTAAATTCACCTTTATGCTCATAACCATAAAGATTACTTTCTCTCAAAAGAGAATCCCATATTTCAGATATAGGAAAATAATTTAATTGTTTATGTGCTATTAATTCTTTATTAAAAATTTGGCATCCAGTATATTTAAAATTATTTATTTTTTCTTTTAAAAGGATGTTATTTTCTATCTCAAAATCTCCATTAAATCTTTTATCAAAACATGTAGAGTTATTTACAATTAATAAGATATTTTTTATTTTTTTTTCAAAGTAAATTTTTTCCATAGCGTCAATTGATTTAATATAACTATCATCCCAAATTGTATCTGGATTGATTACTAGAACATCGTCCTCATTAGATTTGTTAATTAGATTTAGAGTCCCACCTCCTGTTCCCAAGATTGTTTCACCATCATCTACAATTTCAATATTAATTGGGAAATTTTTACTATTAATAAAATTAATAATCTTTTCTTTTAAATAAAAAACATTAATTTTAATTTTTTCAATTTTTATTTTTGTAAGAAAATTAATTGTATTTTCTAATAAAGTTTCATTTTTGTATACTATTAATGGTTTGGGTAAACTGCCAGTTATCGGTTGTACTCTCTTACCAAATCCAGCGCATAATATTAGAGCAGTTTTAATTTTCATATTATTTTCTAATTTTTCTATCAAAGTTTTTACTTAAAAGGTAATTTAAGTCTTTAAATATTGGATTGTTCAAAGTTCGGTAGTCAATTAACTCCCATGCATGCGGTATAAGTTTAAGATATTTATTTTTTTTATCTCTTGCAGATAATCTAGTAAATATGCCAATTATTTTCAGATTCCTCAAAACGGATAAGATCTCAAAGTCATTTCTGAACTTTTTAAGATTTAATTGTTTATTTTTTTTTATGAATTCATCAAAAATATATTTTTTAGTCTTTACGTCTGTTTTAAACCTAACATCATCGATAAGAGAAGCTAAATCATATGCAATATTACCATAGACAGCATCTTGACTATCTATCAGT